>NZ_JBFAOG010000003.1:0-387044 GCF_040659695.1 Modestobacter sp. NPDC049651
ACGAACTCGCGAAGACCGCCAAACGCGATGGGGACGACCGGCCGATCGGGGTGATCCGCGCCGAGATCGCCGCCGCGCTGCTGCTGCGCCCGGGCGCCGGCGGGCTGGTCCCGGTGTGCGCGCACCTCACCGTCACCGTCGACCTGGCCTCGCTGCAGGACCGGAGCAGTGCACCGGGTGAGGTGAACGGCCTGGTGGTCACCGCCGCGCACCTGCGGGAACTGCTCGCCCGGGTGGGTGCGCTGGGGTTGGTCGCGCCCGAGGGTGGGTCCCTGAGCTTCGCCATCACCGGCCCCGACGGGGAGCTCCTGGCCACGGTGACCGCGGCGGAGCTGGAGCGGCTGGTCAAGCGCGGCTGCCCCGACCACCCGGACACCGCCTGTGGGTGCGCGGCGCTCGGGCCGCCGCCGGAGACCAGCGCCTACGCGCCGACCGCGAAGCAGCGGGCGTTCGTCACCACCCGCGACCGCCGGTGCCGGTTCCCCAACTGCGGGCAACGCGTCGGCTGGGCAGACCTCGACCACGTTCTCGCGCACTCCTGCGGCGGTCGCACCGACTGCACCAACCTGTGCTGCCTGTGCCGCAGCCACCACCGCTTGAAGACCTTCGCCCCCGGCTGGCGGTTCACCATGACCCCCGACGGGACGCTGACGGTCACCACACCCAGCGGGATCACGCGGACGACCCGACCACCGGGGATGCGGGTGCGGGCCCCCGATCAACCGCCCGATCTTGGGCCACCGGGCTCATCGTCACCGCCGGAACGCCCACCGATCGACCCGGCGGACGACCCGCCACCGTTCTAGCTCGCCAGCTGGTCGGTCGGCGTCCCCGCTCTCCTCGGAGACAGCTCCGCCCGGCCGTGCAGTGCACGGCCGGGCGGTAGGTAGCGCGTCGTCCAGCCCGGGCTCAGACCGCGCAGGTCCCGTCCTCGCAGGCGTCGGCGGCCGGGACGGTGGTGAGCTGCGGGTGGCTGTCGGCCCAGGCGCGCTCGAGCAGCTGCAGCAGCACGTCGGCCGGCTGGGCACCCGCCGCGCCGTACGTGCGGTCCACGACGAAGAACGGCACGCCGGTGGCGCCCAGCGAGTGCGCCGCGCGGATGTCGGACTCCACGGCCGCCAGGTACCGGCGCTCACCGAGCGCCGCGCGCACCTCCGCCTCGTCCAGCCCGACCTCGACCGCCAGCGGCACCAGCGAGTCGACGTCGAACACCGGCCGGCGCTCCTCGAAGTGCGCGTGCAGCAGCCGCTCCTTCATCTGCGCCTGCAGCCCGTGCTCGGCCGCCAGGTGGATGAGCTGGTGGGCGAGCAGCGTGTTGCCCGACACGCCGCTGGCCAGGTCGTAGTCCAGCCCCTCGGCGGCAGCGAGCTCCTCGACGCGGACCATGTTGCCGCGCATCTGCTCGACGCTCGCGCCGTACTTGGCCGCCAGTGCCGGCAGCGTCTGCTCGGTGTGCCCCTCGGGGATCGACGGGTCGAGCTGGAACGACCGCCACACGACCTCGACCTCGTCGGCGTGCGCGAACCCGGAGAGCGCTGTCTCCAGCCGGCGCTTGCCGATGTAGCACCACGGGCACACGACGTCGGACCACACCTCGACCTGCATGAACCGGGCGAACGCCCACCCGGCTCAGTCCATTCCGACCTCGTCCGCCGAGGGGGCGTCCACCCGGGCACCGCGCCCCGAGGTGGGGTCGAGGAACACGTACCGGATGCCCTCGTGCCGGGCCACCAGCCGGCGCTCGGCGTCGTCGGACACCCGCTCGATGTCCGCTGCGGTCGCGCTGTCGACGAAGTCCACCTTCGCCGCGA
Source organism: Modestobacter sp. NPDC049651 (assembly GCF_040659695.1). Taxonomy (NCBI): domain Bacteria; kingdom Bacillati; phylum Actinomycetota; class Actinomycetes; order Geodermatophilales; family Geodermatophilaceae; genus Modestobacter; species Modestobacter sp. NPDC049651. The sequence goes on from NZ_JBFAOG010000003.1 coordinate 1,812, forward strand.
CCAGCAGCTGGCCCGGGCCGAGCACCGTCGTCAGCAGGAACGGCACGTCGGTGACCAGCTCCAGCGCGAGGATCTCCTGGCGCAGCTGGTCGCGCACCCGATCCGACACCGACTGCCCGATGAGCAGCGAGACGTTCGCCCGCGCCAGCGACCCCGCGACCAGCACCAGCAGCACACCGATCAGCACCGCGGAGATGCCGTCCCACAGCGGGTCGCCGGTCACCTGCTCCAGGAACAGGCCCAGCGCGGCGAGCAACAGACCGACCAGCGCGGCGCTGTCCTCGAAGGTGACCGCCTTGACCGTCGTGTCGGTCGTCGTCCGCAGGTACTGGCGCGCGGTGATGCCCCGCTCCTGCGCCGCCGACCGGACCTGGCGCACCGCCTTGAGCAGCGAGCTGCCCTCCAGCACGAAGGACACCGCCAGGATGATGTAGGAGACGGTCGGCGAGCCCTCCTCCTTGCGCTCGATGATCGTCTGGACGCCCTGCCAGATCGAGAACCCCGCACCCAGGCCGAAGGTGGTCAGCGCCGCGAGGAACGCCCAGAAGTACGTCTCCCGCCCGTAGCCGTACGGGTGCCGGGCGTCGGGTGCCTTGTTGCCGCGCTTCAGCGCGACGAACAGCAGCACCTCGGTGACCGTGTCGGCCAGCGAGTGCGCCGCCTCCGACATCATCGCGGAGGAGTGGCTGATCAGACCGCCGATCAGCTTGGCCGCGGCGATCGCGAGGTTGGCCGCACCGGCGACGATCACGGTGCCGGTCGACTCACCACCCCCGGAGCCCTTCTCCTCGACCGAGGTCTCGCGGGCTTCCTCGACGAGGGCGTGCTCCGGTGCCGGCGCAGGTTGCGTCATGCAGCCACCGGTTCCCCGTGCGCGTGCTGTGCAACCGCGCCGGGGACGCCATCGCGTCCCCGGCGCGGTGGGGTTGAGCGGTTACCGCACGCCCATGAGGTCGACGACGAACACCAGCGTCGCGCCCGGCTTGATGACGCCGCCGGCGCCGCGGTCGCCGTACGCCTTGTGCGCGGGGATGGTCAGCCGGCGGCGGCCGCCGACGCGCATGCCCTGGATGCCCTCGTCCCAGCCCTGGATGACCATGCCGACACCCAGCCGGAACTCCAGCGGGTCGCCCCGGTCCCAGGAGGCGTCGAACTGCTCGCCACCGTCGTGGGTGACGCCGACGTAGTGGGCGCTCACCAGGCTGCCCGCGGTGGCCTCGGGACCGTCGCCGACCACCAGGTCCTCGACGACCAGGTCGTCGGGGGCGGGGCCGGTGGGGGGCTCGACATCGGGGCGGGTCGGCTCGGCCATGGGGATCTCCTCGGTGAGCTCGGGTGCCAGGGCTCTCCCGGCGGGACGGGACCCATCCAAGCGGGCGCCCGGCGGAGCCGCCCACCGGGTCTCGCCGACGCGCTCCGGCCCGGCTGGGTTAGGTTGCTCCCGCGGGCGCAGCCACGACTGCCAGTTCCCTCTTCCGTCTCGACGCCGAGGCGACGGGTCCCGCAGCCCTTGGACGTGCGGCTGGAGGTGTGCGGCGACCGTGACCGATGCAGCCGCGCCACCCCCGGGCCCGGCCGGGGACCTCTTCGCCGGCGGCGGCGAGGCCGGGGCGCTGATGGCCGACTTCGACTGGTCGGCCACCCCGCTCGGCCCGGTCTCGGGCTGGCCGGCCGGCCTGCGCTGGGCCGTCCGCACGATCCTCGCCTCCCGGTTCCCGATGGTGCTCACCTGGGGACCGCAGTACACGCAGTTCTACAACGACGCCTACGCCCCCTTCATCGGGGCCAAGCACCCCGCGATCGGCGAGGACATCCGGGTCACCCTGGCCGAGGGGTGGGCCGCGCTGGCCGGGCCGGTCGAGCACGCCATGACCGCCCGCGAGGCCTCCTGGCTCCCCCGGCTCCCCCTGCTGCTGGAGCGCGCCGGGTACCGCGAGGAGACCTACTTCACCGTCTCGCACGCCCCGGCGTTCGACGACGACGGATCGGTCGGCGGCATGCTCGGCGTCTGCACCGAGGTCACCGGCGAGGTGGTCGCCGAGCGCCGCCAGCAGCTGCTGCACGACCTGTCGACGGCGGGCGCCTCCCTCGGCGACGAGGACACCGTGCTGGCCGCGCTGGCCACCGCGCTGGCCGGCGACCCGCTGGACGTGCCGTTCGCCGCCGTCTACCTGACCGGCCCCGACGGCCGGCTGCAGCGGGCCACCACCGTGGGCATCGACGCCGACCTGCTGCCCGCCTCGGTCCCCGACGCCGTCCGGCTCCCCCGCACCGTGAACCACCTGGGTGTCGCCGGCGGGTTCTGGCGCGACCCGGTCGCCGACGCCGTGGTCCTGCCCCTGGCGGCCACGGCCGGTGAGGAGCAGCTGGGCGTGCTGCTCGCCGCGACCAGCCCGAACCTGCTGCTGGACGCCGAGTACCGGACCTTCCTCGAGCTCACCGCCGGCCAGGTCGCCGGGGGGCTGCTGAACGCGCGGACCTTCGAGGCCGAGCGCCGGCGCGCCGAGGCGCTGGCCGAGCTGGACCGGGCGAAGACCGCGTTCTTCTCCGACGTCAGCCACGAGCTGCGCACGCCGCTGACCCTGCTGCTCGGCCCGATCAGCGACGTGCTCGCCGAGTCCGACGAGCCGCTGGGTCCCGCGGCGCGCGAGCAGCTGACCATGGCGATGCGCAACGGCCAACGGCTGCAGCGCCTGGTCAACGACCTGCTGGAGTTCGCCAGCATCGAGGCCGGCCGGGGCGCCGCCGTCCGGGTGCCGGTCGACCTGGCCGCGTACACCACCGAGCTCGCCGGGCTGCTGCGCGCGGCCGCCGAGCGCGCGGGCCTCCGGTTGACCGTCGACTGCCCGCCGCTGCCGCGGACGGTCGCCGTCGACCCGCGCATGTGGGAGAAGGTCGTCGTCAACCTGCTGTCGAACGCGGTCAAGTACACGTTCGTCGGCACGATCACCGTGACCCTGCGCGCCGCGGGCGACGACGTGGAGCTCACCGTCTCCGACACCGGCGTCGGCATCCCGGCCGGCGAGCTGCCGCGGGTGTTCGACCGCTTCCACCGGGTCCCCGGGTCGGCCGGCCGCAACCGGGAGGGCAGCGGCCTCGGGCTGGCACTGGCCCGCGAGCTGGTGCTCCTGCACGGCGGGAGCATCGAGGTCGCCAGCGAGCCCGGCCGGGGCACCAGCTTCACCGTGCGGGTGCCCTTCGGCGCCCCCGACGTCCCGGCCGCGCGGACGGCCGACCCGGCCCGGCTGCCGACCGCCGCCGCCCGCGGCACCGCGGACACCTGGGTGCAGGACGTCGCCCCGCACGCTTCCGCCGCCCCCCGCCAGGAGGGCACCGCCACCGTGCTGGTGGTCGACGACAACGGCGACATGCGGGCCTACCTGCGGCGGCTGCTCGCCCCGCACTACTCCGTGCGCACCGTCGCCGACGGCGAGGAGGCGCTGGCCGCCGTCGGCGAGGAGCTGCCCGACGTCGTCGTGACCGACGTGATGATGCCGCGGGTCGACGGCTTCGAGCTGCTGCGCCGGTTGCGGGCCGACCCGGCCACCGCCGGCGTCCCGGTGGTCATGCTGACCGCCCGCGCCGGCCAGGAGGCCGCCGTCGAGGGCTTCACCGCCGGGGTCGACGACTACCTGGCCAAGCCGTTCCAGGCGCCGGAGCTGCTCGCCCGGGTGCGGGTGGCGATCGAGCGGGCCGCCGGTCGCGTCCCGCCGGTCGCGGGCGGCCGCCCGGCCGGGGACGCCGAGCCGGTCGTGCCGCCGTCCGGTGTCCCGGTGCCGCGGGTCGAGGACGAGGTCGTGCCGCCGGCCGCGGAGCCCGCCGAGGACGCCGGTGAGGACGCCGAGCACAGCGCCCGCTGGCGGTTCCCCGCCACCGTGCACGCGGTGCCGGCGCTGCGCCGGCGGCTCCGGGCGCTGCTCACCGGGGCCGGGTTGGAGGAGGACCAGACCTACGACCTGCTGCTCGCCGCCTGCGAAGCGGCGACCAACGCCGTCGAGCACGCCCAGCAGCCGAGCCAGCCGTACGTCGACGTCACCGTGGACGTCACCGGCGACGAGGTGGAGATCACCGTGCGCGACTACGGCCAGTGGCGCGAGCGGGTCCCGAGCATGGACCGCGGCCGCGGCTCGACGCTGATGAGCGCCTTCGCGGAGGTCAACGCGACACCCAGCCCCGAGGGCACGACGGTCGTCATCCGGGCCCGCCGCGCGGCCTGAGCACCACCGGCGGGCGGGTCGGCACGCGGGTGCCCCGGCCGCAGCCGGCGGGCCGCCGCCAGGCCCAGCACGCCGAGCACCGAGACGAGGTGCTGGACGTCGAACAGCTGCTGGTCGACCGCCAGCGCGATCGCCAGCCCGAGGACCAGCAGCGCCGCCGCGGCCCGCCGCACGCGCCGCCGGGGCAGCGTGAGGACCGCCACGGCGAGCAGTGCCCAGGTGCCCGCGGAGCTGCCGCCGTCCAGCCGGTGCAGCGCCTCCTGCGCGGCGCCCACCCCGGTGCCGGCGAGCGCGCGCAGCACGAGGACGACCGGCACGCTGCTGAGCAGGTCGCCGGCGAAGAACCCGACCACCGCCCAGCGGCTGCCCAGCCGGGCCTCGACCACGAGGAACGCCAGCAGCCCGAGCAGGAGGTTCACCCACACCAGACCCGGGCTGGTCTGCACCACGGGCGAGGCCAGCAGCCGCCACAGCTGGCCGTGCGCCACGGTGTCCCAGGAGGAGCCGGTCGCGGCGAACAGCTGCCGGTGCACCTGCGGGTCGTAGGCCGTGCTCAGCATCAACCACAGCTGGACGGCGAGGAACGTCGCCGTGGCGGGGAACCGCTGCAGCACCGCCCCCGCACGCCGCCACGGCCGGCCCCGGTCGGGCAGCTCGCCGAGCCGGGCGACGGCCACGGCCACCCGCGGCAGGTCGCCGGCCGACGCCGTCACCAGGTACCGCGGCTCCCAGACCGGCTGCCACTTCTCCTTGAACGCGCGCAGGCCCGCGTAGTTGAACAGCGTGCCCCCGCGCTCGTAGAGCAACCGCATCACCGACGCCGGCGCCCCGGGCTCGCCCTCCAGCCCGGTGAACGGCGCGAGCCCGAGGTCCAGACCGGTCGCGCCCTCGTCCCGGGCCCGCTCGATCATCGCGACGAACAGCTGGTCCATCACCCCGTTGACCGCTCCCGGCCGCCGGCGCATGAGGTCGAAGGACCGCTGGTCCGACCGGTACGCCGGCAGCAGGTTGACGAACGCCTGCACCCGGTCCCGCTCGTCGACCACGGCGAGCACCGGCGTGCGGCGCAGCTGGGCGGCGTCGAACTGGCCGAGGGTGAACGTCCGCTCCCGGTGCCCCCCCGTCGACGGCCCAGGCGTCGGACACCTCCCGCAGGCGCGCCAGGTCCGCGTCCGGGAGCGGGTGCGGCAGCGCGACGACCCGGTGGCCGGCCCGCTCGCACCGCCGGACGGCGGACCGCACGGACCGCATCGCACGACCGGACAGGTCGAAGCCGGTCACCGGGACGACAGCCACCTCGCCGATCTTGGCCGCCCGCAGCCCGGCCTCCCGGAGGACGGCGAGCTCGGCGGGGGCGACCTGGTGGAAGGCCGGCGTCCAGCCGTTGTCGCGGCACAGCCGGAGGAAGTCGCGGACCACCCCGGCGAGGGCGTCCGGCGCACCGATCGGCCCGCCGAGCGCCACCGCCGTGCGCCCACGGACCCCGTAGCCGAGGAAGGCCCGCCCGTCGGCCGCGACCAGCCACCGCTTGTCCGGCAGCAGCTGGAAGTGCGCCAGCGCGGTCGTCGCGTACCGGTCGAGCAGGGCGCGCACCCGCGGCAGGTCCTCGGCGTGCTGCCGCCCCGCCCCGGCCGCGGCGATGAGCATCCAGGCCGCGACCAGCACGACCGCGAGCGCCGCCCCCCTCGTCGCCGAGATGAGCCACGCCGCGTGCCGGGTCGCGGGCTCCGCGTCGACGGGGAGCATGACCAGCAACCTCAGCGCGTCCAGCAGGGAGCTGCCCAGCGTCGTGCCGCCGCGGAACTGGCCGTCGAACCGGACGAGCCCGGCCGTGGCGAAGGCGAACAGCACCCCGAGGCCGCCGGCCAGGAGGCCGACGCCCCGGCGGGCGCGGGCGATGTCGCCGCGGGCCCGGAACGCCGGGCGGGCCAGCGCGAGGGCCGCCGCCAGCCCGACCAGGACCGGGGTGCGGGGCCACCCGTGGTGCGCCGCCGCGGCACCGGCAGCCCCGACCAGCAGAGCCCCGACGGCGGCCGCCCACGCCGTGCGGTGCCCGCGCAGCAGGGCCCGGGACAGGACGACGAGGACCAGGCCGCTGCCGAACACCAGGTAGCGACCGCCGTCCAGACCGCCGTGCAGGCCGTGCACGGTGCCGGCGAGCGGGGCCAGGTGGTGCGCCCGCCGGACCGCCACGGCGGCCGGCGGGGTGCGGAGGACCGCGGCGAGCGACATGCCCCCGGTCGCCACCGCACCGCCCGCGGCGACTCGCCGGACGAGCGCCCCGGCGGCGGTCACGTGGCTCCCTCCCGCCGGGCGGGCGGCTGCCGGCCCACCCACCAGACCAGGCCGCCGACCACCAGCGGCAGCCAGAACTCGGCCAGCCGGAACAGCAGCGTCCCCGCGACCGCCGCCCCGGTGGGCACGCCGCTGCCCACCAGCGTCGCCAGGGTGCCGGCCTCGGTGACCCCGAGGCCGCCCGGCAACGGCCCCAGCACGGCCGCCATCGCACCGAGGAGGTACCCGGCGAGCGCCGCGGCGGGGTGGTCCCCGCCGCCGGCGGCCGCGACGGCGGCCCAGAGCATCAGGACAGCGGCGCCGTCGACGGTGGCGGCCGCGAGGACCGGGGGGACGGCGGCCGCCGGCCGGGCGGCGAGCCGCCGGACCCCGTCGGTGAAGTCGGCGACCGCCCGGGGGTCGAGCGGGCGGTGCGGGCGGCGCAGCAGCCGGTCCCGGACCCGGGCCCCGGCGGCTCCCAGCCGCTGGACCAGCGCCGGCCGGCGCAGCGCCAGCACCAGCAGGGCCAGCCGGCCGGCCGTCAGGACCGCGACGGCTCCCGCCGCGACCGCGTCCACCGCCGTGAACGGCCCGTGCAGCAGGAGCACCAGCAGGCCGAGCCCCACGGCGACGAGGAACCCGGCATCAGCCGCGGCGACGGAGAGCAGGTACCCCTGCTGGACAGTCCTGCGGGGCCAGCCCGTCCGCCGCCCGGCGCGGGTCAAGGCCGCCAGCCCGGCCGTCCCCCCGGACTTCACCACCGCGTTCAGCGCGACCGCGGCCACCGAGGCCCGGCACAGCTCGGGCACGTCGCGCCTGGTCAGCGCGGCGCCGGCCGACCGCAGCGCCGTCCCGTGGACCAGCGCCCAGGCCGCCCACCAGACCAGCAGCCCACCGCCCAGCACCGCCAGCCAGGCCGGCGAGCCGGTCCGCACCGCCCGGCCGGCGGCCCGCAGGTCGGCGCGCTGCGACCACGCGGTCGCGGCGGCGGCCACCACCAGCAGGGCGGTCAGCCACGCGGCCGGCCGCCCCGGCCGGTGCACGCGGCGCGCAGCGGGCGAGGTGGTCACGGCCAGGCACGTTAGGACCGCCGCCGCGCCTCCGGCAGCCTCCACCAGGGAACTGGCAGCCGGGGATGGCAGGTTCCCAGGCGTCTCCCAGCCGCCCGGTGACCGGCGCGGTGGGGTGGCTTCCCACCAGGGGGTCCGAGGACTAGGACCTGTGCATGACGACGAGGCGGCAGTTCCTGTGGGGCGCCGGGGTCGGGGCGGCCGGGCTGGCGGTGGGCGCGACCGGCGGCGCGCTCGTCGCGGACGACGACGACGCGGTGCGGCAGCGCGCGACGGCCCGGGCCGAGCAGCGCTTCCTGGAGGCCGGTGGCGCCGCCGACGAGGGCGAGGGGGTGGCCCGCCTGGGGACGCGTCGGGTCATCTGGAACACCACGGTCACCGAGCCGATCGCGGCGATCACCTTCGACGACGGGCCGACCCCCGAGTACACCCCGCGCATCCTCGACGCCCTGGACCGCGCCGGGCTCACCGCCACCTTCAACATCATGGGCTGGAACGCGGTGCACCACGCCGACGTGCTGCGCGACGTGGTCGCGGCCGGGCACGAGATCGGCAACCACACCTGGACGCACCGCGACCTGACCACGCTCGACGCCGCGCAGACCCGCGAGGAGCTGGTGCGCTGCCGGGACGAGGTCGAGGCGCTGCTCGGCCGGCCGTTCACCAGCTTCCGGCCACCCCGCGGCGAGCTCACCGGCTACGCGCTGCGGATCGCCGCCGAGCTGGGCTACGACACCTACATCTGGTCGGTCACCCGCGGGCCCGGCGACAAGAAGGAGGTGCGCGAGATCAGCGACTACATGGGGCGGACGGTCGAGGCCGGCGACGTCCTGGGCCTGCACGACGGCATCGGCCAGGGCACCTTCCACCCGGACGCCGCCTTCGCGCGGGCACTGGCGGACCGGCGGGAGCTGGAGGTGCGCGCCCTGCCGACCGCGCTGCAGCAGATCGCCGACCGCGGGATCTCGCTGATCAGCGCCAACCGGTTGCTCGCGCGCAGCGTGCCCGAGCCGATCGGCGGCACCGGCGGGACGTCCTGACAGCGGGCGTCAGACCCGGACGATGACCCCGCGCCGCACGAGCGCGGCGCACACCGCCCAGATCACCGCGACCGACAGCACCGGGTACAGCACCGCGGCGGTCAGCGCCCCCACGACCGAGGTCAGCCAGCCGTCGACCACCGGCTGCACGGTGGGCGCCAGGACGGCGCGGAACACCACCTCGGAGAAGACGAACGCCACGATCGCGTTGAGACCCAGCACCTCGGGCACCCGCAGCGGACCGACCAGCCCGCGCCCGTCGACCACCCAGTGCGCCAGGGCCAGCGCCAGCAGCGCGATCCCCCCGGTGACCAGCACGAACGACGGCGACCACAGCCGCTTGTTGACCGGGACCAGCGGCGCCAGCGCCAGGCCGGTGACCAGCAGCGCCGCGCCGCCGGCAGCCAGCCGGGTCAGCGCCGCCCGCCCGGCGCCGGCCTGCAGCACGCGCCCGGCGAGCACGCCCAGGTAGACGGTGACCGCGCTCGCCAGGTACGAGTGCGGCGCCTCGGCGGAGAACGGCAGCCCCAGGACGGCGTCGAACGAGTGCGCCCACGACCGGTCGGGGTCCGCCCCGCCGGCGACGGTGAGCACGCTGAGCGCGGCCAGCACGCCGGCCGCCGTCGGCAGCTGCGCCCGGCGGGGCAGCCGCAGCAGCAGCCAGCAGAGCAGGTACGCGCCGGCGATGTGCCCGAGCACGCCCACGCCGGCGATCGGGGAGCCGTACTTCACCGTGACCACCAGCCAGCCCAGCACGGCGAGCTTCGCCACCCGGGTCAGCGCCGGCCGGGGCCGGTCCGCCCGCCGGGAGAACGGCATGGACACCCCGACGACCAGCAGGAACACCGGGAAGACGACGTCGGCGACGTGCAGCCCGTCCCACGACGCGTGCTCCAGCTGGGCCGGGATCGCCGGGTTGCCGCGGTTGTCGACGAACAGCATCCCGACCACGGCGAGGCCGCGCAGCACGTCGACCCCGCGCAGCCGGGGCCGGGACGGGGCACCCGCCGGTGCCGGCGCGGAGGGCGCGGCGGCCTCCCGGCGGGGCGCCACCAGGTGGGTCGTCATCCCTCCACGCTAGGACGGTCCGGCCCGTCCCGCCTGGTCAACGACGGGTTCTGGGCCACCGCGCAGGCCGCGCACAGCCGCTCCCGGGACGCCGGACGCGGGGAAGGCCGTCCCCACCGGGCTCAAGTTCGCGCTACCGTCCGCCGACCATCCCCAGCAGAGGGGTGAGGGACCCGCCACCGGACCACCGGCCGGCGACCACGACCAGGCCGGACGGGGAGTTGCAGCGTGGCGGAGACGAGCAGGCGGCGGTTCCTGCTGGGCGCCGGGGCGACCGGGTTCGCGCTGGGGCTGGGATCGGCGGGCGTGGTGGCCGACACCGTCGCCGGCAACGGCCCGGTGGCGCTGCCGCTGCCCCGCAGCGGGCACGACTTCCGCGAGCGCGACCTCGAGGGCGCCGCGTTCCCGGAGGTCGTCGAGGAGCCGGGGCGCTTCGGGATGAACCGGGTCATCTGGTCGGTGCCGACCACCCGGCCGCTCGCCGCGCTCACCTTCGACGACGGCCCCACCCCCGAGTACACCCCGCGGGTCCTGGAGGCCCTGCGGGAGGCCGGGGTGACCGCGACGTTCAACGTCATGGGGCACAACGCCGTGGCGCACAAGAGCCTGCTGCGCGAGGTCGTCGCCGCCGGGCACGAGCTCGGCAACCACACCTGGAGCCACCTCAACCTGACCCGGCTGACCCCCGCGGAGACCCGCGAGGAGATCGTCCGCTGCGCGGAGACGGTGGAGGACCTGGTCGGGCAGCGGCTGGCCGGGTTCCGCCCGCCCCGCGGCATGGTCACCGGCTACGCGCTGCGGGTCTGCGCCGAGCTCGGCTACGACGTCTGGGTGTGGTCGTGCACCCGCGGGCCGGACGGCGTCGGTACCACCGACGTCGTCGCCGACCACCTGGGCGCGCTGGTCTCCCCCGGCGACGTCGTCGACCTGCACGACGGGCTGGGCCGCGGCACGTTCCAGCCCGGCACGGCGTTCACCGCCGGCCTGGCCGCCCGGCGCGAGGTCGAGGTGCGGGCCCTGCCCAGGGTGCTGCGCCGGGTCGCCGAGCGCGGCATCACGCTGACCAGCGCCGGCCGGCTGCTCGCCGCGGGCACCGGCGGCGCGGACGACGTCCCCACCGCCCAGCGCACCGGCACCGCCTGACCGCTCAGTCGACCGCGCAGGCCGGGCGCAGGGTGTGCCAGGACGTCTGCTGCTGGAACCAGGCGCCGGCGTCGAGCAGCAGGTCCTCCCCGCCGATCGCGGCGGTCAGCTGCACGCCGACCGGCATGCCGGAGCGGGGGTGCCGGCCGGCGGGCAGCGCCAGCGTCGGGCCGGCGTGCAGCGACCACGGCGCGGTCAGCTGGATCAGCCGGCGGGTGACGGTGCGCACGTCGCCGCCGGCGCCGGCCCGCGGGACGTCGTCCGACAGGGTCGGGGTGAGCAGCACGTCGACCTCGGTGAACACCTCGTCCAGGCCGCGCTGGTACTCCGCCCGGACGGCGAGCGCCTGCTCGAGGTGGCCCTCGGTGAGCCCCTCGCCCAGCCGGACCCGGGCCAGCGTGTCGGGGTGGAACAGGTCGGGGGTGCCCAGCCGGTCGCGGTGCACGTCGAGCAGGCCGGCGTAGACGATCGTGTAGAGCACGTCCTGGGCGGCGCCGATGCCGGGCACCTGCACCGGCACCAGCTCGCTGCCGGCCGCGGCGAAGTCGTCCGCGGCCGCCGCCACCACCTCGGCCACCCCGGGGTCCAGGTCGTCGAACCACAGCTCCGGCAGCCCGATCCGCCGCGGCGGGGCGGGCTGCGGGGCGCGCACCGGCCGGCCGGCCAGCACCGCGAACGCCCGGGCGACCAGGTCGACGGTGCGGGCGATCGGGCCGACGGTGTCGACCAGCTCGCACATCGGGAAGGTGCCGACGCCGGGCACGACCGAGGTGCCCGGCCGCAGCCCGGTCACCCCGCACGCCGCGGCCGGCAGCCGTACCGAGCCGCCGGTGTCGGTGCCCAGCGCCAGGTCGACCAGCCCGGCCGCGACCGCGGCCCCCGACCCGCCGCTGGACCCGCCGGGCACCCGGTCGAGGTCCCAGGGGTTGCGCACCGGGCCGGCCGCGGAGTTCTGCGAGGTGACCCCGACCGCGAACTCCGACAGGTTCAGCTTGGCCACGATCTCGGCACCGGCGTCCCGCAGCCGGGCGACCACCTCGGCGTCGGCGTCGGGCACCCGGTCGCAGAAGAACAGCGAGCCGCAGGTGGTCCGGACGCCGGCGGTGTCGATGTTGTCCTTGACGCCGACCCGCACCCCGGCGAGCGGACCGTCGGCGGCGTGCGCCAGCGGCGGGTCGATCCGGGTGAGGACGGCGTTGGTCGCCGCCGCCACCTCGGCGGCCCGTGCGGCGACACGCGAGGCCGCGCGGTCCGGGGTGTCTACGGTCACATCGGGAGCCTGCCACGAAGCGGGCGCCGGGCGACCCGCACGCGACCCCGCAGCTCGGGAGGCCGCCGGCCGGGGCCTAGGCTGGCGGGCAGACGTGCGGGAGCCCGGGGTGGACCGGGCTGAGAGGGCGGCTGGACACGCTGCCGACCGCGGGACCTGATCCGGGTAATGCCGGCGTGGGGAGCGTGCAGTGCGCAGCGGTGGTGCCGTGCTCGTCGCCGGCGGCGGCCTGGTCGGGCTGGTGGTGGCCTGGCGCGCGGCGCAGCGCGGCCTGGCGGTCACCGTGGTGGACGACGCCCCGGGCGCCGGCGCGTCGCGCGCGGCCGCCGGCATGCTCGCGCCGGTCACCGAGGCGGCCTACGGCGAGCAGGCGCTGCTGCGGCTGTGCGCCGCCTCGCTGGACCGCTACCCGGCGTTCGTCGCGGAGCTGGAGGCGGCGTCCGGACGGCGGGTCGGGCTGCGCACCGCCGGCACCCTGGTCGTCGGCTTCGACGCCGACGACATGCGGGCGCTCGACGCGCTGCACGCCTTCCAGACCGAGCTCGGGCTGGCCGCCGAGCGGCTCTCCTCCCGGGACACCCGCCGCCGCGAGCCAGCGCTGACCCCGCGGCTGCGCGGCGGGCTGCTGGTGCCCGGCGACCACTCGGTCGACGGCCGGTCGCTGCACGCGGCGCTGCTGGCCGCCGCGGGGTCCGCGGGTGTGCGGTTCGTGCCCGGCCGGGCCGCGGCGGTGCGGGTGGACGGCGGCCGCGCCACCGGCCTGGAGCTCACCGACGGCACCGCGCTGGCCGCCGACCAGGTCGTCGTCGCGCTCGGCGCGCACAGCGGGCGGCTGCCCGGCGTCCCGGCGCTGCCCGTGCGGCCGGTGAAGGGGCAGGTCCTGCGGATGGCCGGCGCCGACGGGCTGCTGACCGGCACGGTGCGGGCACTGGTGCGCGGCCGGCACGTCTACCTGGTGCCCTACGGCGAGGGCCGGCTGGTGGTCGGCGCGACCGTCGAGGACCGCGGCTTCGACGACACCGTCACCGCCGGCGGCGTGTACGAGCTGCTGCGGGACGCCGTCGAGGTGCTGCCCGGCGTCACCGAGCTGGAGCTGACCGAGACCCTGGCCCGCTGGCGGCCCGGCACCCCGGACAACGCGCCGGTGCTGGGTCCGTCCGGCGTCCCCGGGCTGGTGCTCGCCACCGGCCACCACCGCAACGGCGTGCTGCTCACCCCGGTCACCGGCGACGCGGTCGGCGAGTTCCTCGCCACCGGTGTGCTGCCCGAGGTCGCCGCGCCCTTCACCCGAGACCGCTTCGAGCAGCAGGAGGTCCTGTGCAGGTGACCGTGAACGGCGAGGCCGCCGAGCTGGCCGAGGGCGCCACCGTGGCGGGCCTGGTGGCCCAGCGGAGCGCCGGCCACAGCCGGGTGGCCGTCGCCCTCAACGGCGGCGTCGTCCCGCGCAGCAGCTGGGAGCGCACCACCCTCTCCCCGGGCGACACCGTCGAGGTGCTCGCCCCCACCGCCGGAGGCTGACATGACCGTGACCGAGACCGACCCCGTCCCGACCGGGACCGCCGTGACGGACCCCTTCGTCCTGGGCGGGCGCACCTTCACCTCCCGGCTGCTGCTGGGCACCGGCGGCGCACCCAGCCTCGAGGCGCTGGAGCGGGCCGTGCGCGCGTCGGGCACCGAGCTGGTCACCGTCGCGCTCCGCCGGGTCGAGGCGGCGAGCGACGGCGCGATGCTCGCGGTGCTCGACCGGTGCGGGGTGCAGCTGCTGCCCAACACCGCCGGCTGCGCCACCGCCCGGGAGGCCGTGCTCACCGCCCGGCTGGCCCGCGAGGCGTTCGGCACCGACTGGGTGAAGCTGGAGGTCATCGGGGACGAGGACACCCTGCTGCCGGACCCGGTGGAGCTGCTGGACGCCGCCGAGCAGCTGGTCGACGACGGGTTCACCGTGCTGCCCTACACCGGCGACGACCCCGTCGTCGCCCGCCGGCTGGCCGACCTCGGCTGCGCCGCGGTGATGCCGCTGGGCGCCCCGATCGGCAGCGGGCTGGGCATCCGCAACCCGCACGCGATCGCGCTCATCCGGGAGCTCGTCGACGTGCCGGTCATCCTGGACGCCGGCATCGGCACCGCCTCGGACGCCGCCCTGGCCATGGAGCTCGGCTGCGACGGCGTGCTGCTGGCGACCGCCGTCACCCGCGCCCGCGAGCCGGAGACGATGGCCGCCGCGATGCGGCACGCGGTGGAGGGCGGCCGGCTGGCGGCGCGGGCCGGGCGGATCCCCCGTCGCTTCTCGGCCCGCGCGTCGACGCAGATGCAGGGGCTGCCCGAGCTGTGAGCCCACCCCGGCTGCTGGTGCTCACCGACCGCACCCAGGCACCGCGCGGGCTGACCGACACGGTCGCGGCCGCGGTCGCCGCCGGCGCGCGGGCCGTCGTCCTGCGGGAGAAGGACCTGCCCGACGCCGAGCGCCGGGCGATCGCCGCCGACCTGCGCGCGCTGCTCGCCCCGGTGGGCGGGTTGCTGGTGGTCGGCGGCGCGGCCGGGTTCGCCCCGGACGACGCCGTGCACCTGGCCGCGCGGGACGCCGTCCCCACGCCCCGTCCCCCGCTGCTGGGCCGGTCCTGCCACTCGGCGGGCGAGGTGGCGCGGGCCCGGGCCGAGGGCTGCGACTGGGTGATGGTGTCGCCGGTGTTCCCGACCGCGTCGAAACCCGGGTACGGGCCGGCGCTGGGCACCGGCGGGCTGGCCGCGCTGCTGGCCGGCGGCCCACCGGCCTACGCGCTGGGCGGCGTGCAGCCGGACGACGTGGCCGGCTGCCTCGCCGCCGGCGCGCACGGGGTCGCCGTCATGGGCCCGCTGATGCGCGACCCCGCGCTGACCGCCGCCTACCTGGCGGCGCTGGCCTGACCCGCGGTCAGCCGTGCTGGGGGGCCCGCGGGTCGTCGATCGAGGGCTTGTCGCGGAACAGCGGCGGCAGGAACCGCAGCATCAGCACCGACCAGGTGAGGTGGGTGAGCGCCGGGGCCTGGATGCCGCCGGTGACCCGCCGCTGGAAGGCGAACAGCAGGCCCATCGGCACCGACGCCAGCACCAGTGCCGGGTTGCGGGTGGCAACCGTGGCCAGCGTGTAGACCGCGGAGGACTTCAGCACCGGGTTCTCGGTACCGACCGCGGCGTACAGCGCCCCGCGGAAGAACACCTCCTCGGCCAGGCCGTTGGCCAGCGTGGTGGTGGTGACCAGCGCCGGGTTGCCCTGCTGGGCGTAGCGCAGCACCCGGGTGACCGCGGCCTCCAGCGGCGGGATGCGCTTGGCCACCAGCGCGCCGACGTAGAACAGCCCGAACGCGGCGGCCCCGCCGACGACCGGGGTGAGCAGCGGTCGGCGCAGCGTGGCCCGGGGCGTCTGGATCCACCCGAGGTGCAGCGGCCCGGACGCCAGCCCGCCGGCCACCCAGGTGCCGGCCACCCCGAGGGTCAGCGCGTAGAACGCCGGGGTGTCCGGCTTCTGCGACAGCGACACCCCCAGCAGCCCCGCCCCGGCCACCGACACGCCGGCGGTCACCCGCCGCCGGCGGCGGAAGGCCGCGTCGGACTCGTGGTGGTCGCGCGGCACCTTGTCGACCAGCCAGGACGGCGCCCTGGCCAGCAGCCGGGTCAGGTTGTCGTCGGAGATGACCGACTGGCCGATCCGCCGGCGGGCACGGGTCACCGGACCCGCCCGAAGCCCGAGGCCGTCCGGCCGTGCCGTGCGGCCCGGCGGGCCTTCGCCCGTTCCCCCAGCGCGGTGAGCACCGCGTCGTCGTAGGTCATCGGCTCGAACGGCACGACCTCCCGGATCGAGTCGTCGCGGACCACCACCTCGTTGGTCATCGAGTCGATGAGCGAGCGGCCGGTCTGCAGGTCGACCGAGGTGACCAGCGCCAGCCAGCGGGAGGACAGCTGCGGCGTCAGCAGCGGCACCGGGATGATCAGCAGCCGCCGGCCCTGGATCTCCGCGACCCGGGTCAGCATCTCCAGGTACTCGAGCACCTCGGGGCCGCCCACCTCGAACGTCCGGCCCTCCGCGGCCGGGTCGCCCAGCACCCCGACCAGGTACCGGACGACGTCGCCGACGGCGATCGGCTGGGTGCGGGTGTGCACCCAGCGAGGGGTGATCATCGCCGGCAGGTGGGCGACGAGCTGGCGCGTCATCTCCCACGAGACACCGCCGTGGCCGACGACGATGCCGGCGCGCAGCACCGTCACCGGCACGCCGCCCTCGGCGAGCAACCGCTCGACCTGGCGCCTGCTCCGCAGGTGCGGCGACAGGTCGTCGGCGTCGTCGCCCAGGCCGCCCAGGTAGACGACCTGCCGGACACCGGCGTCGGCCGCGGCGCGCCCGAAGGCCCGCGCGGCGGCGGCGTCCTTCTCCTGGAAGTCCGCGGAGTCCAGCGAGTGGACCAGGTAGTAGGCGGCGTCGCAGCCCTCCAGCGCCTGCCGCAGCGACGCCTCGTCGCCGACGTCCCCGGCGACCGGGGTGCCGGCGCCTGAGTAGCTCTCCGGCCGGCGGGTCATCGCCCGCACCTCGTGGCCGGCCTCCTCGAGGGCCGGGGTGAGCCGGCTGCCGACGAACCCGGATGCTCCGGTGACCAGGACGCGCACCCGGCCAGCCTGTCGGGTCCGCGGCGATCCCGCGACCCGGCGGGCGCGGGTGGGCGGGTCGGGGGAACAGGACAGCCGGGTGCGCGGTTGCCCGCCGCATGAGCGACCTGCTGGAGCTGCCCGTGACCACCCTCGCCGGCGAGCGGACGACGCTCGGCGCGCTGACCGCGGGCAACGCCGCGCTGGTGGTGAACGTGGCCAGCCGGTGCGGGCTGACACCGCAGTACGCCCAGCTCGAGGCGTTGCACGAGGAGTACGCCGGCCGCGGGTTCACCGTCGTCGGCGTGCCGTGCAACCAGTTCGCCGGGCAGGAGCCGGGCACCGCCGAGGAGATCGCCACGTTCTGCTCGGCCACCTACGGCGTCACCTTCCCGATGACCGCCAAGGTCGAGGTCAACGGCGAGGGCGCCGACCCGCTCTACCGCCGGCTCACCGAGGTGCCCGACGCCGACGGCGCGGCCGGTGACGTGCAGTGGAACTTCGAGAAGTTCGTGCTCGCCCCGGACGGCGAGGTCGTCGGCCGGTTCCGCCCCCGCACGCTGCCCGACGCCGCGGAGGTGCGGACCACGATCGAGTCCGTGCTGCCCCGCTGACCTCCCGCCCCGACAGACCGAGGAGCCTCCTCGTGGCCGACCGCCCGCCGTTGCCGCCGTTCACCCGCGAGACCGCCCTGCAGAAGGTGCAGGCCGCCGAGGACGCGTGGAACTCCCGCGACCCCGAGCGCGTGGCGCTGGCCTACACCGAGGACTCGCAGTGGCGGAACCGCGACACCTTCCTCACCGGCCGCGCCGCGATCGTCGAGTTCCTGACCGCGAAGTGGCAGCGCGAGCAGGACTACGTGCTGCGCAAGTCGCTGTGGGCGTTCACCGACGACCGGATCGCGGTCCGCTTCCAGTACGAGTGGCACGACGCCGACGGTCAGTGGTGGCGCAGCCACGGCAACGAGAACTGGGAGTTCGACGAGCACGGGCTGATGCGCCGCCGCGAGGCCAGCATCAACGACGTCCGGATCGAGGAGTCCGGGCGCCGCTGGCACGGCCCGCGCGGCGACGACGAGCGCGGCACGGAGATCCCGCTGCGCTGAGGCATCCGCTGGGCCGAGCCGGGCTCACCCGGCCAGGGCGGCCGGGTCCATCCAGACCGCCTCCCAGACGTTGCCGTCCGGGTCGGTGAAGCTGGTGCCGTACATGAAGCCGAGGTCCTGGGCCGGCTGCCAGGGCTTGCCACCGTTGGCCAGCGCCCGGGCCAGCAGCTCGTCGGCCTCCTCCCGGCTGGCCGCCGACAGGGCGTGGATCGCGGACGTCGCCTGCGCCGGGTCGCCGACCGCGCCGGGGACGAAGTCGGCGAAGCGGTCCCGGGTGAGCAGCATCGCCACGATGTTCTCCTCGATCACGGCCGACGCGGTGCGCTCGTCGGAGAACCGCTCGTCGAAGGTGAAGCCGAGGCCGCCGTAGAACGCGCGGGCCCGGGCCAGGTCGGTCACCGGCAGGTTGACGAAGATGTAGCGCACGGGAGGCTCCTCGGCGTCGGGGGCGTGGTGTCGCAGAGGAGACGGCGCCGGGCGCCCGAACTCATCGCTCAGGTGGTCTGGTCGTCGCCCGGGCCGCCCGTCCTGTCGGGGCTGCTGCCGTCGGGGGTGCTGCCGTCGGGGGTGCTGCCGTCCATGCTCCCGCCGTCCGTGCTGCCGCCGCGGGGCGTGCCGAACCGGCCGTGCCCGCCGAAGCCGCCCGGCCCGCCGCCGTCGCCGTCGCCGTCGCTGTCGCCGGGCACGCCCTCACCGGTCGAGCCCTCACCGGTCGAGCCGTCGCCGGGGACGACGCCGCCGTACCCGCCGCTGCCGCCCGGGGCGCTGCCCTGCTGGACGCTGCTGCCCGGGTCGGCGGCCGCGCTGCCGGCGGTGGCCTGGCCGACCACCACGCCGACGACGACGCCGACCGCCAGGATCCCGGCCCCGGCCAGGCCGAGCACGAGCGGGCGCCGGCCCTGCGGGGTCGCGGCGGCGGCCGGGGGGACCGGCGGCTGGGCGGGCTGGTGGGCGGGCGGCGGGGTGGGCGGCACCCACGGCTGCTGCGGCTGCTGCGGCTGCCCGGCCGGCGGGGTGGTCTCGCTCATCGACGTGCTCCTCGGGTGGTCGGGGGCCGCCTCCGCGGGCGGGGCCACCGTGCAGCGTCGGCTCGCCGGCTGTGGCCGCCACCGCACCGACCTGGGCCGTCGCTGTGGATCCCGGGAGGGCCGGGCGCGCGACCCCTGCGACACTCCGACACGATGGGCGAGGTCCGCCGCGTCGGCGGGCCGCGGCGGACGGAGAGCGCAGACGGTGACCACGTCGAGGAGCAACCGGGTGAAGGCCGCGCTGGGCACGGTCAGCCTGACCGGTGCGGCCATGGGCTTCCTGGCCGCCTGCGGCAGCGACGACCGCGAGGACGCGCAGCGCGTCTACTGCGTCGACCAGCAGGACCGGGTGGTCGACGAGGACGAGTGCGAGCGCGCCGAGCGCAGCGGTGGCTTCGTCGGCGGGCTGCCGTTCTTCTTCCTGCTCAGCAGCTTCGGCGGCAACCGGTACGCCCCGGGTCAGGTCATCCCGCAGCGCTACACCCAGGGCGCGCAGCGGATCGGCGTCGGCGACACGACCGCCCGCCGCAACGCCGGCCTGCCCACCACCGGGCGGGTCACCTCCGGCCAGCGGGTCACCGGCGGCATCGGCTCCGGCGGGGGCGGCGGCGGCTCGTGAGGCGGCTGTACGGCACGGCCCGGGTCGGCTGGGAGGCCGAGATCGAGAGCCAGGGCCTGGTCTACAACAAGACGACGGTCCCGGGTGGGCGGGTGCGCTCGTACTGGCGCGAGGACGTCTTTTACGACTTCACCGCCGCGGAGGTCGACCGGCTGGCCGACACCACCGACCTGCTGTTCGCCGCCTGCGTCGAGGCCGGCGAGGTGGCGCTGGCCGACGAGCGGCTGCTGGACCGGATGCGCATCCCGCCGGCCGCCCGCGACCTGGTCCGGGCCACCTGGCAGAGCGAGCCGCCCAGCGTCTACGGCCGGTTCGACCTGTGGTGGGACGGCCGCGGCGACCCGAAGCTGCTGGAGTTCAACGCCGACACGCCCACCTCGCTGGTGGAGGCCGCCGTCGTCCAGTGGTCGTGGTTCCTGGAGACCCGGCAGGGCGGCGACCAGTGGAACCAGCTCGACGACCGGCTCGTCGACGCCTGGCGGCGGAACCTCGGCCGCTGGCAGGGGCACACCGGTCGGCGTCCGCGGGTGCACCTGGCCTGGACCGAGGGCGACCGCAGCGGCGAGGACTGGATGACCGTCGCCTACCTCGCCGACACCGTGCAGCGGGCCGGCTACGAGGCGGTCGTGATCACCACCGAGGAGATCGGGCTGGACACCGGCGACGCCCGGTTCTACGACCCCAAGGGCAACCGGATCGACGTCGTCTTCAAGCTCTACCCCTGGGAGTGGCTGCTCGCCGACGAGTACGGGGCCTCCGTGCTCGCGGACTTCCGCCGGCCCGACGGCACCACCTGGATCGAGCCGATCTGGAAGATGCTGTGGTCGAACAAGGGCCTGCTGCCGGTGCTGTGGCAGCGCTACCGCGACGACCCGGTGATCGGCCGGCACCTGCTGCCGGCCTACTTCGGCGACGACCCGGCCGCCGGCGAGCTGCGGTCGACCGGCTTCGCCCGCAAGCCGATCTTCGGCCGCGAGGGCAACAACGTGGAGCTGGTCGGCCCGGACGGCGAGCCGATCGCGGCGCAGGGCGGCCGGTACGGCGCCGAGGGGTGGGTCGTGCAGCAGCTGTGCCCGCTGCCGGACTTCCCCGGCCCGGACGGCCCGCACCACCCGGTGCTCGGCACCTGGGTGGTCGACGGCGAGGCGGCGGGGATGGGCATCCGGGAGTCCGACGGCCTGATCACCGACGACCTGTCGTTCTTCGTCCCGCACGTCATCGACGCGACCCGCTGACGCGGTACGTCCGCCCCGCGCGCCTGCCGATGAGGTCCGGGGAGGGGATCAGGTGTCGAGGACGCGCACAGCAGGAGCGGTACGGCCCACGGGGCAGGAGCGGACGCTCGACCCGGAGGACCTGATCGTCTCGAAGACCGACCGGCGGGGTGTCATCACCTACGCCAACGAGGCGTTCCTGCGCATCTCGCACTACGCCGAGGACGAGGTCCTCGGTCAGCCGCACAACCTGCTGCGGCACCCCGACATGCCCCGGGCCGTGTTCAAGCTGCTCTGGGACACGCTGACCGCCGGCGCCGAGGTGTTCGCCTACATCAACAACCTGGCCGGCGACGGCGCGCACTACTGGGTGCTGGCCAACGTCACGCCCAGCTACGACGCACGCGGGCAGGTGGTCGGCTACCACTCCAGCCGCCGAGCGCCGTCCGCCGGCGCGGTCGCCGCGATCACGCCGGTGTACGACCGGCTGCTCGCCGAGGAGCGCCGGCACCCGAACGGGCCCGCCGCCGCGCAGGCCGGCGCCGACCTGCTCGGCACCGTGCTCGCCGAGCGCGGCCTCACCTACGACCAGTTCGTCTGGTCGCTCATCGACGACGGAGGGTGCTGAGGTGCGCGGGCGGACCGGCCGGACGGCGGAGGCCGAGGAGCTCGAGGTCTACCGGGCGTTCGTCAAGGAGCTGAGCCGGGCGTGCCGGGCGGCGGCCGCGGGCGACCTGGAGGCGCGCAGCTCCGCCGTCCCCGGGTCGGCGGAGGTGCCCGAGCTGGTCGAGCTGCGGCACAGCGTCAACGCGCTGCTCGACGTCTCCGACACCTTCGTGCGCGAGGCCGGCGCGGCGCTCACCTCGGCCGCCGAGGGCCGATTCCACCGCCGGGTGCTGCGCCGCGGGCTGCCCGGCGCGTACCGGCGCGGCGCGGGCATCCTCAACCAGGCCGGTGAGGTCATGCAGAGCTCGGCCACCCGCGTCGCCGACGCGCAGAGCGCCCGGCAGCAGCTCGCCGACGAGTTCGAGTCGGTGGTGATGGGCATGAGCGAGCAGGTCGCCACGGCGTCCACCGAGCTGTCCGCCTCGGCCGCCGGGCTCACCCAGGCCGCCGGCGCCGCGAGCACCGAGGTGGGCCGGGCGCAGGGCTCGATCACCTCGCTCACCCAGTCCTCGACCCAGATCCGCGAGATCATCGCGATGATCGACGCGGTCGCGGCGCAGACCCGGCTGCTGGCGCTGAACGCCACCATCGAGGCCGCCCGCGCCGGCGAGGCCGGCAAGGGCTTCGCCGTGGTGGCCAGCGAGGTCAAGGACCTCGCCGACCAGACCGCCCGGGCCACCGAGCAGGTCACCGCGCAGGTGGAGTCGGTGCGGGCGGCCTGCGACGACGTGGCGGACGTGATGAGCAACGTCGGGACGACGGTGTCGGACATGACCGGCCTGGTCGGCGGCATCACCACCGCGGTCGACGGCTCCGGTGGGCACGACCCGCTGGGCTCGGCGTCCCCGGGGCTGAGCCAGCTGGCGGAGCGGCTGCGGTCGGACATGACCCGCTTCCTCGCCCACATGCGCAGCTGACCGCCCCGGGGGCGCGGCCCCCCGGACCGGTCCTCAGGTCGTCGTGAGGTCGCGGGTCATCGAGCCCGCGGCGCGGCGCAGGTCCTCGACGCTGGGCTCCTCCATCACCCGGCCGTCCGGCGCCAGGACGACGGGCTGGTGCCGGCCGTCGGTGCCCACCTCGGCCCACATCCGGGCGGCCGCGGGGTCGTCGGCCGGGTCGAGCCACTGGTAGGTGACCTCGGCCTCGGCGAGCCGGTCCTCGAGGTCGGCGCTGCCCGGCCAGCGGCGGTCGCCGATCGCCCGCAGCCCGTTGGCCTGCCCGATCAGCATCGCCCGGCGGAGCAGGAACGAGCGGGTGACCAGGTCGTTGAGCTCGCGGTTGCGGGCCAGCAGCGCCCGCAGCTGCTCCAGGCTCAGCACCAGCACCTCGCCGGCCTCGGCGGCCACCAGCGAGCGCACCGGCCGCTGGCCGGCCAGCTGGTTGAGCCCGCCGAGGAAGCGGCCCGGCCCGTTCACCGCGATCACCCGCTTGCCGCCGTCCGCCCCGCGGTCCAGCGGCCCCTCCACGATCGCGACCGTGCCGGCCAGGATGACGAAGAAGTCGTACTCGGCCGCCCCGGCCCGCAGCAGCACCTGCCCGGGCTCGGTGCGCACCCGCCGGCCCACCCGCAGGAAGGCGGCGAGCTGCTCGTCGGTCAGCCGCGGGGTCGACCCGTCGTCCGGCGTCTCCTCGAAGTGGCCGCCGGGCACCTTGGTGAGCCCGGGCAGCTCGGCCGCCGGGGAGATGACCCGCCGCCGGGGCACCGGGACGCCGTCGGTGGGCGGCGGCAGCGGTCGCCGGCCCGGACCGCGCGGGTCGGTGGCCAGCAGCGCCGCGGCCAGCGCGTCGGTGGCGGTCGGCCCGTCGTGCCGGATGCCGTTGACGAAGAACGTCGGGGTGCCGCGCACCCCGCTGGCCTCGGCACCGGCCACGTCGTCGCGCACCCGGGCGGCGAAGGCGCCGTCCCCGAGGTCGCGGGCGAACCGGCCGAGGTCCAGGCCCAGCGCGGCGGCGTGGTCGAGCAGCTGGTCGGCCTCGAGCTGGTCCTGGTGGGCGAACAGCCGGTCGTGCATGGCCCAGAACGCGCCCTGCGCCCCGGCCGCCTCGGTGGCCTCCGCGGCCAGCTCGGCGTGCGGGTGGACGTCGGGCAGCGGCAGGTGCCGGAAGACGTAGCGCAGGTCGTCGCCGAACCGGCGGCGCAGGTCCTCGACCACCCCCGTCGCGCGGCCGCAGAAGGGGCACTCGACGTCGCCGAACTCGACCAGCTCCAGCGGCGCGCCGACCGGGCCGCGCACGTGGTCCCGGGCCGGGTCGACCGGCGGGTCCAGCCGGTGCACGACCGGCGCGCCGGTGGGCCGGCGCAGCCCGACCAGCCGGAACCAGACCAGGCCCAGCAGCGCGGACACGACGGCCGCGGCGAGGATGCCGACCATCGCCTCCTGCCGCAGCTCCTGGTCGTCGAAGGCGAGGTCGGCGACGAACAGCGAGACGGTGAAGCCCAGCCCGCCCAGCGCCGCGCCGCCCCAGACCCCGCGCAGCGCGACGCCCGGCGGCAGGGTGCCCAGCCGCAGCTTCACCGCGGCGGTGGCCGCCGCCCCGATGCCCAGGAACTTGCCGGCCACCAGGGCGACGAACACGCCGATGGTGACCGGCGAGGTGAGCGCGTCGGAGACCAGCTCCCGGCTGAAGTGCACGCCGGCGTTGGCCAGCGCGAACAGCGGCACGACCACGTAGCCGCTCCACGGCACCAGCAGCTCGCCGATGCGCTCGTTGGGCGAGATCGCGCGCTCCACCGACAGCTTGGCCTGCCGGGCCAGCGACGCCTGCGGCGACTGCCGGAAGGCCCGCGCCAGGGACCCCGCCGACTCGACCTCCTCGCGGCGCGGCGCGTAGGCGCTGACCAGCAGGCCGAGGACGACGCCGGCGATCGTGGGGTGCACGCCGGAGGCGAGGGTGGCGAACCACATCACGGTGCCGACGACGAAGTAGAACGGCCCCCGCCAGACCCGCATGCGCATCAGCCCCCAGAAGGCGATGGCGCAGAGCACCGCCAGCGCCAGGGCGCCGAGGTCCAGGTCGTCGGAGTAGAAGAACGCGATCACCAGCAGCGCGCCGATGTCGTCGACCACCGACAGCGACAGCAGGAACACCCGCAGCTGGGTGGAGCTGCGCGGGCCCACCAGCGCCAGCGCCCCGAGCAGGAAGGCGGTGTCGGTGGCGATCGGCACGCCCCAGCCGTGCTCCCCGGCACCGCCGCGGTTGATCAGCCAGTAGACCAGCGCGGGCACCGCGAGCCCGGCGAGGGCGGCGATCGTCGGGACCGCCAGCCGGCTGCGCTGGGTGAGCTCGCCGATCGACAGCTCCCGGCGCACCTCCATGCCGATGAGGAAGAAGAAGAACACCATCAGGCCGTCGTTGACCCAGTGCTGGAGGCTCATCTCCACCACGTGGTCGCTGATCCCGACCGCCAGCTCGGTGTGCCACACCCGGTCGTAGACGTCGCCCCAGGGGGAGTTGGCCCAGACCAGGGCGGCGACGGTCGCCAGCACCAGCAGGCCGGCGCTGGCCGCCTCGGTGCGCAGCAGCCGGCGGGCGGGGGCGGACAGCTGGGCGAGCAGGTGGCCCGCGGACGAGCGGGTGACACTTCGTGCCGGGGCGCTCACGGGCAGCTCAGGGAGTCGGGGACGCAGACGTGCATGACCCTTTCTAGCGTCTCCGCAGCACAACACGATTCCGTCAGATGACCACAGGATGAACCGGAGGACCGGATGGCCGACGCAGGTGCACTCGACGGGCAGGTGGCGCTGGTGACCGGCGCGGCGCGCGGGATCGGCCGCGCGGTCGCGCTGGAGCTGGCGGCCGCGGGCGCCGACCTGGCGCTCGGGCTGCGCGACCCCGCCCGGGACGGCGGGCTGGTCGCGGAGGTGACCGCGCTCGGCCGCCGGGCGGTGCCGCTGGCCATGGACGTCACCGACCTGGCCGCGAGCCGGGCGGCGATCGACACCGCCGTCGCGGAACTCGGCCGGCTCGACGTGCTGGTCAACAACGCCGGCGGCGGCATCATGGGCGCGGCGCTGGACGTCACCGAGGAGGACTTCGACGCCGTCTGGGCGCTGAACACCCGCTCGACGTTCTTCCTCGCCCAGCACGCCGCCCGGCACATGACCGCCACCGGCGGCGGGTCGATCGTCAACGTCGCCTCGCAGGCCGGGCTGGTCGCGCTGCCCGGCGAGGTCTCCTACTGCACCGCGAAGGCCGCCGTCCTGCACCTGACCCGGTGCCTGGCCGTCGAGTGGGGCGAGCTCGGCATCCGGGTGAACGCGGTCGCGCCGACGTTCATCGAGACGCCGGGCACCGAGCCGGCGCTGTCGGACCCGGCGTTCCGCGCCGACGTCGTCGACAGGATCGCCGCGCTGCACCGGATCGGCCGGCCCGAGGAGGTGGCGACCGCGGTCGCCTTCCTCGCCTCGCCGGCCGCGTCGCTGGTCACCGGGCACTGCCTGACCGTCGACGGCGGGTGGACGGCGCGCTGACCCGCCTTCCCCTGGGTGGCTGGCGGTGCAACCGTGTAATCACGACGCACCGAGGAGGACGCCATGACCTCGTCCACCACCCTGTACGAGCACGTCGGCGGCGAGCCGGCGATCCACCGGCTGGTCGCCGCCTGGTACCCGACGGTGCTCGCCGACCCGCTGCTGCACCCGCTGTTCGGCGCCGGGCACGACGGCCACGTCGACCACCTGACCGCCTTCCTGGCCGAGGTGCTCGGCGGGCCGCGGCGCTACACCGAGGAGCTCGGCGGCTTCCCCGCGCTGCTCGTCCCGCACCGGGGCCGGCGGATCAGCGAGGAGCAGCGGCGGCGGTTCGTCGACCTGTTCCTGGCCGCCGCCGACACCACCGGGTTCCCGGCCGACGCCCGCAGCCGGGAGGCGCTCACCGGCTACCTGGAGTTCGGCACGCAGGTCGCCGTCCAGAACTCGCACGCGGACGACGACGCCGGCCTGCACCCCTGCCAGGAGGTCCCCCGCTGGCCCGGCTGACCCCCCACTCGCCGGTTTCTCGCGAGAAACCGGCCCGAGTTCTCGCGGGAAAGCGGGAGGGGCGGCTCAGCCGAGGACGACGAGGAGGTCGCCGCCCTCGACCTGCTGGACGGCGCCGATGGCCAGCCGGGTGACGCTGCCGGCGCGCGGCGCGGTGATCGAGGCCTCCATCTTCATCGCCTCGATCGTCGCCACCTGCTGACCGGCCTCGACGGCGTCACCCTCGGCGACCTGCAGGGTGACCACCCCGGCGAACGGGGCGGCCACGTGGCCGGGATCGGTGCGGTCGGCCTTCTCGGTGGTCTGCACGTCGACCGAGACGGACCGGTCCCGCACGCTCACCGGCCGCAGCTGGCCGTTGAGCGTGCACATCACGGTGCGCATGCCGCGCTCGTCGGCGTCGGACACCGCCTCGATGCCGATCAGGAGCCGGACGCCGGGCTCCAGGTCGACCGAGTGCTCCACCCCGCGGCGCAGCCCGTAGAGGAACTCCTTGCTGGGCAGCACCGACACGTCGCCGAACTGCTCGCGGTGCTGCTCGAACTCCCGGGTCGGGCCGGGGAACAGCAGCCGGTCGAGGGTGGCCCGCGGCTGGCCGGCCAGGCCGTCGGCGTCCTCGGCCGACAGCTCAGCCGGGGGCTCCGCCGGGCGGCGGCCCTCCAGGGCCTTGGACCGGAAGGGCTCCGGCCAGCCGCCGGGCGGGTCGCCGAGCTCCCCGCGCAGGAACCCGACCACCGAGTCGGGCAGGTCGAAGCGGCCCGGGTCGCCGGCGAACTCCTCGACGTCCACCCCCGCCCCGACCAGCTGCAGCGCCAGGTCGCCGACCACCTTGGACGACGGGGTGACCTTCACCAGGTGGCCGAGCAGCCGGTCGGCGGCGGCGTACATCGCCTCCACCTCCTCGAACCGCTGCCCCAGGCCCAGCGCGATCGCCTGCTGGCGCAGGTTGGACAGCTGCCCGCCGGGGATCTCGTGCGTGTAGACCCGCCCGGTCGGCGCCGGGAGCCCCGACTCGAACGGCGCGTAGACCCGGCGCACCGCCTCCCAGTACGGCTCGAGGTCGTTGACCGCGCGCAGGTCCAGGCCGGTGGCCCGCTCGGTGTGGTCGGTGGCGGCGACGATGCTGCTCAGCGCCGGCTGGGAGGTCGTCCCGGCGAGCGAGGCGCTGGCGCCGTCGACCGCGTCGACCCCGGCCGTCCACGCCGCGAGCAGGGTGGCGAGCTGCCCGCCGGGGGTGTCGTGGGTGTGCAGGTGCAGCGGCAGGTCGAACCGCTCCCGCAGCGCCCGCACCAGGGTGGCCGCGGCCGGCGCCCGCAGCAGGCCGGCCATGTCCTTGATCGCCAGCACGTGCGCGCCGGCGGCCACGATCTGCTCGGCCAGCCGCAGGTAGTAGTCCAGCGTGTACAGCTGCTCGGCCGGGTCGGAGAGGTCGCCGGTGTAGCAGAGCGCCACCTCGGCGACCGCCGTCCCGGTCTCGCGGACCGCGTCGATCGCCGGGCGCATCTGGCCGACGTCGTTGAGCGCGTCGAACACCCGGAAGACGTCGATGCCGGTGCGCGCGGCCTCGGCGACGAACGCCGTGGTCACCTGCTCGGGGTAGGGCGTGTAGCCGACGGTGTTGCGGCCGCGCAGCAGCATCTGCAGGCAGACGTTCGGCACCGCCTCGCGGAGCGCGGCGAGCCGGTCCCAGGGGTCCTCGTGCAGGAAGCGCAGCGCCACGTCGTAGGTGGCCCCGCCCCAGGCCTCGATCGACAGCAGCTGGGGCAGCAGCCGGGCCTGGTGGCCGGCGACGGCGACGAGGTCCTTGGTGCGCACCCGGGTGGCCAGCAGCGACTGGTGGGCGTCGCGGAAGGTGGTGTCGGTGACCGCGAGCGCCCGCTGCGCGCGCAGGTCGGCGGCGAACCGCTCCGGGCCGAACTCGAGCAGCCGGTCCCGCGAGCCGTCGAGCGGGGCCAGCCGCAGGTCGACGTCCGGGAGCTTCTCCACCGGGTCGACCAGGTGCGGGCGCTCCCCGTGCGGCCGGTTGACGGTGACGTCGGCCAGGTAGCTGAGGATCTTGGTGCCGCGGTCGGCGGACTGCCGCGCGGTGAGCAGCCCGGGCCGCTCCTCGATGAACGAGGTGGTCACCCGGCCGGCGCGGAAGTCGGGGTCGTCGAGCACCGCCTGCAGGAACGGGATGTTGGTGCTCACCCCGCGGATGCGGAACTCGGCGACCGCGCGGCGGGCCCGGGCCACGGCCAGGTCGAAGGTGCGCCCGCGGCAGGTCAGCTTCACCAGCATC
The DNA here is from genome assembly GCF_040659695.1 of Modestobacter sp. NPDC049651. Taxonomy (NCBI): domain Bacteria; kingdom Bacillati; phylum Actinomycetota; class Actinomycetes; order Geodermatophilales; family Geodermatophilaceae; genus Modestobacter; species Modestobacter sp. NPDC049651. The sequence continues at coordinate 30,403 of NZ_JBFAOG010000003.1, forward strand.
GAGTCGAAGTGCGCGCCGACCTCGGCGCCGAGGGTCGCCGCGCCGTCCAGCCGCACGCCCGCGCCGCCCGGCGAGCGGTAGGCGGTGATCCGGCCGGTGTCCGGGCGGAAGCCGTTCGCCGGGTCCTCGGTGGTGATCCGGCACTGCAGCGCCGCGCCCCGCAGCTGCACGGTCTCCTGGGCGAGGCCGAGGTCCGCGAGGGTCTCCCCGGCCGCGATCCGCAGCTGGCTCTGCACCAGGTCGACGTCGGTGACCTCCTCGGTCACCGTGTGCTCCACCTGGATGCGCGGGTTCATCTCGATGAACACGTGCCGGCCCTGCCGGTCGACCAGGAACTCCACGGTGCCGGCGCAGCTGTAGCCGATGTGCTGCGCGAACCGGACGGCGTCCGCGCAGATCCGCTCGCGCAGCGCGGGGTCCAGGTTCGGCGCGGGCGCCAGCTCGATGACCTTCTGGTGCCGGCGCTGCACCGAGCAGTCCCGCTCGAACAGGTGGATCACGTTCCCGGCCCCGTCGGCCAGGATCTGCACCTCGATGTGCCGCGGGTCGACGACGGCCTGCTCCAGGAAGACGGTGGCGTCGCCGAACGCCGACTCCGCCTCGCGCATCGCCGCCTCGATCGACCCGCGCAGCTGCGCCCGGTCGTCGACCCGGCGCATGCCGCGGCCCCCGCCACCGGCGACCGCCTTGACGAAGACCGGCCCGTCGATCTGCCCCGCGGCCACCAGCAGCGCCTCGACGTCGTCGCTGGGGTCGGTGCCCTGCAGGGTCGGCAGGCCCGCCTCGCGGGCCGCGGCGATCGCCCGGGACTTGTCGCCGGTCAGCTCGAGCACCTCCGCCGACGGACCGACGAAGGTGATGCCCGCGCGGGCGCACGCCTCGGCCAGCTCCGGGTTCTCCGACAGGAAGCCGTAGCCGGGGTAGACGGCGTCCGCCCCGGCGCGCTGCGCGGCGCGGACGATCTCCGCGACGTCGAGGTAGGCGCGCACCGGGTGGCCCTGCTCGCCGATCTGGTAGCTCTCGTCGGCCTTGAGCCGGTGCACGGAGTTGCGGTCCTCGTACGGGAACACCGCGACGGTGCCGGCCCCCAGCTCGTAGGCGGCGCGGAACGCGCGGACGGCGATCTCACCGCGGTTGGCGACCAGGACCTTGTGGAACACGGGCGCGTCCTCTCGTCCAGGGGCGTTGCCGCACCGTAGCGGCCGGGGTGGGGGTCGTCCCAGACGTCCGCTGACACGCCCGGGCCGGACACGGTGCGTCGTGCGCGACCGGAGCGGGTAGTGCCGCCGTCGTGAGCGCTGAGCAGCCAGCCACCCCCGCGTCCTCCGCCCCGGGCTCCGGCGAGGTCGTCCTCGTCACCGGGGCCTCCAGCGGCATCGGCCGCGCGAGCGCCGTCGCGTTCGCCCGCCGCGGTGCCTCGCTGGTCCTGGTCTCCCGCAGCCCGGCCACCCTCGACCAGGCCGCCGCGGAGTGCCGCGACGCCGGGGCGGGGGCGGTCGAGTGCGTGCCCGGCGACGTGCTGCGGCCCGAGGACGTGCAGGCCGCCGTCGACCGCGCGACCGGCAGGTTCGGCCGGCTCGACGTCGTCGTCCACTCCGCGCAGGTGATGGCCTACGGGAAGATCGAGGACCTCGACCCGGCCGTGTTCGAGCGGGTGGTCGACACCGCGATCAAGGGCACCTTCCACGTGTTCCGGGCCGTGCTGCCGCAGTTCCGGACGCAGCAGCGCGGGTCGCTCGTCGTCGTCAGCTCGCTGCTGGCCTCGGTCACCACGCCGACGATGGGCGCCTACAACACCGGCAAGTGGGGTCAGCTGGGCCTGATCCGCACGTTCCAGCAGGAGGTGCGCGACCTGCCCGGCGTCCACGTGTCGGCGGTCGCCCCCGGCGGGACGACGACGCCCATCTACCACCAGGCCGCCACCGTGCTGGGCAACACCGGCCACCCGCCGCCGCCGGTCTACACGCCGGAGCGGGTGGCCCGGCACGTGCTCGCCCGGGTCGAGCGCCCGCGCCGGCTCAAGCAGTCCGGCTTCGCGAACCCGCTGATCATCGCGGGGTTCCGGCTGTTCCCGCCGGTGTACGACGCGCTGGTCGGGCCGCTGCTGAAGGTGTTCGGCTACTCGCGGGACAACGTGCCCCCGACCAGCGGCAACGTGTTCGAGCCGGTGCCGGAGAAGGAGTCGACCCGCGGCCCCTACCGCGGCATCTGACCCCCACCCCTCCCGCATTCGGCGCCGAAAGTGGGTCCGCTTTCGGCGCCGAAAGTGGGGGTCAGGCGGGGACGAGGCCGCCGTCGAGGGTGATCACCTTGTTGGTCAGGTAGCCATTGGTGAGCACCGCCAGCGAGATCTCGGCGACCTCCTCGACGGTGCCCAGCCGGCCGACCGGCACCGGGAGCGGCATCGCGTCGGGGTCGTCCGGGTCGACCGGCAGGATGCGGGTGCCGGCGATCAACGCGGGCGCCACGGTGTTCACCGTGACCCCGCTCCCGGCGACCCGCGGCGCGAGGTGGTGCATCAGCCCGTGCAGGCCGGCCTTGCTCGCCGCGTAGTGCGGACCGACGACGCCACCGTTGAGCGCCGCGACCGACGAGACGAACAGCACCCGGCCGAACCCGCGCTCGACCATCGCCGGCAGCGCCTCGCGGGTCATCGACCAGGGCGCCCGCAGGTTGACCGCCATCGTCCGGTCCCAGACGTCGAGCTCCACGTCGGTCCAGTCCAGCTGCTGGCCGACGCCCGCGTTGGCGACCAGGACGTCGACCGGGCCCAGCTCGTCGCGGGTGCGGCGGACGACCTCCGCGGGGACGTCGGGGTCGGCGAGGTCGGCGGGCAGCACCAGCGCCCGGCGGCCGGCCGCGCGGACGTCGTCGGCCACCGCTTCGGCGTCCTCCCGGTGGGCGGTGCACGTCAGCGCGACGTCCGCACCCGCCCGGGCCAGCGCGCGGCCCAGCGCGCCGCCGATGCCGCCCGACCCGCCGGTGACCAGCGCGACCCGCCCCTGCAACTGCTCCGCCATGCCCGGCCACTACCCGGTTTCCCGCGAGGAACCGGGGGCCGGATCAGCGGGCGTAGCGGGTGGCGGCGCGGGCACGGGCCTGGGCGGCCAGCACCTCGCGGTCCCGCGGCGGCGCGGCGGTGACCAGGTCGTCGAGCAGGTGGCGGGTGACGTGCGCGATCTCCTCGACCGCCCGCTCGAACGCCGCGGCGTTGGCCTGCGACGGCTTCGCCGACCCGCTCACCTTGCGCACGTACTGCAGCGCGGCGGCACGCACCTCGTCGTCCGTGGTCGCGGGCTCGAGGTTGTGCAAGACGTGGATGTTCCGGCACATGCCGCCACCGTAGGACGCCGACCGTGATCGTTGTGCACGGATCGCTGCCTCCCGGGGCGGGAAGGGACGATCAGCGCACAACGGCGTGGGAGGTCAGCGGGCGAGGTCGAGGTCCGCGGGCCGGGTGCCGGCGACCACCGTGCCGCCGCCGTCGCCGCGGGCCAGCGCCCGGCTGATCACCACCCGCTGGATCTGGTTGGTGCCCTCGAAGATCTGCATGACCTTCGCCTCGCGCATGTACCGCTCGACGGGGAAGTCGCGGGTGTAGCCGTAGCCGCCGAGCACCTGGACGGCGTCGGTGGTCACCTTCATGGCGTTGTCGGTGGCCACCAGCTTGGCGATCGACGCCTGCCGGGCGTAGGGCAGCCCGGCGTCGCGGAGCCGTGCGGCGGACAGGTACATCGCCCGGGAGGTCTCGACGGCGGCGGCCATGTCGGCGAGCAGGAACCCCAGCCCCTGGTGCTCGATGATCGGGACGCCGAACGTCTCCCGCTCCTTGGCGTAGGCGACCGCGTCGTCCAGCGCGCCCTGGGCGAGCCCGGTGGCGACGGCGGCGATGCCCAGCCTGCCGGCGTCCAGCGCGGCCAGCGCCAGGCGCAGCCCCTCGCCCTCGGCGCCGAGCCGCCGGTCGGCGGCCACCGGCACGCCGTCGAACCGCATCGTGGCGGTGGTCGAGCCGGTGAGGCCCATCTTCCGCTCGGCCGGGTCGGCCGACAGCCCGTCGGCGCCGGCGGGCACCAGGAACGCCGAGATGCCGCCGGTGCGGTCGGCCGAGGTGCGGGCCATCACCGTGTAGGAGTCGGCCTGCCCGCCGTGCGTCGTCCACGCCTTGTCGCCGGTGATCCGGTAGCCGTCGGGCACGGCGTCGGCGCGGGTCCGCATGGCGGCGGGGTCGGAGCCGGCGTGCGGCTCGGAGAGGCAGTAGGCGCCCAGCAGCTCGCCGCCGAGCAGGTCGGGCAGCCAGCGCTCCTGCTGCTCGGGCGAGCCGGCGGTGGCCAGCGCGAAGCAGGACAGCCCGTGCACGCTCACCCCGACGGCCACGCTGGCCCACGCGGCGGCGAGCTCCTCGAGCACCTGCAGGTAGACCTCGTAGGGCTGCCCGCCGCCGCCGAGGGCCTCGTCGTAGGGCAGCCCGAGCAGGCCCGTGCGGCCCAGCGTCCGGAACACCTCGCGGGGGAACTCCTCGGCGGCCTCCGCGGCGGCGGCGCGGGGCGCCAGCTCCTCGCGGGCGAGCTCTCGGGTGAGGTCGAGGAGGTCGGCGGCCTCCTGGGTGGGGACCAGACGACGGACGGCCACGGGCCACCTCCGGAGCATCGGGCCGGACGGCGCTGTCCGGCGAGCAGTACTCCTGAAGGGTACGCAGTACTGGTCCGCGTACTCAAGGACGGCGTGGCTACTCTCCCCCCGCCAGGAGGAGGACCCCGATGACGTCGCTGGAGACCCGCTCGGCCCGCGTGCTGCTGCGCCGCGCCGAGCTGCTCGACGACCTGGTCGCCCTGGTGCTCGCCGAGGGCTTCGCCACGCTGACCCTCGACGACCTCGCCCGCCGGCTGCACTGCTCGAAGAGCACGCTCTACGGCATCGCCGCGAGCAAGGAGCAGCTGGTGGTGGCCGCGGTGAAGCGGTTCTTCCAGCGGGCCACCGCCACGGTCGAGGGCCGGGCCGCCCAGCCGGGCGACTCCCGGGCGCGCATCGGCGCCTACCTGCTCGCGGTCGCCGAGCAGCTGCAGCCGGCGTCGACGCGGTTCTTCGCCGACGTCGCCGCGTTCCCGCCGGCCCGGGAGATCTACGAGCGCAACACCCGCGCCGCGGCCGCGCGGCTGCAGGAGCTCGTCGCCGCCGGGGTGGCCGCGCACGAGCTGCGCCCGGTCGACGCCTCGTTCGTCGGCGCCGCGGTGGCCCAGGTGATGAACGCGATCGCCGCCGGCCAGATCGGCGCGCTCACCGGCCTGGACGACGCCGCCGCCTACCGCGAGCTCGCCGACCTGGTGGTGGCCGGGGTCACCCCGCGCTGACCCGCGGCCGGTCGGCGCCACCGGCCCGTGGGTAAGGTGAGCCTCACCAACCCGTGCCGGGTGCGCCCCGGCCTGCCGACCAGGAGCCGCCCGTGGCCCAGCGCACGGCCACCCCGGCCGCCCCGGCCGCGGCGGCACCCCCACGCCGCGGGCTGCTCCCCGGCGCGGGGAGCCGGCTGCTGGGCCTGTGCCTGCTGCTCGCGCTCACCGTGGCCGTCTGCGCGCTGAGCATCGCCGTCGGCACCCGGTCGATCGGGCTGGGCACCGTCTGGCACGCGCTGTGGAACGCGCACGCCCCCGGCGACGAGACGGTGATCGTCCGCCAGCTGCGGGTGCCGCGCACGCTGCTCGGCGTGCTGGCCGGCGCGGCGCTCGGCGTCGCCGGGGCGCTGATGCAGGGGCACACCCGCAACCCGCTGGGCGACCCCGGCCTGCTGGGCATCACCGCCGGCGCCTCGTTCGCCGTCGTCCTCTCCATCTGGCTGCTGCACCTCAACTCGGCGGCCGGCTACGTCTGGTTCGCCCTCGCCGGGGCGCTGCTGGGCAGCGTCGCGGTGTACCTGGTCGGCTCCTCCGGGCGCGGCGGCGCCACCCCGGTCAGCCTGGCGCTCGCCGGGTCGGCCCTGAGCTTCCTGCTGTTCGCGCTGGTCCAGGCGATCACCATCCGGGAGACCACCGCGCTGGACGCCTTCCGCTTCTGGGTCGTGGGCGCGCTGGCCGGCCGCGGCTCGGACGTCGTCGTCCAGGTGGCGCCGTTCATCGTCGTCGGCCTGGTGCTGGCCGTGGTCAACGCGCCGGCGCTGAACCTGCTCGGCCTGGGCGAGGACGTCGCCCGCGGGCTGGGCCAGCGCATCTGGCTGGCGCGCGCGGTCGGCCTGCTGGCCATCACCCTGCTCACCGGCGCGGCGACCGCGGCGTGCGGGCCGATCGCCTTCGTCGGGCTGGTCGTGCCGCACGTGGCCCGCGCGGTCACCGGCCCGGACCACCGCTGGCTGGTCCCCTGGTCGGGCCTGCTCGGCATCGTGTTCCTGCTGCTGGCCGACGTGCTGGGCCGGGTGGTGGCCCGCCCCGGCGAGCTGCAGGTGGGCATCGTGCTCGCGGTGGTCGGCGCACCGTTCTTCATCGCGTTGGTGCGCCGCCGGAAGCTGGCCGCGCTGTGACCGCCACGGCGCCGACCCGCACGGCCGCCCGTCGTCCCCGGCCGCTGCAGACGCTCCGCGTCGGCCCGGTCTCGGCCACCTACCGGCGGCGCGACCTGCTGGTGCCGGTGGTGCTCGCGGTCGCGCTGGTGCTCGTGTCGGCGGTCAGCCTGGGGCGCGGCGACTACCCGATCAGCACCGTCGACGTGCTGCGCTCGCTGGTGGGCCTGGGCGAGGAGACCGACCGGTTCATCGTGCTGGAGCTGCGCGCGCCGCGGATCGTGGTCGCGGTGCTCGTCGGCATCGCGCTGGGCGTCTCCGGCGCGCTCGTGCAGACCTTCGCCCGCAACCCGCTGGCCAGCCCCGACGTGCTGGGCGTGACCGGCGGCGCCTCGATCGGCGCGGTCGCGGTGCTGGTGCTGGGCGGCTCGTCGCTGTCCGGTCCGCTGGCCTCGATCGGGCTGCCCGGCGCGGCCCTGGCCGGCGGGCTGGTGATGGCGGCGCTCGTCTTCGGCCTGGCCTGGCGGCAGGGGATCGACGGCTACCGGCTGGTGCTGGTCGGGATCGCGCTGTCGGCGATGGCCCAGGCGGTCATCCGCTACCTGCTCACCCGCAGCGACATCCAGCTGGCCGCGGTCGCGAACGTGTGGATCACCGGGTCGCTCAACGGCCGGGACTGGGACCAGGCGGTGCCGCTGGCGCTGTCGCTGGTCGTGCTGCTGCCCGCCGCGCTCGCGCTCGGCCGCACCCTGCGGGTGCTGCAGTTCGGCGACGAGACGGCGACCGCGCTGGGCGTGCGGGTGCCGCTGGCCCAGGGCGTCACCGTCGTGGTGGCGGTCGCGCTGGCCGCGGTGGCGGTGGCGGCGGCCGGGCCGATCCAGTTCGTCGCGCTCGTCGTCCCGCAGATCGCCGTCCGGCTCGCCGGCGGCTCCCGGCCCCCGCTGCTCGCCTCCGGCCTGCTCGGCGCGCTGCTGCTGGTGGCCAGCGACCTGCTGGCCCGCACCGTCCTCCCCGACAGCTTCCCGGTCGGCGTCGTCACCGCGGTGGTCGGCGCCCCGTACCTGCTGTGGCTCCTCGTCCGCGGAAGGCGGCGATCGACCCTGTGACCGATCTCGTGACCAACGCCTCGCCGGCCACCGGCCCCGCCACCCCGGCGCCCCGGCCGGTCCGGCTCGCCGCCGAGGGCGTGCGCCTGGCCTACGGCGAGCACGTCGTCGTCGACTCGCTGGACCTCGCCCTCACCGACGGCAGCTTCACCGCGATCGTCGGCCCCAACGGCTGCGGCAAGTCGACGCTGCTGCGCGCCCTCGGCCGGCTGCTGCGCCCCACCGGGGGCACGGTGCTGCTCGACGGCCGGGCGATCACCTCCACGCCCACCCGCGAGGTCGCCAAGGTGCTCGGCCTGCTGCCGCAGACACCGCTGGCGCCCGAGGGGCTGACCGTCGCCGACCTGGTGGCGCGCGGCCGGCACCCGCACCAGAGCTGGCTGCGGCAGTGGTCCTCGGACGACGAGGCGATCGTCACCGAGGCGCTCAGCTGGACCGACATGGCCGAGCTGGCCGACGTCCCGGTCGACGCGCTGTCCGGCGGCCAGCGGCAGCGCGCCTGGATCTCGATGGCGCTGGCCCAGGGCACCGACCTGCTGCTGCTCGACGAGCCGACGACCTACCTCGACCTGGCGCACCAGGTCGACGTGCTGGAGCTGGTCGGCCGGCTGCACGCCGAGCGGGGGCGCACCGTCGCGGTGGTGCTGCACGACCTCAACCTGGCCGCCCGCTACGCCGAGCGGCTGGTGGCGATGAAGGACGGCGTGCTGGTGGCCGCGGGGACGCCGGCCGAGGTGCTCACCGAGCAGCTGCTGGCCGAGGTGTTCGAGCTCGAGGCCCGGGTCGTGCCCGACCCCGTCACCGGGACGCCGATGGTCGTGCCGGTCCGCCGCCTGCGCTGAGGCACCCGGGCACTCCGGGGACGAGAGGCGCGGCACCCGAGCGGGGGCAGGGCCCGGGCGCCACGGCGGCGAGTTACGAAACCCGCCGTTTCCGTGAGCGGCTCGATGATGGCAGGCGTCACGCCCGGCGCAAGGGGACACACGCGGGACCTTGGTCCCGACTCCGCGGGATCAGCCGCCCAGCCGGCGCACCAGCTCGCCCCTGATCGCGGGGCGGGAGCCGAAGACCAGCAGGAACAGCGCCTCGCGGGCGGTCCGCTCCGCGGTCGACCCGGCCAGCACGGCCCGGCTGCCGGTGGCCGCGGCCAGCAGGCCGGCGGCGCGGTGGGCCAGGGCCGAGGCGGCGGCCCGGGCCGCGGGCAGCTCCGCCGGGGTCGCCGCGGCCAGCTCCGCCCGGACGGCGGCCAGGTCGGCGTCCAGCGGCGAGGGCCCGACCAGCCGGGTGCAGCGGAGGACCAGGCCGAGCGCCAGCGCGCCGTTGGTGCGCAACCCGGCGGCATCGGCGGCCCGCAGCTCCGCGAGCGGCACCGTGCCCACCAGCCGGGCGGCCGGCACCCGGTGGCCGTGCAGGGCCAGCTCCACAGTCGCGCTGGCCGGCACCGCCACCAGCCGCTGGGGAGTGGCGGTCAGCGTGGGTCCGGCCGCCGCGTCGAGGAGCACGAAGGCGACCTCGTCGGCCTCCCGGGCGGCGACCAGCAGCAGGTCGACGTGCCCCCAGCCGGTCACCCAGGGCACCTCGCCGTCCAGGACCAGGTCGCCGCCGTCCCGGCGGACCGCCACCGCGGCCGGTCCCGGCCGGGTGGCCGCCTGCAGCGCGGTGCCGGCCCGGCTGCGGCCGGCGCACAGCGGGGCCAGGAACTCCGCGCGCAGGTCGGCCGGGGCGCCGGCGACCCGCGCCACGACACCGAGGTGCTGCAGCCAGACGAACGCGGTGGCCAGGTCGCCGGCGGCGAGCTCCGCCACGACGTCGGCCACGGTGCCCGGGGCGGCGGCCAGGCCGCCGGCGTCGACGGGCCCGGTCAGGCCGTACAGGCCAGCGGCGGCGAGCGCGTCGAGGTGCCCGGCGGGCAGCCGGCCCGCGGCGTCCGCCCCGCCGGCGGCCGGTGCGAGCAGCTCCTCGGCGAGGCGGCGGGCCCGGGCGACGACGTCGGTCACCCGCTCATCCTCGCCGGGCGCACCGCCCGGCCGGCCGGTGGGGTGGGCCGCTCAGAAGGTGAACTGCGAGACGGTCACCCGCAGGTCGCTGGCCAGCCGGGAGAGCTCGTCGACGGCGATCCGGGTCTGCCCCAGGGCCGCGGTGGTGGACTCCGACGCCTGCGAGACACCGGTGATGTTGGCGGCGATCTCGCTGGCGCCGGTCGCGCCCTCGGCCACCGACCGGGCCATCTCGTTGGTGGTGGCGGTCTGCTCCTCCACGGCGGAGGCGATGGTCAGCTGGAAGTCGTTGATCGAGCCGACCACGTCGGTGATCCGGCCGATGGCCTCCACCGCGGCGCCGGTGTCGGTCTGGATGGCCGCGACCCGGCGGGAGATGTCGTCGGTCGCCCGGGCGGTCTCCTCGGCCAGCTCCTTCACCTCGCTGGCCACGACCGCGAAGCCCTTGCCGGCCTCGCCCGCGCGCGCCGCCTCGATGGTGGCGTTCAACGCCAGCAGGCTGGTCTGCTCGGCGATCGAGGTGATCACCTTCACCACCTCCCCGATCTCGCGCGATGAGTCGCCGAGCTTCTGCACCGACGCGTTGGTGCGGCCCGCCTCGACGACGGCCCCGCCGGCCACCCGGGCGGCCTCGGCGGCGCCCTTGGAGATCTCGGAGATGGCGGCGTTCATCTCCTCCGAGCCCGCCGCGACGGTCTCGATGCTGCGCGAGACCTCCTCGGCCGCCGCCGAGACGACGGTGGCCTGGGTGCTGGTCTCCTCCGCCGACGCCGAGATCTGGCCGGCCGACGCCGACAGCTCCTCGGCCGAGGCGGCGACGGTCGAGGACGAGGCGACGATCCCGGCCATCACCCCGCGCAGCTGCGCCAGCGCCGCGTCGATCGCCGCGCCCATCCGGCCCAGCTCGTCCCGGCTGGTCATGCCGGTGCTGCGGGTCAGGTCGCCGCGGGCCAGCGCCTGGGCGACCTCCTCGACCCGGCGCACCGTGCGGGCCACGCCGCGGGCGACCAGCAGCCCGATGGTGAGCGCCACCAGCACGCCGACCACCAGCACCATCACGGAGAACGTCCGCTGCCGGGCGCTGTCGGCGCGGGCCTGGGCGGCGTTGGCCGCCGCGTCGGCGCTCTCCAGCTCCTCCAGCTCGACCAGCCCGGCCAGCGCCTCGTCGTAGAGCGGCTTCACCTGGGCGTCGTGCACGGCGGTCCACGCGGCCGGGTCGTGCTGCTGGGCCAGCGACGCGAGCAGCCCCTGCTCGACCTGCCCGGCCCGGGTGAACGTCTGCTCGACCTCGGTGAGGGCGTCCTCGGTCTCACCCGGGTGGTCCAGCGCCAGGAAGTCGTCGAGGTGGTCGCCGAACCGGTCGCGCGCCTCCGAGGACCGCTGCAGCGCGTCGGTGGTCGCCTGGGGCGTGGTGGCCAGCACCGCGGCCTGCTGGGCGTTGGCGACGTCCTTCACGTCGCTGATCAGCGCCGTGATGCCGTCGATGCCCAGCACGTCCTCGTGGTAGAGCCGCTCGCTGGTGCCCGCCTCGGCGGACAGCGCGACCAGACCGCTGACGCCGATGACGGCGGCCACGAGGGAGGCGGCGCCGACACCGGTGAGCACCTTGACCGCCACCGGGCGGTCGGCCCACCACGCACCCGGCGTCGACCGTCGCCGGGCCGGGGCCCCCTGGGGGGCCGGGGTGGTGGGCATGAGGGCTCCTCAGGACGGGCACAGCTGTCCCTGAGGTCATCGTCCGGCGCGCGGGGTTGTTGAGCCGACGCGGCCGGGACCACATCCCGGCCGCGCCGGCCCCGCTCAGCGCCGGGGGGTCGCCGGCTCCGCGGTGTCGACCACCGGCTGCGGCGCCACCACGTTGCCGCCGTCCGCCGGCGGGTCGGCGGCGCGCACCTCGAGCACGAAGTCCTCGCCGTGCCGGGTGATCCCGTCGACGACGGCCTGCTCCACCGCGGCCCGGCCGTACGTGCCGCGCAGGACCAGCGGGTCGGTGCGCAGGTCGCGGACCAGCGCGACCGCCATGCCCACCATGACGACCGCGAACGGCAGCGCGGCGATGATCGTGAGGTTCTGCAGCCCGGTGAGCGCGTCGTCACCGCCGACCAGCAGCATGACGGCGGCCACACCGCCCATCACGACGCCCCAGAACACGACCACCCAGCGGCTGGGCGACAGCGTGCCCCGTTGCGACAGCGAGCCCATGACGATCGAGGCGGCGTCGGCGCCGGAGACGAAGAAGATCGCGACCAGCACCATGACCAGCACCGTCATGACCGTGGCGAGCGGGTACTCGCGCAGCACCCCGAACAGCTGGCCCTCGCTGGTCGCCTGGCCGGCCACGTCGACGCCGTCCCGCTGGGCGGCGATGCCGGCCCCGCCGAACACGGCGAACCAGACCAGGCTCACCACGCTGGGCACGAGCAGCACGCCGCTGACGAACTGCCGGATCGTGCGGCCGCGGCTGATCCGGGCGATGAACATGCCGACGAACGGCGTCCAGCTGATCCACCAGGCCCAGTAGAAGACCGTCCAGCCGCGCAGCCAGGTGGCCATCGCGTCGCCGCCGGCGGCCTCGGTGCGCCCGGCCATCTCCCCGAGGTCCGAGAAGTAGCCGCCGATCGCCTCGGGCAGCAGGTTGAGGATGAAGACGGTCGGCCCGACGACGAACACGAAGGCGGCCAGGACGACGGCGAGCACCATGTTGGTGTTCGACAGCCACTGGATGCCCTTGGCCACCCCGGACACCGCCGAGGCGACGAACGCCGCGGTCAGCACCGCGATGATGCCGACCAGGACGCCGTTGCCGACGTTCCCGGCCCAGCCGAGGATCTCGACGCCGCTGCCGATCTGCAGGGCACCGAGACCGAGGGAGGCGGCGGAGCCGAACAGCGTGGCGAAGATCGCCAGGACGTCGATGACCTTGCCGGCCGGCCCCGCGGCCCGCCGCCCGAACAGCGGGGTGAACACGGCGCTGATCAGCTGCGGCCGGCCGCGCCGGAACGAGCCGTACGCGATGGCCAGGCCGACCACCGCGTAGATGGCCCACGGGTGCAGCGTCCAGTGGAACAGCGTGGTCGCCATCGCCGTCCGGACCGCGTCGGCGGACTCGCCCTCGACGGTGCCCGGGGGCGGCGACACGTAGTGCGTCAGCGGCTCGCTGACGCCGTAGAACATCAGCCCGATGCCCATCCCGGCGCTGAACATCATCGCGACCCAGGAGACGGTGCGGAACTCGGGCGCCTCGTCGTCCCGGCCGAGCGGGATGCGGCCGTAGCGGCCGGCGGCCAGCCACAGCACGAACAGCACGAACCCGGACGCGATGAGCACGAAGAACCAGCCGAGGTTCGACTCGATCCAGGTCAGCGCGCCGGAGCTGGTGGAACCGAGGTTGTCCGACCCCAGGAAACCCCAGGCCAGGAAGGCCAGCGCGACGGCCGCGGCGACGCCGAAGACGACGCGGTCCAGGCCGGCGGAGCGGTCGGCGACGGGTGGCCGGACGTCGAGCGCCGGGTGCGGCGCGTCGTCCCCGTCCGTCGGCCGGTGGGGCACGGTGGTACTCGCCATGTGGGTGGCGCCCGAGGTGCGGGCGCCCCTCCTCTCGTGGTGCGGTCCGGCGCGCACGGCGGTGTGGCGCACGGAGGCGGAACCTCTCCTCCATCCCCGCTGGCACCGGGGGCGAACCCGGATGTGGCCCGATCGTCACCCACCTGGGTGAACGACACCGGTGTCGCCGCGGCCCGGGGGACGGGCCAGACTGGAGGGGATGGACGTGCTCAGCGAAGGCCCTGCCGAAGACCTCCTCATCTGGCTCCGCGGCCCCGGCCTCGAGGCGCTGCTGATCATCCTGGGGGCCGTCCTGCTGGCCCGGCTGGTCAGCTGGACGGGGAACCGGATCACCGACCGGATCGACGCCGGTTCGACCGGCGGGGACGCCCTGGTCCGCTCGGAGGCCGCCAAGCACCGGCACTCGCTGACCCAGGTGATCACCTGGTCGCTGATCGTGCTGATCTGGTCGATCGCGGTGTTCTTCGTGCTCGAGCGGCTCGGCGTTCCGGTCACCGGCCTGGTCGCGCCGGCGACCGTGCTGGGTGTCGGGCTGGGCTTCGGCGCCCAGCGGGTCGTCGGCGACGTGCTGGCCGGGTTCTTCCTGATCACCGAGCGGCAGTACGGCTTCGGCGACGTCGTCTCGATCAACGTCGTCGGCGGGGGTGACCCGGCGAGCGGCACCGTCGAGGACGTCACGCTGCGCATCACCCGGCTCCGCTCGCCCGACGGCGAGGTGGTGACGGTGCCCAACGGCCAGATCGTCAAGGTCGTGAACCTGTCCCGCGACTGGGCGCGCGCCGTCGTCGACGTGCCGGTGCCGGCGACCACCGACGTCAACCGGGTGCAGGAGGTGCTGCGAGAGGTCGGCGCGCGGGCGTTCGCCGACGAGCGGCTGCACCCGCTGCTGCTCGACGAGCCGAGCCTGATGGGCGTCGAGAGCCTCGGTCTGGACGAGGTGAACCTGCGCATGGTCGCCCGCACGCTGCCCGGAAAGCAGTTCGACGTCGGCCGCGACCTGCGGGCCCGGGTCGCGCTGGCGCTGTCCCGGGAGGGGGTCACCCTGCACGTTCCGACCGGTCCGGACGGCACCGACCCGCACGAGGAGGCGCTCGCGGAGGACCGCGTGCGCAGCGGGGGTGCGGCATGACCCACGCCGACCCCGGTCCCCAGGGCAGTGGCCCCGACGGCGCCCGGCCCGGCCCGGTCGACCCGCCGACCACGATGCTGCCCGTCGCGGCCGGCCTGCCGGCGGTGCCCGGCGCCCCGACCGCGAAGCGGCCACCGCTCTGGCGCCGCCGGGTGCCCACCCGGCTCGGCCGCGCCCGCACCTCGACGGTGGTCATCGGTTGCCTGTTCGTGCTGCTGTTCGCGCTGAACGTGGCGCTGCCGCGGCCGGACACCCGCACGATCACCGACCCGGACACCGGGGAGCAGTTCCGGGTGAGCTCGTTCAACCGGAACGCCCCGGCGACCACCACCCCGCCGTCGACGCCGACGGAGGAGGCCCCGCGGTCGTCGGTGCCCGCGGAGTCCTCGTCGCCTGCCCCCGGGTCGCCGACGACCAGCGGGTCGGCCCCGAGCAGCGCGCCCGGGGACGAGTCGACCACCCCGTCGCGGACGCCGGAGCGGTCGACGTCGTCGGCACCGCCCCGCTCGACCAGCGTGTCGCCGCCCAGCCCGCGCGAGCGCACCAGCGAGGCGCCCGCGACCACCGCGGGCGGGGGCGAGAGCGGCGCCGAGGAGACCGGCGGCAGCGGCACCGGGGCGACGCCGACCGGCTGACCTCAGAAGCTGGTGACCACCGCGATGCCCGGCGTGCGGCCCACCGCGGCCAGCGCCGGGCCCGCGTCGGCGAGCCCGAGCTGCCGGGTGACCAGCAGCTCGGGCCGCAGCCGGCCGGCGGCGATGAGCGAGAGCATCGCCGGGTAGTCGGCGGCGGCCATGCCGTGGCTGCCCAGCAGCTGCAGCTCGCGGGCGATCACCAGCTCCATCGGCACCTCGGCGCGGCCGGCCGCCGGCGGCAGCAGCCCCACCTGCACGTGCCGGCCGCGGGGACGCAGGCTGCGGATCGAGTTGACGCAGGTCTGCGGGGCGCCGAGCGCGTCGAGGGAGACGTGCGCGCCGCCACCGGTGAGCGCGGCGACCGCGGCGGGGACGTCGTCCGCCGTCCCGTCGACGACGTGCTCGGCGCCGCACGCCCGGGCCAGCTCCAGCGCGCCCGGCGAGACGTCGACGGCGACCACCCGGGCGCCGGACGCGACCGCGACCTGGACGGCGGACAGCCCCACCCCGCCGCAGCCGTGCACCGCCACCCACTCCCCCGGCCGCACCGCGGCGACCCCGGTGACCGCCCGGAACGCGGTGGCGAACCGGCAGCCCAGCGCCGCGGCGGTGGCGAACGGCAGCTCGTCGGGCAGCGCGACCAGGTTGACGTCGGCGGCGTCGAGGGCGACGAGCTCGGCCAGCGACCCCCAGTGGGTGAAGCCGGGCTGGGTCTGGCGCAGGCAGACCTGGCCGTTGCCCTCCCGGCAGGCCGCGCACCGGCCGCAGGCGCAGACGAACGGCACGGTCACCCGGTCACCGACCGACCAGCTCCGCACCCGGGGCCCGATCGCGGCGATGCTGCCGGCGAGCTCGTGGCCCGGCACGTGCGGCAGGACGACGTCCGGGTCGTGCCCGGCCCAGCCGTGCCAGTCGCTGCGGCAGATGCCGCTGGCGCCCACCCGCACGACCACGCCGTCCGGGGCCGGGTCGGGCGCCGGGACCTCCCGCACCGAGAGCGGACCGCCGAACTCCTCGAACACCAGCGCGCGCACGCCGGCCAGTCTCCCCCGGCCCCGTCCAGGGGCTCGCCCCGAGCGTGCGAGGGGTGAGGGGGACGGGGTCCTTCAACAGCGGCCGGCGAGGGTGGCCAGGCCGGCCGCGTCCAGGGAGATGACGCGCAGCGCGAAACCGGTCTCCGGGACGACGAACTCCCCGTCGGCCACCGCCAGGCCCATCCGCCGGTAGAAGCCGAGCGCCGACGCGCGGGCGGTGGCCCACAGCAGCGTGGCCTGCTGGTCGACCAGCACGCCGGCGAGCGCGCGCAGCACCGCCGCGCCCA
Organism: Modestobacter sp. NPDC049651; assembly: GCF_040659695.1. Lineage (NCBI taxonomy): Bacteria > Bacillati > Actinomycetota > Actinomycetes > Geodermatophilales > Geodermatophilaceae > Modestobacter > Modestobacter sp. NPDC049651. The sequence continues at coordinate 46,642 of NZ_JBFAOG010000003.1, forward strand.
CGCCCCGGCCCTGCCACGCCGGCGCGACGCCCATCGAGTGGAAGCGGTAGGTCGACGCCGGGTCGCTGCCCTCGAGCGGCGTGCGGTCGGTGCTCACGCAGGCGACGAGCCGGCCGTCGACGTACCCGCCGTGGTGGCCGGCGCCGGGGGCCGTGTCGTAGGGCCAGACCACCGGCCGGCCGGGGTGCCCGGCCGAGAGCGCGGCGTCGCGGAGCTCGACGAGGTCGGCCAGCGCCACCGGGCGCAGCTCGAGAGGAGGCACCCGGGGATCGTGCCAGCCGATCAGGACGGAAGGCGGATTGCGCAGGGGCCGGGCCGCCGTCCTAAGATCGCGACTGGCTCACGAGAGGCAGCGACAAGCACCTGGCTGGCTGCCCGGCAACCTCTACTCCGTCTGAGGTGCTCCCAGGGGAAGAGCCGGCCCTCCGGCGCCCGCCGGCGGGCAAGGACGGAGCCCTCCGCGCCGTGGGTGCTCCGGCGACCTCAGGAGGTAATGGCGCATGACCGAGCCCAGCGGCTGGAGCTTCGAGACCCGGCAGATCCACGCCGGCGCAGCCCCCGACCCGACCACCGGCGCCCGCGCGCTGCCCATCTACGCGACCACCAGCTACCAGTTCCGCGACAGCCAGCACGCCGCGGACCTGTTCGCGCTGGCCGAGATGGGCAACATCTACACCCGGATCATGAACCCGACGCAGGACGCGCTGGAGCAGCGCGTCGCGTCGCTCGAGGGCGGCGTCGCCGCGCTCGCCGTGGCCAGCGGCCAGGCCGCGGAGACCCTGGCGATCCTGAACGTCGCCGAGGCCGGCAGCCACGTCGTCGCCTCCGCCTCCCTGTACGGCGGCACCTACAACCTGCTGCACCACTCGCTGCCCAAGCTCGGCGTCCAGGTCTCCTTCGTGGAGAACCCCGACGACCCGGAGAACTGGCAGTCCCTGGTCCAGGAGAACACCAAGGCCTTCTACGCCGAGTCGATCGGCAACCCGAAGGGCGACGTCCTCGACACCTCCGCGGTGTCGGAGGTGGCGCACCGCAACGGCGTGCCGCTGATCGTCGACAACACCATCGCCACGCCGTTCCTGGTGCGGCCGATCGAGCACGGCGCGGACGTCGTCGTCCACTCCGCCACCAAGTACCTCGGCGGGCACGGCACGGCGATCGCCGGCGTCATCGTCGACTCGGGCAACTTCAACTGGACCGGCGGGAAGTTCCCCGGCTTCACCGAGCCCGACCCGACGTACCACGGCGTGGTCTACGCCGACCTCGGCGCGCCGGCCTACGCGCTCAAGGCCCGCGTGCAGCTGCTGCGCGACCTCGGCCCGGCCATCTCGCCGTTCAACGCCTGGCTGGTCGTGCAGGGCATCGAGACGCTGTCGCTGCGGATGGAGCGGCACGTCGCCAACGCCCAGCGGGTCGCCGAGTGGCTGGAGTCCCGCGACGAGGTCGAGTCGGTGCACTACGCCGGCCTGACCTCCTCCCCGTGGCACTCCGCGCAGCAGAAGTACGCCCCGCGCGGTGCGGGCGCGGTGCTCGCCTTCGAGATCCGCGGCGGCGTGGCGGCCGGCAAGCGGTTCGTGGAGGCGCTGGAGCTGCACAGCCACGTGGCCAACATCGGCGACGTGCGCAGCCTGGTCATCCACCCGGCGTCGACCACGCACTCGCAGCTGACCGAGGAGGAGCAGCGGACCACCGGCGTCACCCCCGGCCTGGTGCGCCTCGCCGTGGGCCTGGAGGGGATCGAGGACATCCTCGCCGACCTCGAGTCCGGCTTCCGGGCCGCGAAGGCGGCCTGACGTGAGCGGGGTCCGGGACGCCGGACCGGCGTCCCGGACCCCCGATGCCGGCGGCTGGCAGCCCGGCGACCCGGCCGGGGACCGGCGCTTCCTGACGCTGGACGGACCGGTCCGGCTCGACCGCGGTGGCGTGCTGCCCGTCGTCACCGTCGCCTACGAGACCTGGGGCACGCTCGCCCCGGACGGCGGCAACGCGGTGCTCGTCGAGCACGCGCTCACCGGGGACAGCCACGTCGTCGGCCCCGCCGGCCCCGGCCACCCGACCGCCGGCTGGTGGCCCTCGCTGGTCGGGCCCGGCGCCCCGCTGGACACCGACGAGCTGTTCGTCGTCTGCGCCAACGTGCTCGGCGGCTGCCAGGGCACCACCGGCCCGTCGTCCACGGCGCCCGACGGCCGGGCCTGGGGCTCCCGCTTCCCCGAGGTCACCATCACCGACCAGGTCGTGGTGGAGGCCGCGCTCGCCGACGCGCTGGGCGTCGGCCGCTGGCGGGCCGTCGTCGGCGGGTCGATGGGCGGCATGCGCGCGCTGGAGTGGGCGGTCGGGCACCCGGACCGGGTCGCGGGGCTGTTCTTCCTCGCGTCGGGGGCGGTCGCGACCGCCGACCAGATCGGCACCCAGACCACCCAGCAGACCGCCGTCCGGGCCGATCCCGCCTGGGCCGGCGGCGACTACCACCCCGGCCCGGGCCCGGTGACCGGCCTGGGCATCGCCCGGCGGATCGCCCACCTGACCTACCGCAGCGACATCGAGCTCGGCGCCCGCTTCGGCAACACGGTGCAGGACGACGGCCGCTACGCCGTGGCCTCCTACCTCGACCACCACGCCGCGAAGCTCGCCCGGCGGTTCGACCCGGGCAGCTACGTCGTGCTCACCGAGGCGATGAACGGCTGGGACGTCGGCCGCGGCCGCGGCGGCGTCGAGGCGGCGCTTCGCCGGGTCACCGCCCGGTCCGTCGTCGCCGGCGTGGACTCCGACCGGCTGTACCCGATCGGCGAGCAGCAGCGGGTGGCCGACGGCCTCGGCGTGCCGCTCCGGGTCATCCCCTGCCCCTACGGGCACGACGGCTTCCTGCTCGAGACCGCCGCCGTCGGCGACCTCGTCCGGGAACTGCTCGCCGGCTGACGCCCAGGCAGACTGACGGGGTGGACGACGACCTGAAGGCGCTGCGGCCCTCCTGCGACCGGTCGCTGGCGGGCCACGGGGTGTGGCGGGTCGCCGACCAGCTGGCCGACGTCCCGGCCGACACCGAGGTCGACCGGTACGGCGACGGCGGCGTGGTCGCCGAGCTGGAGGGCGAGGTCGCCGACCTGCTGGAGCTGCCCGCGGCCGTGTACCTGCCCAGCGGCGTGATGGCCCAGCAGGCGGCGCTGCGGGTGCACGCCGACCGGCGCGGCCGGCGGACCGTGGTCTACCACCCGCAGGCCCACCTCGAGGTGCACGAGGGCCGGGCGCTGGAGCGGCTGCAGGGGCTGGTCGGCCGCCCCACCGGCCACCGCGACCGGCTGCTGCTGCGCAGCGACCTCGACGAGGTGGCCGAGCAGCCGGCGGCGCTGCTGGTCGAGCTGCCGCAGCGCGACCTGGGGGGGCAGCTCCCGCCGTGGGAGGACCTGGTCGAGCAGGTCCGCTGGGCGCACGGGCTCGGCGCGGCCGCACACCTGGACGGCGCCCGGCTGTGGGAGGCCGCGGCCGGCTACGACCGCTCCCCCGCCGAGCTGGCCGCGCTGTTCGACACCGTCTACGTCAGCTTCTACAAGGGCATCGGCGCGCTCGCCGGCTGCTGCCTGGCCGGGCCGGAGGACGTCGTGGCCGAGGTGCGCACCTGGCGGCGGCGGATGGGCGGCACCCTGTTCGGGCTGTGGCCGGGCGCCGCGTCCGCGCTGACCAACCTGCGCCGCCGGCGGTCGCGGTTCCCGGCGTACCTGGTGCGGGCGCGGGAGGTCGCCGACGCCGTCCGCGACCTGCCCGGGACCACCGTCGTCCCCGACCCGCCGCAGACGCCGATGCTGCACCTGCTGCTGCGCACCACCCCCGACGCGTTCCGCGCCGCGAGCCTGGAGCTGGCCCGGCAGGGGCTGTGGGTCGGCCTGCACCCCGCGCCCACCGGCGACCCGGGGACCCTGCGGGTGGAGCTGCCGGTCGGCGACGCGACGCTGGCGCTGACCGTCGGGGAGATCCGCGCGGCGGTCGCCGCGCTGGGCAGCTGAGGGTCCTGGGCAGCCGATCGTTCTGTGGCGCACCACGGGTTCGCCACCTACCGTCGGCCTACGCGGCCCCTGCAGCCGCAGCGCGGTCCTTCCCCTCCGCCGGCTCCCCGCCGGCGCCGTCCCGTGGCAGTCCGGGGCACACCTCAGAGAGCACCCATGACCGCTGAGCTCCTGGGCGACGCCGTGCGTCCCCCCTCCCGACGCGACCGGCCGGTCAGCGCCTACGCCGACCTCTCCCGCCAGGTGCGGGACGCCGGGCTGCTGGCCCGCCGCCGCGGCTGGTACCTGACCGCCATCGCCCTCACCGTCGCCGCGTTCGCCGGCCTCTGGGTGGCGGTCGTGCTCCTGGGCGACACGTGGTGGCAGCTGGCGCTGGCCGCGGCGCTGGCCGTGGTGAGCACCCAGTTCGGCTTCCTCGGCCACGACACCGCCCACCGGCAGGTGTTCGCCTCGCACCGCACCAACGCGTGGGCCGCCCGGGTGCTGTCCTGCGGTTTCGCGGGGCTGAGCTACGGCTGGTGGATGGGCAAGCACAACAAGCACCACAACGCGCCCAACCAGCGGGGCAAGGACCCCGACATCTCCGGCGAGGGTCCGCTGGTGTTCACCGTCGAGGACGCCCAGAAGCGCAGCGGCTTCAGCGCCTGGTTCGCCCGCCGGCAGGGCTGGGCGTTCTTCCCGCTGCTGACCCTCGAGGGCCTCGCCCTGCACGCCGCGAGCGTGCAGACGCTGCTGCAGGTCAAGGACATGCCGCACCGCCGGCTGGAGCTGGGCGTCGTCCTGGCCCGGCTGGCCGCGTTCGCCGGCGTGCTGTTCCTGCTGCTCCCGCCGGGGCTGGCCGCGGCCTTCATCGGCGTCCAGCTCGCCGTCTTCGGCGTCCTGCTCGGCGGCTCGTTCGCGCCCAACCACAAGGGCATGCCCATCGTGCCGGAGAACGGCCGGGTCGACTTCCTGCGCCGGCAGGTGCTGATGTCGCGCAACATCCGCGGCGGCCGGTTCACCGACCTCTTCATGGGCGGGCTCAACTACCAGGTGGAGCACCACCTCTTCCCGAGCATGCCCCGGCCGAACCTGCGCAAGGTCCAGCCGATGGTGCGGGCGTTCTGCGCCCAGCACGGGATCGCCTACACCGAGATGTCGCTGCTGGGCTCCTACGGCACCGTCGTCCGCTACCTCAACCAGGTGGGTCTCGGCGAGCGCGACCCGTTCCGCTGCCCGCTCGTGCAGCAGTACCGGGTCTGATCAGCGGGAGCTGACCGGCCGGCGCTGGGCGGGCACCTCGGCGGTGGCGGGCGCCGCCGCCGGGGTGCACTCCGGCGTCGACCGGGGGCCCGGGACGTGGAACTGGACGGTCGAGCGGCCCGCCGCCGGGACCGGCGGCATCCGCCGGGCGGGCGGGGTCGGCGGGGAGACCAGCTGGTCGACCAACTGGGCCAGCGGCCGGGCCATCGCCGCGGTCGCGGGCTCCGCGACCGGCGCGGCCGGGGCGATCAGCTGGGGCGCGGGTGCGGCGGGCGGGGCCTGCTCCGCCCGCTCGCCCGCCGGGACCGTGGCCAGCCGGCTGAACGAGCGGCCGAGGTCGCGCTCGACGGCGCGGCGCAGCCGGTTGCCCAGCGGCTTCTCCACGAACCGGGCCGTCAGGTGGGCGAGCAGCAGCAGGACCAGCACGGTGACCGCGACGTTCGCGTACGCCGGGAGCACCGGCTGCAGGTGCCGGATGAGCGTCCAGCCGTTGATCTCGTGCAGCAGGTACAGCGGGTAGGTCAGCGCGCCGAGGGTGGTCAGCCAGCCCCAGCCGATCCGGGAGACGCGGGTCATGGTGACGACGACGATCGCGGCGATGCACAGGGTGAACAGCACGGCCAGCGTGGCGAACGACCCGGCCGGGATGCCGGCGACCTTGGTGGTCTCCGGGATGTAGTACAGGTCGATCGCCCACAGGCCGCACACGTAGTTCAGCCCGAGCAGCAGGCCGATGGCCGCGCCCCAGCCGTCGCGGTAGGCGAGGTAGAGCAGCACGCCGATGCAGAAGAACGGCGCGTAGTCCGGCATCAGCACCTCGGTGAGGAAGCGCTGCTCGGTGGTGCGGGCCAGCGCGCCGAGCACCGGCCAGGTGAGGCAGAGCAGCAGCATCCGGCTGCGGGTGATGCCGGCGACCGCGATCAGCGCCAGGATCAGGTAGAACTTCAGCTCGGCCCAGAGCGTCCAGTAGACGCCGTCGACGTGGCCGACCCCGAACGCGGACTGGAACATCGTCAGGTTCAGGGTGACGCCGGGCAGGCCCAGCCCCTCCCAGCCGGCGAGGAACGTCTGGTTGGTGAACAGCACGACGCCGGTGACGACCACCGCCAGCCAGTAGGCCGGGAAGAGCCGCCCGACCCGGGAGGCGAGGAAGCCCGCGACCGGCCGGCCCCAGGCGCTCATCAGGACGACGAAGCCGCTGATCATGAAGAACAGGTACGGGCCGAAGCACCCGAGGACGGTGAGCTTGCTCAGCGTCGGGAAGACCGTGTCGATCCCGCCGTCCCACGCCGGGCTCATCCGCCCGGTGAAGTGGAACGCCACGACGGCGAGGGCGGCGAGGAAGCGGAGCCCGTCGAGAGCGGCCAGCCGGCCCCTCGCGCGGGCCGGCGACGTCGTTTCCTGGCGCACGCGCCCTCCACTCCCCGTCACCCTGGGCGACCCAGGGGCCGGGTGGGAAGACCCGGCGCGACGACGCTAGGGAGGGACGGACCCGTCCCGTCGTCGCCTCGCCGGACCGCGCACCGGGTGGCGGGCCCACTCGTCACACGAGTCCCGCGGGGCTCGTCCCGCCCCGCGGGTCAGGGGAGCCGGCGCACCGCGCGGTGCTGGTCCAGCCGGTCGGTGTAGCTGGTCGCGTTGGCCCGGATGGCGGCCACGTCGTCGTCGGTCGTCTGCCGGCGGACCTTCGCCGGCACCCCGGCGACCAGCGAGCGCGGCGGCACCTCCGTGCCCTGGGTGACCACGGCGCCGGCGGCGATGATCGAGCCGGTGCCGATGTGGGCGCCGTTGAGCACGGTGCTGCCCATGCCGACCAGCACCTCGTCGTCGACCCGGCAGCCGTGCAGGACGACGCCGTGCCCCACGGTCACCCGCTCGCCGAGCACCAGCGGGAAGCCCGGGTCGCTGTGCAGCGTCGAGCCGTCCTGCACGTTGGAGTCGGCGCCGATCTCGATCACCTCGGCGTCCGCGCGCGCGACCGCGCCGTACCAGAGGCTCGAGCGGGGGCCCATCGTCACCCGGCCGACCACGGTGGCGGTGGGCGCGACGAACGCGGTCGGGTCGACGTCGGGGGCACCGGTGTCGAGGGCGCCGAGGAAGGGCTCGGTCATGCGGCTGGCTCCTGCAGGGGTCGACGTGCTCAGCGGGCGGTCTCGGCGATGATCTTGGGGATCTGCAGCGGCAGCTCCCGCGCGAGGAAGCCCAGCATGCCGATCTCCCCGGCCAGCCGTTCACCCGCCCGGCCGTGCAGGTAGGAGGCCCACACCGCGGCCTGCAGCGGGTCGGCGCCGCGGGCCAGCAGCCCGCCGACCACCCCGGCCCGGACGTCGCCCGAGCCGGAGACGCCCAGGCCCGCGCCGCCGCTCTGGTCCTCCCACAGCCGGCCGTCGGGGGCCGCGACCCAGCTGGTCGCGCCACCCAGCCCCACTGCGGCCCGGGCGGCGCTCGCGAGCTCCCGGGCCGCGCCGGCCGGGTCGTCCTCGACGGCGCCCTGCTCGGCGTGCAGGGCGATCGCCAGCTCGGTCGGGTTGGGGGTGAGCACCACCCGGCCGTCGAGGTGGTGCAGGCAGCGGGGGTCGGCGGTGACCGCGGCCAGTCCCAGCGCGTCCAGCGCCACCGGGCCCTCGAGCTCGGGGAGCAGCCGCTGCACCAGGTGGCGGGTCTGCTCCTCGTCCTGCATGCCCGGGCCGATCAGCACCGCGGAGGCCCGCCGGGCCAGCTCGACCACCCGGTCGGCGGCGTCCGCGGAGACCGCGCCGTCGGCGGTCTCCGGCAGCGCCCGCACCAGGGCCTCCGGCAGTGCCACCGCCACCGGCCCGGCGACGCTGGCCGGGACGGCGACCTGCAGCTTGCCCGCTCCCGACCGCAGCGCCGCCTCCGCGGCGAGCAGCACCGCGCCGAGGGTCTCGGTGCTGCCGCCGACGACCAGGATCGAGCCGCGGGCCTCCTTGCCGCCGGTGGGCTCGGGCAGCTGCCAGCCGCGCAGCACCTGCGGGGTGACCAGGACGCGCTCAGGCTGGGGACGGGACATCGTGCTCCTCGGTGACGTCGGGCTCGCGGTCGCCGGCCAGGTGGCCGACCCCGTTGAACTCCTCGAGCCGGAACGCCCCGCCGTCGTCCCGGTGGTAGCGGGTGACCGACGTGTTGGCGACCGTGTGCGCGCGGTCCACCTCCAGCAGCTCCTGCTCGGAGAGCTCCTCGAGCACGTAGCGGAAGACCATCACGACGGCCTGGTGGGTGAAGCAGACCAGCCGCTCCCCGTCGTGCCGGAGCGCCTCGGTGGCCAGCAGGCTGCGCACCCGCAGGGCGACGTCGGCCCAGCTCTCGCCGCCCGGGGGGCGGTAGTAGAACTTGCCCAGCACGTCGCGGCGGCGCGCCTCGTCGGGGTACTCGTCACGGATCGCCGTCCCGGTCATGCCGTCGAAGGCACCGAAGTCGCGCTCCCGCAGCCGCTCGTCGAACCGGGTGGTCAGGTCCAGCCCGCTGGCCTCGACCGCGCCGCGGGCGGTGGCCGCGGCCCGGGTGAACGGCGAGCTGAGCACCGTGGTGGGCCGCTCGGCCGGGTCCAGCCGGGCGAGCCAGCGGCCCAGCGCCGCGGCCTGCTCCTCGCCGGTGCCCGACAGCGGGACGTCGGGGTCGCGGACGTCGAGCTGCAGCCGCCCGGCCCCGGTCCGGTGCGCTTCGGCGTCGGCCACGTTGCCGAGGCTCTCGCCGTGGCGGACCAGCCACAGCGCGGACGGTCCCGGCTCCTGCGCCATCCCACGTCCCGTCGGTCGGGGCGCCTGGTCCCGGCGCCGTCCGCCCTGCCGTAGCCGGGGCGTGCGTGCGCGAAACCGCCGGGAACTGTCAGCGGGCAGGAGCAGGATGCGCGGCATGCCCGGTGACGACGACCTCCCCGTGCTGTCCTTCCCGTCCGCGGCCGCGTTCGAGGCGTGGCTGGAGGCGGAGCACGAACGCGCAGCGGGGCTGTTCCTGAAGATCGCGAAGAAGTCCGCGGGGGTGCCGTCGGTGACGGCGGCCGAGGCGGTGGAGGTGGCGCTGTGCTTCGGCTGGATCGACGGCCGCGCCAACCGGGTCGACGACGACTGGTTCACCGTCCGGTACACGCCGCGGCGCGCGCGGAGCGTCTGGTCGCAGAAGAACGTCGGCACGGTCGGGCGGCTGGTGGCCGAGGGCCGGATGCGGCCCGCGGGTCAGGCAGCGGTCGAGGCCGCGCAGGCCGACGGCCGGTGGGAGCGGGCCTACGCCGGGCCGGCGACGATCACCGTGCCCGACGACCTCGCCGCGGCGCTCGCCGCCGAGCCGGCCGCCGCGGACTTCTTCGCCGGGCTGGGCAAGGGCGACCGGTATGCCGTCCTCTGGCGGGTGGAGACGGCGAGCAACCCGCAGACCCGCGCCAAGCGGATCGCCGCCCTGGTGCAGATGCTGGCGGAAGGCCGCCCGCCGGGTCAGCCCAGCGCCACCCGGCGGGCGCCGACGTAGCCGCCCTTGTCGACGCTGGTCACCAGCACCCGCTGACCGGGCACCGGCGCGTGCACCATCTGCCCGTTGCCGATGTAGATGCCGACGTGGCTGACCGGCTTGTAGTAGAAGACCAGGTCTCCGGGCTGCAGGTCCTGCCGCGCGACGGGGGTGCCCATCCGCGACTGGGCCAGGCTGGAGTGCGGCAGGCTGATGCCGGCCGCCGCGTAGGCGTACATGGTCAGGCCCGAGCAGTCGAACTGGTCGGGGCCGGAGGCACCGGAGACGTAGAGGTCGCCGGTCTGCGCCAGCGCGACCTGCACGGCCTTGCCGGCTGCCGCGGTCGGCGCCGGCGCCGGGGTGGCCGTGGTCAGCTGCGGGCCGGACAGCGCGGTCTGCACCTTGGCCTGGTCGGCGGCGGTCAGCCGGGCGAGGTCGGACTGGTAGCCCGACAGCTGCTTCTTCAGCTCCGCCTGCTTGGCCTTGAGGTCCGCGGCGGCGGCCTCGGCCTGCTGCTCGGCGGTGGCGGCGGCGGTCTTCGCCTGCTCGGCGGCGTCGCGGGCGGCCGCGATCCGGCCGACGACCTGGTCGGTGTGCGCGGCCAGCTGGTCCAGGGTGCTCATCTGCTCGACCAGGTCGCGGGCCGAGCCGCTGGTGAGGAAGGCGGCCACCCGGGAGGAGGTGCCGCCGCCGTAACCGGCCTGGGCGATGGCCCGCAGCTGCGGCGCCAGCGTGGCCAGCTGGGCCTCGGCCCCGGCAGCCGCCTGGTCGGCGCTCTGCGCCGCGGTCTGCTGCTCGGTGACCGTCGCGATCGCCTGGTTGACCTGCTCGTTGATCGCTTCGAGCTGCTTGCCGGTCTCGGTGACCGACTGCCGGGCCTGATCGGTGCTCGCGGGGGCGGCCTGGGCGGTCGCCGGGGCGAACGCCGCGAGCACCGTGGCGCCGGCGGCCAGAGCTGCGCACCGCGTCCACCGGCGGGTGGTCGTCCGGTTCACCGGGCCTCCGTCGTGCCTGCGGCGAGCCCGGGGAAGGGGCATCACGGTCCGCAGGGCGTCCTCACGCAACGTAAGGACGTCGGCGCGTCCTGCCGCGCCGGGCGCGCCGGGACCGATCGGTCCGCCGGCTCCTCAGTCCCAGAGGCCCCGCCCGCCACTCCTGTGCTGTGCCGGGCCGGGCCGACAAGCCGGTCGGCCGTCGTCCGGTGGCGAGCGCGGTCAACGTCCGCCCCGGGCGCGCAGGGGTCGAGCGCGACCCCAGGTGCCGCTCGGGCCACCCGGGGACGCGAGCCGGACACGCGAGAGGCGCCGCCCGCCGGTTCCCCCCGGCGGACGGCGCCTCTGCGACGTCGAGCGCTGCTGTGGTGCTGTGGTGCTGTGCTGTTGGTGCGGCGCGGCCGGGCTCAGCCGGCGGCGGGCTCCTGCGCGTCGAGGGCCTCGAGGACGGCGACGTCGCGGAGGATGGCCGACAGCTCGGCCGAGGTCCACGCCTCGCAGCAGTCGCAGGCACCGGTCTCGGTGTAGCTGCGCAGGCCGAGGCGGCCGGCGGCCTGGTCCTCGTCGAGCGCCAGCTGGCCGTCGTCGGGGTTGCGGTGGCACCGGCAGGAGCTGGCGCACATGCCCAGACCCCACCCGGAGACGATCACGCTCGGACCGTTCTCGTGGACCTTGCCCAGCTGGAAGATCGAGGGCTTCTGGCTGTACGTCATCACGGTGCTCCCCTCGCCGCCCTGCCGGGAAGTGCAGGTGGTCGTTGTCGGCGTCGAGGAGAAGTGAACCGCAACGCGGTTACTTGTCCGTGTCACTGCGCTACGAAACGCGGTGCGTCGAAAGACCCCGCACGGCTGCCCCGCGTGTCCCGGTCGCCCCAGTCGTCACAGCCGTCCCACCGGCACCGAGTCGCTGGTAGAGGGCCAGCGTCGCGGCCGCCGCGGCGTCCCAGCTGTGCCCGGCGGCGAGCGCCCGGCCCCGGTCCCGGGCCCGCGGGCCGGACGGCGGCGCCAGCAGCGCGGCGGCGAGCACTGCCGGGTCGGCGGCGTAGCCCACCGCGTCGCCGAACACCTCGCGCAGCACCGGCAGGTCGCGGGTCACCACCGGCACACCGGCCGCCAGCGCCTCCATCGCGGCCAGCCCGAAGCCCTCCTTGGTCGAGGGGAAGGCGAACACGTCCGCGGCCGCGACCAGCGCCGGCAGCTCCTCGTGGTCGACCGGGCCGAGCACCACCGGCGACACGCCCAGCTCCGCCGCGCGGGCCTCCACCCGGGCCCGGTAGTCGCGGTAGTCGAACAGCGTCTCGCCGCCGGCCACGACCAGCTGCAGCTCCGGGCGCTCCGCGCGCACCCGCGCCATCGCCTCGACCAGGTCGAGGGTGCCCTTGCGCGGCTCGATCCCGCCGACGGCGAGCACGTAGCGGCCCAGCCGGGCCCGCCAGCGGGCCCGCCCGTCGGCCCCGGCAGCGCCGGCGGCGGCGGTGAACCGGGCGGCCTCGACCCCGTTCGGGATGACCGCGGGCACCCGGCCCCACCCGGTGGCCACCTCGGCGGCGACCGCGGCCGAGACGCAGACCAGCGCCCGGGGCGCCACGATCGCCCGCTCGTGGCAGGCGGCCAGCGCGGGGGTGGTGAAGGTGTCGAGGTGGTGGACGGTCCGGATGCAGCCGGGCACCGCGTTGGCGCTGATGCAGTCCTGGGCGTGCACGACGTCGTAGTCGTCGTCCCGGAAGGCGTCGGCGAGCACCTCGATCGACCGCAGGATCCGCGCCCCGACGTCCTCGCCCGGCACGTCGGGGAACGGCACCAGCCGCAGCGTGACCGCGGGGTCGACCGGCCGGAAGAACGCGGCGTCGCCGCCGCGGCCCAGCGACCAGACGTGCACGTCGTGCCCGGCGCGGGCCATCGCCTCGGCCAGCGCCAGGGTGTGCACCACCCCGCCGCGGGGCTTGGTCGAGTAGGTGAGCAGGGCTGTCCTCATGCTGAATAGGCCTCCGGACGGCGTTCGCGCAGGTGGTCCAGGACGAGCCGGGCCCGGCCGACCTCACCGGTCACGTCGACGTCGGCGACCGCGAGCCCGGCCTTGGCCCAGGTGCGGGCGAGCACGTCGCCGCCGGGGCCGACGACCTTCGACTGGCCGAGGAAGCGCAGCCGGCCCATCGTGCCGGTCTGGTTGGCCGACACCCAGACGACCTGGTTCTCCGCGGCCCGGGCGCAGTCGTAGAGGTCGAACAACCGGGACTGGCGGTCCTGCACCAGCCGCGGCGCCCGGTTGGTGAGGCTGGCCGGCCACGCGGACAGGCACGCGACCAGCGGCGCGCCCTGCGCGGCCAGCGAGCGGGCCGCCTCGGGGAAGGTCTTGTCGTAGTCGATGAGCATGCCGAGCCGGCCCAGCGGGGTGTCGAACGCGGCGAACCGGTCACCGGGGGCGTAGGCGCGCAGCTCGCCGACCGGCTGGTGCACCTTGCGGTGCGCGCCGAGGACGCCGTCCCCGGTCAGGCAGACCGCGCTGTTGTGGTGCCGCCCGTCCGCCGCCTCCCGGTAGCCGACGCACACCACCATCTCCCCCGCCGCCGCGGCGACCCGGGCGAGCTCCGGTGCGCCGGCGGCCAGCGCCGGGGGCAGACCGGTGTCCGGACCGCCGCCGAGGTCGCCCAGGTAGCCGCCGATGGTCGCGTCGGGGAACACCAGCAGCGCGACGCCGTGCGCCCGGGCGTCGCCGATGATCGACTCGATCTTCGCCAGGCACTGCTCGACGTCCCGGCCGAAGTGCGCCGAGACGGCCGCCACCCTCATCCCCGCGACCCGCTTTCGGCGCGGAAAGCGGGCCCGCTTTCGGCGCGGAAAGCGGGTCCGGTTTCGGCGCGGAGAGCGGGTCCGGTCTCGGCGCGGAGAGCGGGACGTCGGGCGGTCACGCCATGCGGGCCGCGGACGAGGCGGCGGCCACGGCGAGGTCGCGGCCGAGCCCGGTGGGGGCGCCGGCGGTGACCAGGTCGCCGATCCGGTCGGCGACGAACTCCGCGTCGCGGGCGATGCCGGCGAACCGGCCCGAGCCCCAGGTGTGCAGCCACGGCAGCCCGAGCACGAACAGCCCGGGTGCCGCGGTGACGCCGCGGGTGTGCGTCGGGTAGCCGGCGCCGTCGAACACCGGCACCTTCACCCAGCTCCAGTCGGCGCGGAAGCCGATCGCCCAGACGACGGCGGCCACCCGGTCGACGTCCAGCGATGCCGGCTCGACGTCCGGCTGCCAGACCGGCACGTACGGCGGCTCGGCCGGCGCGGCGATCCCGGAGCGCTCGATGTGCGCGTCGATGAGCGCCTTGGCGTTCGCGTCCACCCGGTCGGCGCGGTCGAGGTTGGCCCGGAGCTCCGGGGCGAAGGTGAACGCGCCGGCCCGCACGCCGGTCAGCGGGCCGTAGAGCTGCATGCCCTCGGCGGCGAACCGGCGCAGGTCGATGTCGCGCCCGCCGTCCCGGCCGGTGACGTAGTGGTTCGTCCCGATCCGCGCGGCCTCGCCGTCCCGGTGCTGCTCGACGGGCATGTCGTAGTGGCCGAGGTCGTCCAGCCACTCGACGACGTCCCGACCGCGGTACCGGCGGGCGATCCGCGGCGCGCTGCCCACCGCCAGGTGCACCCGGCGGCCGGCGCCCTGGAAGGCGAGGTGCAGGTCCTCGGCGATCTGGGCGCCCGACTGGCCGGTGCCGACCACGAGCACGTCGCCGTCCGGCAGCTGCTGCGGGTTGCGGTACTGCTGGGAGTGCAGCTGGACCACCGACTCCGGCAGCGCACTGGCGTAAGGCGGGACGACGGGCAGGTGGTAGCCGCCGACGGCCAGCACCACCTGGTCGGCGGTGAGCTCACCGGCGCTGGTGGTGAGCAGGTAGCCGCCGCCGACGGCGGGTGCGAGCCGGGTGACGGCGACGCCCTCGTGCACCGGCGGGTCGAACGAGGCGGCGAACCCGCGGACGTACTCGAGGATCTCGTCCTTGACCATGAAGCCGGCCGGGTCGTCGCCGCGGTAGGGCCAGCCGGGCAGCCGGCACTGCCAGTTCGGCGTGACCAGGCAGAAGGAGTCCCAGCGGGCGTCGGCCCACTCGTGCGCGATCGTCGCTCGCTCCAGCACGACGTGCTCGATGCCGGCGCGGCGCAGGTACCAGGAGACCGACAGCCCGGCCTGGCCCCCGCCGACCACCGCCACCGGCACCCGGCCGGGCAGCCCGCCCGTCGCCGCCGGGACGGCGGCCTCGGTGACGGTCACGCCGCGACCCCCACCCCGTAGGCGTCCGGACGGCGGTCGCGCAGGTGGGCCATCGACCGGCGGGCGCCGTCCAGCAGCTCCCGCACGTCGACCTCCGCGACCGCGGTGCCCGGCCCGACGCCGGTGGTCGCCAGCACGTCACCGCCCGGGCCGACGACCTTGGCGCTGCAGACGAACCGCAGCGAGCCGAAGGTGCCGCTCTGGTTGGCCGACAGCCACACCACCTGGTTCTCCAGCGCCCGGGCCTGGTCGAACAGGTCGAACCGGCGGGTCCAGCGGTCCTCGGCGAGGTCGGCGGCCGCACCCGTGCGCGACCCCGGCCAGGCCGACATGCAGGCGATCACCTCGGCGCCGTCGACGGCCAGCGTGCGGGCGGACTCGGGGAAGGCCTTGTCGTAGCAGATCAGCATGCCCATCCGGCCGATCGGGGAGTCGAAGGCGCGGAACCCGTCGCCGGCCGCGTAGGAGTGGTGCTCGCCCAGCGGCTGGTGGACCTTGCGGTGCACGCCGAGCACGCCGTCGCCGGTGACGGCGACCGCGGTGTTGTACCGCCGGGCGCCGTCGGACTCGCAGAACCCGGCGGTGACCACCATGTCGCCGGCGATCGCGGCCAGCCGGGCGACCTCGGGTCCGTCGACGTCCAGCGCGGGCGGCAGCTCCGCCGCGCCGTCGAGGTCGGCGAGGTAGCCGCCGAGCGCGGCCTCGGGGAGGGCGAGCAGCCGCACCCCGCGTTCCCGGGCTGCGGCGACGAGGTCGGTGATGAGCGCGAAGCCGGCCTCGAGGTCCCGGCCGAAGGGTGCCGCGACGGCGGCGACGGAGATGGTCATCGATCCTCCAGGTGGAGTCCCAGCGCATCACTCTCCGAGCGCTGGGACTCCGTCGATGCGGGGCCGAGGCCGGTGACGGCCCCGGGGACGGCGAGGGTGAGCGAGCCGTCCGGCCAGCGCAGCTGCACCCCGGACCCGGGGACGAGCTCGCCGCAGACGGCGGTGGTGGCGGGCCCGGCGTCGGCGACCGGCCGGCCGGGGACGTCGGTGGTGAGGAAGGCGGTGCCGGGGAAGCAGGTGGCCCAGTCGCCGGCGGACGCCGCGGCCGGCCGGGGGACGGCGGCGACGTCGAGCACCGCGCCGCAGCCGCTGGCCTCGGCGAGCATGCCGAGGGTGCCGACCAGCCCGGCCATGCTCACGTCCTTGGCCGCGGCCGGGGCGGTGCGCGCCACCACCGAGCCCATCCGCTGCAGCTCGGCGGTCGTGCGGGCGGACGTCGAGTCCCACTGCCGGCCGGTCTGCCCGCGCCGCCAGCCGCCACCGAGGTCGGCGGTCAGCGACACCGCGTGCCCCGGGCGCCCGCCGCCGGCGGGCACCGGCGACGGGGTGCGCCCCAGCGCGGTGACGCCCAGCGCCGCCGGGACGCCGAGCTGCGTGTGCCCGCCGAGCACCGGCACGCCCCAGGCGTCGGCGCCGGCCCGCAGCCCGGCGAGCACCCGGGCGGCGAACGAGGCGTCCCGGGCGCCGACCGCGTCGAGCAGCCCGAGCGGGGTGGCGCCCATCGCGGACAGGTCGTTGACGTTGACCAGCACCCCGCACCAGCCGGCCCACTCCGGATCGCGCTCGACCATCGCCGGCAGGATCGCGTCGCAGGCCGCGACCACGTCGGTCCCGGGCACCGGGGCGCCGTCGTCACCGACGAACCCGGCCCCACCCAGGTGCAGCCCCGCCAGCAGGCCGCCGAGGGGGGCCTTGGTTGCCGCCGCCAGCGCGGCCACCCGGCCGATCGGCCAGGTCATCGTGGTGTGCGGTCGCGCGCCGAGCGTCGTCGTGCCGGTGGCCCGCCAGCCGAGCCGGGTGAAGAGGCGGGCGTAGCGGTCCTGCACGGTGGCGTCGAACCGCAGCGCCCCGGCGGACTCGGCGCGGGCGCAGGCCGCGGTCACCAGCGCGGCGCCCAGGCCGTGCGGTGCGCCGCGGGCGACGACCAGCCGGGAGCCGGCCCACCAGCCGACGTCCGCGGCGCCGGGGTCGGCGGGCGCTAGCCGCACGCCGCCGAGCACCGCCCCGTCTGTTCCACGTGCAACAAGGGTCACGCAGCGCGGGTCGTCGTCGGTGCCGTCGAGGTCGGTGCCGGCGAACAGGCCCTGCTCCTCGACGAACGCGGCCCGGCGCAGCGCCCGGTGCGCGGTCACCCCGGCGGCGTCGGCCTCCTCGACCCGCCAGGCCGGCGGCGCGGGGGTGTGGCGGAAGTCGACGAGCAGCACGCTGCGCTCGAGACCGGCCCGGTCGTCCTCGAGGACGCTCATCCCCCGGCCGCCTGCAGGGCGCTGCACGCACCGCACGCCGCGCAGCCGGCGCCCTGGTCGGCGCCGCGCATGTCCAGCCGGCGCAGCCCGGCGGCCACCCGCTCGGTCACGTCGTGCAGCACCGCCGGGTCGGGCGCCCCGACGCCGTCGGCCACCGCCAGCGTGCCGGCCAGCGGCCGGTAGGGGACGACGAACGGGTAGACGCCCCGCTCGGCCAGCCGCAGCGCACCGTCGACCAGCTCGTCGGGGTCCTCGCCCAGCCCGACCAGCAGGTACGTCGACACCCGGTTGCGGCCGAACACCCGGACCGCCTCGTCCCACGCCGCCTCGTACTGGCTCATCGGCACGGTCGCCTTGCCCGGCATCCAGCGCCGGCGCACGGCGTCGTCCAGCGACTCGACGTGGATGCCGATCGCGGTGGCGCCGGCGTCGCGGAGCTCCCGCAGCACGCCGAGGTCCGCCGGTGACGGCGGCTCGCACTGCACCTGGACCGGGAGCCCGGGCACCGCCGCGGTCACCGCCCGCACGCACCGGGCGAGGTGCCGGGCGCCGCGGTCGCGCCCGTTCGTCGTCCCGGTGGTCAGCACCATCTGCCGGACGCCGTCCAGCCGGACGGCGGCCTCGGCCACCTCGGCGAGCTGGGCGGGCGTCTTGACCGCGGTGGTGGCACCGGCGGCCAGCGACGCCTCGATCGCGCAGAACCGGCACCGGTCGGCCTCGGCGTAGCGGATGCAGGTCTGCACGACGGTGGTGGCCAGCACGTCCCGGCCGTGCAGCCGGGCGAGCTGCTCGTACGGCACGCCGTCCGCGGTGGTCAGTTCGTAGAACCGCGGCCGCTCGACCGCCTCGGCGTCCAGCCCCAGGTCGGCGCCGTCCAGCAGCAGCCGGCCGCCGCTGATCGAGTACGGCGAGTCGGGGTTCAGCGGCAGCGCCGCCCCGTGGCCGCCGAGCAGCACGTGCCCGTCGTCGCTGGGGCCGGCGCCGGCCCGGCGGCTGACGGGCGCGTCGACCCGGACGCCGAGGATCGCCAGGTCGACCCGGGTCGAGCGCCCGAGCGTGGCGGTCATCAGAGGTTGTAGGTGGAGTTGATGATCGCGCCCTTGCGCGCGTAGTGGATCAGCGCGTCCTGCACGTCGAGCGGGTGGCAGGGGATGCAGCCGGCGATGAGGTCCTCCTCGCGCAGGCCGTGCAGCGAGAGGCCGAACCGGCAGACGTAGACCGTGCCGCCCTCCTCGACGAACCGCTCGATCTGGGTGTTGATGTTCTGCTCGCCGGGGAAGCCGCTGTCGCCGGTGGTCGGGAAGCCGCGGGTGGCCATCGCGTTCATCGCGCCCGGCCCGTAGAAGTAGAGGACCGACTCGTAGCCCTTGCGGAGCGCGCGCAGCGCCTGCAGGCAGGCGACGAAGGCGACCGACGACTCGTGCGCGATGCCGTGCACGAGGGTGAAGTACGACTCGCCCTCGCCGGCCTGGTAGTCCGGGAAGATCTTGGTGGAGCCGTAGAGGTTGCTGCCCTTGGGCAGCGAGGGGTGCGGGATCTCGGCGCGGCTGGTGTCCTGGGCGGCCTTGAGGTCCGCGTCGCTGATCAGCGGGGTGCCGGTGGTGGCGGGCAGGGTCTGGGTCACGGGAGTGCCTCTTCTCTCGGGGGTCAGGAGCCGTGCAGGGTCTCGAAGTTGGTGCGGAACACCAGGTCGGTGAGCTCGGTGCCGCCGACGGCGGCCAGCAGCCGGGCGTGCTCGCCGGCGAAGTCGCCCCAGGGCTGGTCGGAGGCGAACAGCACCCGGTCCGCGCCGATGCCGCGGCGCTCGATCTCGGCGGCCAGCCAGCGCGGGGCGAAGCCGATGGCCCAGCTCGTGTCGGTGTAGACGCGCTTGCCGGCGGCGATCCAGTCGAAGAACCGGGAGCCGATCAGCTTGATGTGGCCGCTCATCCCGCCACCGAGGTGCACCAGGTGGACGGCGACGTCGTCGGCGTACCGGTCGACGAGCCGGCCGACCTGGTCGACGTCGCTGGCCGCGCCGGGGCTGGTGTGCACGTGCACGACCAGGCCCAGCTCCCGGGCCGCACCGAAGACGGCATCGAGCTGCGGCCGGCACGCCTCGTCGTCCACGCCGCCGCCGAGCAGGAAGGACAGCTTGAGCGCGGTGACGCCGTCCTCCTTCGCCAGCGCGAGCGCCTGCGCCGTGGCGTCGGCGTCCTGCGGGCGGGGGCTGGTCCACAGCCCGGCGCGGATCCGCTCGTCGCGCTGCGCCGCCTCGACGACGAGCTCGTTGAGGGCGAAGGACGCCGACACGTCGGGGACGCCGTAGTTCGGGATCACCAGCGCGCGCTCGGTGCCCTCGCGGTCGAGGTCGGCGACCAGCTCGTCGATCGTGGCCCGGGCGGTGGTGTCCGGGTTGACCGGCGGACCGCCGTAGAAGGGGTGGGCGGGCAGCACGCCGAGGTGCCGGTGCCCGTCGTGCACCCGCCGCGGGCCGCCGTCCGTCATGGGGAGAACGTTGTCGGCCGGGCGTGTCACCGTGGTGACGCCCGGAACGAGATCCCGTTACGAAGTGCTCACGCCGCGGCCGCCGCGTTACGGCCGGGTGGCGGAGCCCGCACGAGGCCGGCTCAGGAGGCGGGCTCCGCGGCCCGGTGCTTCCCGGCGGGGCGCTGCCCGTCCCGGTGCTCGCCGTCCCGGTGCTCGCTGCAGGTGCCGACGATCTCGACGGTGTGGCTGACGTCGGCGAAGCCGTGCTGCGCGGCGACCGCGTCGGCCCAGCGCTCGACGTCCGGCCCGTCGACCTCGACGGTGCGGCCGCAGACCCGGCACACGAGGTGGTGGTGGTGACGGGTGCTGCAGCGGCGGTACAGCGTCTCGCCGGTGTCGGTGCGGATCGAGTCCAGCTCGCCGTCGTCGGTGAGCGCCTGCACCGCGCGGTAGACGGTGGACAGCCCGATGGTGTCGCCCGACGCCCGCATCCGCGCGTAGACGTCCTGCGCGCTGTGGAAGCCCTCGAGCTCCTCGAACGCCGCACCCACCGCGGTGCGCTGCTTCGTCGACCGTGCCATCAGGCCAGCTCCTCCTCCGCGACCCCGGTGCCGTCCCCGTCGTCCGCCAGGTGGCCCTCGTCGGTCATGTGCACGGCGTGGTCCAGCGCGTCCCGCACGATGTGCCCGACGTGGCCGTCGACCAGCCGGTAGTGCACCTCGCGGTGGTGCCGCTCGCCGGCGACCAGTCCCGCGCTGCGCAGCACCCGCAGGTGCTGGGACACCAGCGGCTGAGCTGCACCGAGCGCGGTGACCAGCTCGTGCACGCACCGGGTGCCGTGCTCGTCGAGCAGCGCGACGATCGTCAGCCGCATCGGCGAGGCCAGCGCGGACAGCAGCTCGCTGGCCGCCCGCACCGGCTCGGGGAAGCTCCCCGCCGAGCTGTTCACGGTCACCACATCAGTCTACGGACATGTGGGAACGATTACCATCTGTCGCCGGTCAGCTGGTCAGCGCGGCGACGACGGCGTCCAGGTTGGCCCGCATCCAGGACACGTAGTCCTTCCCGGCGGGCAGCGTCTCGGTGACCGGGACGACGGCGATGCCGTTGTCGCGCGCCGCCTTCAACACCTGCTCCGTCTCCGAGCCGGTGGTCTGCTCGTTGTAGACCAGCGCCGCGACCTGCTTGCCGGTGAAGAGGGCGAGCGTCTCCTGCAGGACGGCGGGCGAGACGTCGTCGCCCTCCTCGATCGCCTCGGAGAAGTCCTCGGGCGTCTTGTTCTCCGCCCCCACCGCCTCGGTGAGGTACAGCGGCACCGGCTCGGTGATCGCCACGCCGGCCCCGGCCACTGACGCCTTCGCGCCGGCCTCCTCGTCGAGCAGTGCATCGAGCTCGCCCTGGAACGCCTGGTTGTTGCTCGCGAAGGTGTCGGCGCCGTCGGGGTCGGCCTCCGCGAGCGCCGACTCGACCCGGTCGGCGACCTTCTTGACGCTCTCGACGTCGTACCAGACGTGCTCGTTGAGCTCCTCGTCCGCCGCGTCGGCCTCGTCCTCCTTGCCAGAGACGTCGACGGCGTCGACGACGGCCGCCTTCGTGTCGGAGTTCGACCGCAGGGTGTCCATGAAGTCGTCGTAGCCGCCGCCGTTCTCGACGATCAGGTCGGCGCGGGAGATGGCCAGCTGGGTGCGGGTGCTGGCCTCGAACGAGTGCGGGTCGGCCGACGGGTCGCTGATCAGCGAGGTGACCGTGACCGAGTCGCCGCCGACGGCTTCGACGACGCTGCCCCACACGTTGGTCGAGGCGACGACGGCCAGCTTCCCGTCCCCGGCGTCCGCGTCGGCCGAGTCGCTGCAGGCGGCGGTGGACAGCAGCACGGCCAGGGACGCCCCGGTCAGGGCCGCGGTGCGGAAGGGGGAACGCATGATCGCCTCGTCTCCAGCGGGAATGATTGTCACCACAATACTCGAAGTGACAATCATTCCCGCACCGGGGTCAGGGGCGGC
The DNA here is from genome assembly GCF_040659695.1 of Modestobacter sp. NPDC049651. Taxonomy (NCBI): domain Bacteria; kingdom Bacillati; phylum Actinomycetota; class Actinomycetes; order Geodermatophilales; family Geodermatophilaceae; genus Modestobacter; species Modestobacter sp. NPDC049651. Next base: position 68,351 of record NZ_JBFAOG010000003.1, read on the forward strand.
CGACCCCCTCGGCGACCTCCCTCACCTGGTCGCGGGTGAGGTCCCCGGGCACCTGGAGCACGAAGACCGTGCCGTCACCGAGCTCGGCCTGCAGGTACCACGACCCCTCGGCACCCGGGAGCAGGAAGGCCGGCCGGCCGTGCACGGTCAGCTGCTCCGGCTGCACCCGCCCGCCGGTGACCTCGCGCGAGAGGTCCGCCGGGTCGCTGGGGGGCTGCGGCAGGGACACGCTGAGCGTCCGCGCCCGCGCGGCGGTCGCGGGCGGCCCCGCCGGGTCGGCGAAGGTGACGATCCGGTCGTCCTTGTAGGCGACCAGCACCCAGCCGCGCGGCGCGGAGGTCAGCTGCAACGGCACCACGGCCGGCCGGTCCACCACCGAGCGGGCGAGCCGGACGACGGCCTCCTCCGAACCGAAGCGGCCTGCGCCGCTCACGGTCACCCACTGGTCGTCGGCCCGCTCCCACACGACCGCGTACGAGGTCGAGGGGCCGGTGTCGTCGCGGTGCACGGTGGCGTCGACCCCGTGGACCGACACCTCGTCGACGTCGTCCCCCGTGTTCTCCGGCTCGTCGCCCCGGACCGAGATGCCGATGCCGTCGGCCGGGTCGGCGGGGTCGCTCCAGCCGGCGTGGGCGACGCCCGGGCCGACGCGCTGGAAGGACGGGTCGAGCGAGAGGTGCGGCCCCGCGAGCCCCGGAGGGACCTCCGCGAACGACAGCGGGAAGGCCTGGGTCTGCTGGTCGACCAGGACGACGGGCGACGGGGTGACCAGCTCGCCGCCACCTCGGGTGGCGATCACGCCCACGACGACGGCCGCCGCCGCCACCAGGGCGGGGACGGTGCGGCGGGCCCGGCGGGCACGCCGGATCCGGCGTCCGCGCCGGACCACCTGGTCGAGCGGGTCGCCGAGCACGACGTCGGCGTGGGCAGCGGTGAGCGCGGTGCGCAGCTCCGTGGTCACGAGCAGACCTCCAGGTCGGCCGAGGCGGTGGCGCGCAGCGCCGTGAGCGCCCGGTGCAGGTGGGTGGTGACGGTGCCGGCCGACAGCCCGAGGGCGTCGGCGGTCTGCTTGGTGTCCAGGTCGAGAAACACCCGGAGGGCGATCACCTGCCGCTGCCGCTCGGGCAGTGCGGCGACGGCTCGCATCAGGTCGTCACGGCCCGGGGGATCGGCGACCAGCGGCCGCTCGACCTCGGCGGTGAGCGCGACCTCGCGCCGGGTGCGTCGCCACCGCGAGACGTGGTGGTTGAGCGCCACGCGCACGACCCACGCCGACGGGGACGGGTGCCGGCTGACCTTCGGCCAGGCCGCCCACGCCCGGGCGAAGGCCTCGGCCACCGCCTCTTCCGCGGCGCCGCGGTCGGTACCGCTGGCGACCACGGCCCGCAGGCACGGGTCCTTGCGCGCCGCGTAGAACTCGGCGAAGGACTCCTCGGGTGTCATGACCCTTACACGCTGGGGTCGGCTCCCCCGCTGACGGCGGACCGACACGGTTCGGTAACGGGCCGGGCACGACCCGTCACAGGAGTCAGAGGCGGGTGGCGGTCCGGACGAGACCGGCCACCGCGAGCGAGCGGCTGTGCGGCGGCCACGCGATGACGGTGGTCACGCGCGGCGCGTCCACGACCGGCAGGGCGACGACGCCCTCCCGCAGCATCGCCCGCGCCGACTCCGGCACGACCACCGCGGCCCGCCCCAGGGAGACCAGCTGCAGCAGCTGGGTCTGGCTCTGCACCTCCGGACCGGGGCCCGCCGGGTACGAGCCGTCGGACCTCGGCCAGCGGGGCTGGGGCAGGTCGGGCGCGGCGGCCAGGTCGGCCAGGCGCAGCTCGGCCCGGACGGAGAGCGGGTGGCCGGCGGGGAGCACCGCCACCTGCCCCTCGGTGGACAGCTCCTCCACGTCCAGCCCGGTGGTGTCGTCGAACGGCCGGTGCAGCAGGGCGACGTCGACGCGGCCGCTGCGCAGCAGCCGCTCCTGCTCCCCCGGTCCGCACAGCACGACGTCCACCTCGACGGACCCCGGCTCCGCGGCGTAGGCGTGCAGCAGCTTCGCCAGCAGCTCGTCGGACGCCCCTGCCTTGGTGGCCAGGGCGACACCGGCCCGGCCGCCGGCGCTCGCCGTCCGCCGGGTGCGCTGCTCCGCCGCCTCCAACGCGTCCAGCGCCACCCGCCCCTCTCGCAGCAGCACGTCGCCGGCCTCGGTCAGGGTCACCGATCGGCTCGTCCGGTGCAGGAGTGCCGCACCCAGGCGGCGTTCGAGCTGGCTGATCGCCCGCGAGAGCGGCGGCTGCGCGATGCCGAGCCGCTGCGCGGCCCGGCCGAAGTGCAGCTCCTCCGCGACGGCGACGAAGTACCGCAGCTCCCGGGCGTCCACGCCTCACGGTAACCCCGGTCCATACCCCAGGGGTATCGACCGAGACCCAGCTGGTCTTGGACCGGACGCCCACCCCCCGGCCACGATCGACGGCATGAGCGACACACGCACCGCGCTGGTCACCGGCGCGAACAAGGGGATCGGCTACGAGATCGCCGCCGGGCTGGGCGCCCGGGGTCACCGGGTCGGCATCGGCGCCCGCGACGCGGCGCGGCGCGAGGACGCCGTCGCGACGCTGCGCGCGGCCGGCGTCGACGCGTTCGGCGTCCCGCTGGACGTCACCGACGACGACAGCGTGGCGGCCGCCGCCCAGCTGCTCGCGGAGCAGGAGGGACGGCTCGACGTCCTGGTCAACAACGCCGGCATCACCGGCGGGCCGGCCCAGCAGCCCAGCACCGCCGATCTGGACGTCATCCGCGCGGTGGTGGAGACCAACGTGCTGGGCGTCGTCCGGGTCACCAACGCGGTGCTGCCGCTGCTGCGCCGGTCGCCGTCGCCGCGGATCGTGATGATGTCCAGCAGCGTCGGGTCGCTGACCCGGCAGTCCGGCCCGGGCAGCGCTACCACGACGGGGCCGGTCGCGGTGGCGTACGCGCCGTCCAAGACCTTCCTGAACGCCGTGATGCTGCAGTACGTCCAGGAGCTGGCCGACACGAAGATCCTGGTCAACGCGGCGTGCCCCGGCTTCGTCGCCACCGACCTCAACGGGTTCCGCGGCGTGCGCACCCCGGAGCAGGGCGCGGCGACCGCGATCCGGCTGGCCACCCTGCCCGACGACGGCCCGACCGGCGGGTACTTCGAGGACGACGGCGTCGTGCCCTGGTGACCACCCGGGCGACTTGACACACCGCGTTGCCGGACCAGCAATGGAGGCATGGCCGACGACGACGCCCTGACCACCGTGGGTCCGCGCCTGCGCACCCTCCGCGAGCAGCGCGGGATGACGCTCGGGCAGGTGTCGGAGACCACCGGCATCTCGGTGAGCACGCTGTCGCGGCTGGAGTCCGGCGGACGCCGTCCGACGCTGGAGCTGCTGCTCCCGCTGGCCCGGGTGCACCAGGTGACGCTGGACGAGCTGGTCGACGCCCCGCCGACCGGCGACCCGCGGATCCACGCCCGGCCGATCCAGCACCACGGCATGACGATGATCCCGCTGACCCGCCGGCCCGGCGGGTTGCAGGCCTACAAGCTGGTCATCCCGCCGGGCAGCCGCGACCGCACCCAGCGGGCGCACGAGGGCTACGACTGGATGTACGTGCTGTCCGGCCGGCTCGAGCTGTGGCTGGGCGACAAGGAGTTCGAGCTGCACGCCGGTGAGGTGGCGGAGTTCGACTGCCGCACCCCGCACTGGTTCGGCAACCCCGGCCCGGCGAGTGCCGAGGTCATCGGCCTGTTCGGGCCGCAGGGCGAGCGCATGCACGTGCGCGCCCGCCCCGCGGCCCGCTGACGACGCCCGGGACTTGCCGCACCGGCAACGGGACGACCGGGCCGGGCGCGCCGGAAGGCACGGTGCTCTCGTACCGACCGCCCGTGCCAGGAGGAACCGTGACCCAGCTGCCGCCCGTTCCCGGACTCGACGTCGTCCACCGGTTCGTGGACGTCCCCGACGGCCGGGTGCACCTGGTCGAGCAGGGCACGGGACCGCTGGTCCTGCTGGTGCACGGGTTCAGCGAGAGCTGGTGGTCGTGGCGGCGACAGCTCCCGGCCCTGGCCGACGCAGGGTTCCGGGCGGTCGCGGTCGACCTGCGCGGGCACGGCGACACGGCGACCACCGGCGGACCCGGGGCGTACCGCACCGAGGCGCTCGTCGGGGACCTGCTGGCCGTGCTGTCGTCGCTGGGCGAACGGCGCGGCGTCCTCGTGGGTCACGACGTCGGGTCCCCGGTCGTGACCACCGCGGCCCTGACCGCGCCGGACCGGGTGCGCGCCGTCGGCATGCTGGGCGTGCCGTACGCCCCGCGCGGCCCGGTGCCACCGACCACGGCGTTCGCCGGGCTGGGCGACGACCCGGAGTTCTACGTGCGCTGGTTCCAGCGGCCGGGGGTGGCCGAGGCCGACATCGAGGACGACCCGCGGCGCTGGCTGGCCGGCTTCGTCGGCGGGCTCTCCGGCGGGGCGGGCACCTCCCCCGGCCCGGACGGGCTCTTCTTCGTCCCGCGGGGCGCCCGGATGTCCGACCGGTTCCCCCGCGGACCGCTGCCCTGGTGGCTGACCGAGGCCGACCTGGACGTCCACGTGCGGTCCCTCCGGCGGAACGGCGCGACGGGGGCGTTGAACCGCTACCGCACCCTGGACCGCGACTGGTCGGACCAGGCCGGCCTGGACGGCGCGGTGGTACCGCAACCGGCGCTCTTCGTCGGGGGCGCCGAGGACGCGACCACCGCCTGGATGGCGGAGTCGATCGCAGCCCTGCCGCGGACGGTGCCGGACCTGCGCACGTGCGAGCTGCTGCCCGGCTGCGGCCACTGGGTGCAGCAGGAGCGCCCGGACGAGGTGGACGCGCTGCTGGTGGAGTGGTTGCGAGGTCTCCCCGGCGGCCGGTGACCGTCGGGGAGAACCGCGCCGTCAGCCCTGCGGCGTGAGGTCGATCTCCGGGTAGAGCGGGTGCGCGCCGACGAGCTCGGCCGCCCGGGCGCGGACCCGCTCGGCCACCTGCTCGTCGAGCCGGTACTTCACCTTCGACGCGCCGTCGGGCCGGGTGTTGGCCAGCACGTCGGCCATCAGGTCACCGACCTCTGCCAGCTCGTCCTCGCGCAGGCCGCGGGTGGTCAGCGCGGGGGTGCCCAGCCGGACGCCGGTCGTGTACCAGGGGCCGTTCGGGTCGGCCGGGACGGCGTTGCGGTTGGTGACCAGGCCGGCGTCGAGCAGCGCCGACTCGGCCTGCCGGCCGGTGAGCCCGAAGTCGCGGACGTCGGCGAGCACCAGGTGGTTGTCGGTGCCCCCGGTGACCAGCCGGACGTCGCGCTTGAGCAGGCCCTCGGCCAGCGCCCGGGCGTTCGCGACGATCTGCTGGGCGTAGTCGGCGAACTCCGGACGACGCGCCTCGGCGAGCGCGACGGCCTTGGCCGCCATCACGTGCGGCAGCGGGCCGCCGAGCACCATCGGGCAGCCGCGGTCGACCTCGGGGGCGTACTCCTCGGTGGCGAGCACCATGCCGCCGCGCGGGCCGCGCAGCGACTTGTGCGTCGTCGTGGTGACGACGTGCGCGTTCGGCACCGGGTCGAAGTCGCCGGTGATGACCTTGCCGGCGACCAGCCCGGCGAAGTGCGCCATGTCGACCATCAGCGTGGCGCCGACCTCGTCGGCGATCTCGCGCATCGCGGCGAAGTCGATCCGCCGCGGGTAGGCGGAGTAGCCGGCGACCAGGATCAGCGGCTTGAACTCGCGGGCCCGCTCGCGCAGCGCGGCGTAGTCGATCAGCCCGGTCTCCGGGTCGGTGCCGTAGCTGGACTGGTGGAACATCTTGCCGGAGATGTTGGGCCGGAACCCGTGGGTGAGGTGGCCACCGGCGTCCAGGCTCATGCCGAGCATCCGCTGGTCGCCCAGCGCGTGGCGCAGCTGCTCCCAGTCGGCCTCGCTGAGCGCGTCGACGTTCTTCACGCCGGCCTGCGCGAGCGCCGGCGCCTCGACCCGGTGGGCCAGGATCGACCAGAAGGCGACCAGGTTGGCGTCGATGCCCGAGTGCGGCTGCACGTAGGCGTGGTCGGCGCCGAACAGCTCCCGGGCGTGCTCGGCGGCCAGCCGCTCGACGGTGTCGACGTTCTGGCAGGCGGCGTAGAAGCGCCGTCCGGCCGTGCCCTCGGCGTACTTGTCGCTGAACCAGTTGCCCATCGCCAGCAGGGTCGCCGGCGACGCGTAGTTCTCGCTGGCGATGAGCTTGAGGCTCTCCCGCTGGTCGGTGAGCTCCTGCCCGATGGCCTGCGCCACCCGCGGCTCCACCTGGGCGATGACGTCCAGCGCGCTGGTGAAGGCGGCGGACTCGCGGGTCACGGTCCCGGTCATGGGTCTCCTCGTTCTCGCGGCACTGTCGCGCGACGGCGTCGTCTCGGGGGGCCCAGGCGCGCGGCGGCGGTGCCGGGCCGCTCCCCGGTGGTGGCCCACCTGTCAGCGCCAGTCACGACCCAGCACGAGGGTAGTCGGCGGCGCACGGCGCCGACCAGGGAGTTGGGAGGTGCGATCAGCCACCTCCGCGCAGCCGGTCGGCGACCTCCCGGACCGACTCGAGCTTGCCGGTGCAGATGTCGGTGACCAGCTCGACCGCGGCCTCCCCGGAGAGCACGCTGGGCCGGCCCTGCTGCGCCAGGTAGACCAGCGTGGCGGCCAGCGCGAACGGGCGGTTGCCCTCCACCAGCGGCACGGTCGTGGCCAGCGAGTGGAGCAGCGCCCCGGCCTTCTCCTCGACGGTCGGGTAGACCTCCTCGCCGAACGCCCAGGCCTCCTGCCGGGCCAGCGCGGCGGCCAGCAGCCCGGGGTCCCGGACCCGGACCTGCCCGCCGACCGACCGCCGGGCGACGTGGACCAGGTCCTCGACGGTCAGTCCCGCCATCGGTTCAGCTCGTTGATCGCGCCGTCGAACCGGTCGAGCTGCTGGTCCAGCACGACGTCGAGCGGCGCCTCGCCCTCGTGCGCCCCGATGTACTCCTCGAGCGCCCGCTTGGCGACCTCCTGCATGGACGTCTGCTCGGCGTGGGCCCGGCGCCGCAGCGCCTCGGTCTCCCTGGGCGTCAACCGCAGTGTCATCGCCATCCGTCGTCCCCCCGTCGGTGCTACCGCAGTGATACCAGTCACTCGCCAGGAGCAACAACCGTCACGCTGCGCGGTCGCTAGCAGACCCTCCGTCGAGCCGGATTGGTCGACACGCCGCTCTGTCGTCGAATCTCCCGGCCCCTGGTGGTGATCTTCGGAACGCGTTCCTACGTTTCGCCGCGTGTCCCCGGCCACCGCCCCCGAGCGCGGCCGGCACCCCGGTCCGGGGGGCCGGTCGTGGGGGCGGCGCGTGCTCGCCGCGACCGTGCTCGGCAGCGGTCTGTACGTCGGGTTGAGCCTGTGCGCGGGGGCCGCCTCGGCCGACGAACCCGCCGTGAGCACGGCGACCGCGGACGCCGCGAGCGCCCAGCCGGCCCCGGCCGACGGCGGGACCACCGTCCCGGCGACAGCAGCCGACCCGGCCCCTCCGGCTGCCGTCGCCGACCCGCCGGCGCCGGCTCCCGATCCGGGGCCGCCGCCCGGCGAGCCGGCCTCGGACGACGCACCACCGGACGCCGGGACGCCCGCGGGCACCGCCGTCCCGGGCGTGACCGTCGGGGGGGCCGCCGTCGCGGACCCCGTCGCGGTCACCGTGGCGACGGCCACCGCCGACAGCGCATCCCCGGCACCGTCCGCGGCCGCCGCTGCACCGGCCACCGTGCCGGCCACGCAGCCCGCGGCACCGGCCGCGAAGCCGGCCGCGTCGTCGGGGACCACCCCCTCGGCCGGCACCCCGGCCGCGCCGACCGGCGCCCCGACGGCATCGACCGGCACGACCAGCGGCACCGCACCGGCGACCGCCGCCCCGACCACGACCGACACCGCCGGCACGCCGCTCGCCGGCCCGGCCGTGCCGGGCGAGGTCGTCAGCGGGCCGGTTGTCGAGGGGCCGGTCGTCCCGCTCGCGACCGCCGACGGGACCGCTCCCGCCGGCGTCGACCCGGCGACCGGCGACCCGGCCGAGCTCGCCACCGACCCGGCCGGCGTCGCGGGCGTCCCGGCCCCCGCGGCGGTCGTCGACCCGGCGGTGGACGTCCTGTGCAGCCTCCGGGCCACCACCACGGCCGTCCGGGCGGCCGGCACCGCGGCGCCTCCTGCCGCGCGGTCGCACCACCGCACCGCTCCCGCTCCCGCGGCCGCCGCCCCGGTCGGCACCGCCGGGGCGCACATCGACCCGCCCGCCGCACCGGCCGGGCCGGCCGGCGTCCCGGCCCTCCCCGGCGGCCCGGCCTTCCCGATCCCCGCCGCGCCGGCCGTCCCGGCGCCCACCGCCGCCGGCGCCTGCGGGCAGACGGCGCAGAGCGGGTCCACCGAGCACCAGCACGGCACGCCGTCCGCGCTGCCGGTCGTCGTCCCCTCCGCCGACGCGGCCACCCCGGCCGACGTCCGCACCCGGGCGGCGCAGCTGCCCGTCGTCAGCAGCGCTGACGACCCGGGCTCGCGCCCCGACTGAGTCCGCGGCTCGCGGCAGCGCCCCCGGCAGATGTGCCGCGGGGGGCACATCCCGACCTGCGCAGCCGCCCCGTACGCAGTCACCCACCTCCCAGCGCGACGACGCGCACAGCAGACAGGAACGCAACAGATGAACCGATCCGTGCGCAACGGACTCGCCATCGCGGCGATGTCCGGGGGCCTGTGGTTCCTCGGACAAGCGGTGGCCAATGCGGAGGAGCCTGCCCAGGCCCCCGCTCCCACGGTGAGCAACGCGGGCTCGGACGTCTCCTCCGGGGATGCCGGCGCCGACAGCCACAACAGCTCGTCCGGCGCCGCCGGGAGCTCGACGACGACCGGGGGCACCGCCGGCAACGGCGCCGTCGCCGGCGGCAACGGCGGCACCGTCACCCAGACCGGCTCGACCGGCGGCAGCAGCACCGGCACCTCCGCGAGCTCGGGCGGCAGGCACGCCGACACCAGCGCGGACGCCGACACCAGCACCGGGAACGTGACGAACAACGGGTCGGCCAACGGCGGCTCGGTCACCGGCAGCGGCAACCCCTCGGTCGGCGCCACCACCGGCGGCAGCCCGTCGGCCGGCGGCGGCGACGTCGGCTCCAGCACCGGCGCCAGCAGCGGCAACACGACCTCGACCTCGGCTTCGGCGGGGGCCGGCGGCCCGGCCCGGCCCGCGCCGGTCGTCGCCAGCGCCGGCAGCGCGGTCTCCTCCGGCGACGCGGACGCCGACAGCGCCAACGTCTCCACCGGCACCGCCGGCAGCTCCACCACCACCGGGGGCACCGCCGGCAACGGCGCCGTCGCCGGCGGCAACGGCGGCACGGTCACCCAGACCGGCTCCACCGGCGGCAACAGCTCGACCGTCTCGGCCGACACGTACGGGCGGCACGCCGACACCTCGGCGTACAGCACCACCGAGACCGGCGACGTGAGCAACAACGGGTCCGCCAACGGCGGCTCGGTCACCGGCAGCGGCAACCCCTCGGTCGGCGCCACCACCGGCGGCAGCCCGACGGCCACCGGCGGCGACACCACCTCGGTCACCGGCGCGACCACCGGCAACCACGTCACCACCACCGGCCGCGCCTCCGCCGGCTCGGGCACCGGCCCGGGTCGCGGCCCCGGCTCCGGCTCGGGCTCCGGTTCCGCCGCCCCGGTCGTCGCCTACGCCGGCAGCACGGTCTCCTCCGGCGACGCGGTCGCCGACAGCGACAACCGCTCCTCCGGGAACTCGGGCAGCTCGAACACCACCGGCGGTGCCGCGGTCAACGGCGTCGTCGCCGGCGGCAACGGGGGCACGGTCACCCAGTCCGGCGGCAGCGGCGCGAACCACGCCGTCACCACCTCCGGCGGTGGCTGGGGCGGCGACGACGACGCCGACGCCCTCCTCGGCACGGGGAACGTCAGCAACAACGGGTCCGCCAACGGCGGCTCGGTGTCGGGCAGCGGCAACCCGTCGGGCGGCAGCACCACCGGCGGCAGCCCCTCGGCGACCGGTGGCGACCTCACCTCGGTCACCGGCGCGGCCACCGGCAACCAGGTCGGCACCACCGGCAGCGCCTCCGGCTCCGGCCGCGGGCACTCCGGCCCGGTCGTCTCCTACGCCGGGAGCGAGGTCGAGTCCGGCGACGCGGACGCCGGCAGCGCCAACGTCTCCACCGGCACCGCCGGCAGCTCCACCACCAGCGGGGGCACCGCCGGCAACGGCGTCGTCGCCGGCGGCAACGGCGGCACGGTGACCCAGGCCGGCAGCACCGGCGGGAACGGTGCGGTCACCACGTCCGGCGGCGGCCGGGGTGACGGCGACGCCGTCTCCGGCACCGTCACCGGCGACGTCACCAGCAGCGGGTCCGCCAACGGGGGGTCGGTGTCGGGGAGCGGCAGTCCGTCGGTGGGTGCCACCACCGGCGGCAGCCCCTCCGCCACCGGCGGGGACATCGGCTCGGTGACCGGGGCCGGCAGCGGCAACGCGACCAGCACCTCGGCCGGGTCCGGTCGCGGGAGCGCCGCTGCGGGCAGCGCCGTCGGGTCCGGCGACGCGGACGCCGACAGCGCCAACGTCTCCGCGGGCACCGCCGGCAGCTCCACCACCACCGGGGGCACCGCCGGCAACGGCATCGTCGCCGGCGGCAACGGCGGCACCGTCACCCAGACCGGGAACACCGGCGGCAACACGACCTACGTGTTCTGCTTCTCGGTCACCGGCGACGTCACCTGCACCGCGTACACCCAGACCGGGAACGTCACCAACACCGGGACGGCGAACGGCGGCTCGGTCACCGGTAGCGGCAACCCGTCGGTCGGCAGCACCACCGGCGGCAGCCCGACCGGCACCGGCGGCGCCATCGGCTCCGGCACCGGTGCCACCACCGGCAACGGCACGGGCACCTCGGCCGGCAACGGCGGCACCGGCGGCAGCACCGTCGGTTCCGGCAGCGCCGGCGCCGGCAGCAGCAACACCTCCACCGGCACCGCCGGGGGCTCCACCACCACCGGGGGCACCGCCGGCAACGGCATCGTCGCCGGCGGCAACGGCGGCACCGTCACCCAGGTCGGCAGCACCGGGGGCAACACGACCTACGTGTTCTGCTTCTCGGTCACCGGCAGCGTGAACTGCACCGCGTACACCCAGACCGGCGACGTCACGAACAACGGGACGGCGAACGGCGGCTCGGTGACCGGCAGCGGCAACCCGTCGGTCGGCAGCACGACCGGCGGCAGCCCGACCGGCACCGGCGGGGACATCGGCTCCGGCACGGGCGCCGGCACCGGCAACGGCGCGGGCACCTCGGCAGGCACCGGCACCGGCAACACGGGTGGCGGCCACCAGGGTGGCGGCTCCACCGGCGGCGGGCACCACGCTCCGCAGCCCGTCGAGTGCGAGCAGCCCGAGGCGCCGGCGGCGCCGGAGGCCCCGACCGCTCCGGCGGCCCCCGAGGCTCCGGAGGCCCCGGCCGCTGAGACCCCGGAGGCACCGGCCGACGAGACCGCGGTGGCTCCCGCCGCCGAGGCCCCGGAGGCACCGGCCGACGAGACCGCGGTGGCTCCCGCCGCCGAGGCCCCGGAGGCTCCGGCCGTCCACCAGCCGACCGAGACGGAGTGGGCCGCCGCCCACGCCGCCGCGGCCGCGGTGCAGCCCGGGAACCACGCCCTCGTCACCCCGGCCACCGAGGTCCTGTCGGCGCAGCTGTACGACGCCGACTCGGTCGGTGCCACCGGTGAGCTCGCCTACACCGGCAGCGACGTCTCCGTCCCGCTGACCGCGGGCGTGGCCGGCCTGGCGGCCGGGTCGCTCCTGGTCCTCGGCGGCCGGCGGCGCCGGTCGGCGGAGGGCTGACCTGACCCGGCCCGCCGTCCGGGATCACCCGGGCGGCGGGCCGGCACCACCCCGAGCAGACGGACGAGGGGAGCCCGAGCGCGGTCGTGCGCTCAGTGCTGTGTCCCGCGCCGGGACACAGCACTGGGCGCACAACGGCGTGCGCCCGGGGTCACGACGCCGGCGACACCGAGCTCATGTTGAAGTCGGGCACCCGCAGGGTCGGCATCGCGGCCCGGGTGAACCAGTCGTTCCACTCCCGGGGCAGCGTCCGCTCGGTGACGCTCGCCTCGGTCGCCCGGCCGAGCAGGTCGACCGGCGATTCGTTGAACCGGAAGTTGTTCACCGCGCCGGTGACCTCGCCGTCCTCGACCAGGAACACCCCGTCGCGGGTGAGGCCGGTGAGCAGCAGCGTCTGCGGGTCGACCTCGCGGATGTACCAGAGCGTCGTGAGCAGCAGCCCGCGCTCGGTGCCGGCGATCATCTCCGCCTGCGTGGTGGTGGCGCCGGGCAGCTCGAGCACCAGGTTGTCCACGGCCGCGGTGGCCGGGGCCGTCGTCTTCAGCGCCCAGGCCCGGGGGCGGATCAGGTTGGTCAGCACGCCGTCCCGGATCCAGTCGACGGCCGGGGTGGCCATGCCGTTGTCGAACACCGACGCCGACCCCGACGAGCTGCCCACCACCGCGAACGGCGCGGTCTCCAGCCCCGGTTCGCGCGGGTCGCTGCGCAGGGTCAGCGGGAGCGCGGCCAGCCGCTCGCCGATCCGGTTGCCGCCGCCGGCCTTCGCGTAGACGTTGCGGCCCTCGTCGGCGTCCCGGGCCTCCATCGTCCAGTAGGCGTAGATCATCAGGTCGCTGACCGTCGACGGCGGCAGCAGCGTCTCGTACCGCCCGGCCGGCAGGTCGACGCGGCGGGCCGACCAGGCCATCTTCCGCTGCACCTCGGCGGCGAGGTCGGCCACCGAGACGTCGCGGAAGTCGCGGGTGCCCACGCCGGCCCACACCGAGCGGCCGAACTCGCGGTCCTTGCCGTTGAGCTCCACCCGGCCGGTGGGCTGGTCGGAGCGCAGCCGCAGCCCGGTCGACGTCCCCAGGTAGGTGGTGCTCATCGAGTGCTCGGCGAAGCCGAACAGCAGCTCCTGCCGGTCGCGGGCCTCGCCGAACGCCTGGCCGAGCGCGGGCGCGAAGTCGGCGAACACGTCGATCGAGGTCTCCGCCGGCGGGGCGTCCCAGTCGCCGGCGCCGGCCGGCGGGTCGGTGACCAGCGGCACCGCGTCCTCCGCCGGGCCGGCGTCGCGGGCGGCCTGCTCGCTCAGCCGCACCAGCTCGGCGACGTCCGGCGTCCCGGTGCGGGCCACCGTGCCGGTGGCCGTCCCGGACCCGCCGTCGACGAACGAGACGACGACGACCTGCCGCGAGCGCATCGCGCCGTTGGTGGTGAGGCTGTTGCCCGCCCAGCGCAGGTTGGCCTCCGAGCTCTCCACCACGAACGCGACGGCGGCGTCGGCCTTCGAGGCGGCCAGCGCCTGCTCGACGATCTCCTGAGGGCTCATCGGCCGGACTCCTGCGCGGTGTTGAGGATGTTCGTGTTCTCGAACAGGGCCACCGGGCAGCCGTGGCTGACCGGGGCGACCTGGCCGGGCTGGGCCTTGCCGCAGTTGAAGGCGCCGCCGAGCACGTAGGTGCCCGGCCCGCCGACCCGGCTCATCGAGCCCCAGAAGTCGGTGGTGGTGGCCTGGTAGGCGACGTCGCGGAGCTGACCGGCCAGCCGGCCGTGCTCGATCTTGTAGAACCGCTGGCCGGTGAACTGGAAGTTGTAGCGCTGCATGTCGATCGACCAGCTCTTGTCACCGACCACGTAGATGCCGCGCTCGACCCCGCCGATCAGCTCCTCGGTCGAGGGCCCGGCCGGGTCGGGGGCCAGCGAGACGTTGGCCATCCGCTGCACCGGCACGTGCGCGGCGGAGTCGGCGAACGCGCAGCCGTTCGAGCGGTCCAGCCCGCGCAGCCGCGCCATGTTGCGGTCGACCTGGTAGCCGACCAGCACGCCGTCCCGGATGAGGTCCCACTGCTGGCCGGCGACGCCCTCGTCGTCCCAGCCGACGGTCGACAGCCCGTGCTCGACGGTCCGGTCGCCGGTGACGGTCAACAGCTCTGATCCGTACTGCAGGCTGCCGAGCTCGTCCGGCGTGGCGAACGACGTCCCGGCGTACGCGGCCTCGTAACCCAGCGCGCGGTCGAGCTCGGTGGCGTGGCCGATCGACTCGTGGATGACCAGCCACAGGTTCGACGGGTCGACGACGAGGTCGTAGCGGCCGGCCTCGACCGACGGCGCCTTGGTCTTCTCCCGCAGCAGCTCCGGGATCTCGGCCAGCTCGCCGCGCCAGTCCCAGCCGGTGCCGGTCAGGTACTCCCAGCCGCGGCCCACCGGCGGGGCGAGGGTGCGCATCGACTCGAACGCGCCGGTGGCCCGGTCGACGGTGAGCGCGGTGAACTCCGGGTGCACCCGGACGCGCTGCTGGCGGGTGCGGGTGCCGGCGGTGTCGGCGTAGAACTTCTGCTCCTTGACCGCCATGAAGCCGGTCTGCACGTGCTCCACGCCGTCGGCGGCCAGGAGCTGCTCGGACAGCTCGGTGAGCAGCCCCGTCTTCTCCGCGTCCGGGACGTCGAACGGGTCGACGTCGTAGGCCGACACCCACTCCCCCTGGTGCACCGGCTCCGGCGCCAGCTCGACCCGGTCGGTGTTGATCGCCGCCGACACCTGGGCGACGGCGACCGCCTCCTCGGCGAGCCGGACCGCTTCGGCAGCGGTGAGGACGACGCCCGCGGCGAACCCCCACGTGCCCTCGTGCACGACGCGGACGGCGAGCCCCAGGTCCTCCCCGTCGCTCATCGCCTCCAGCCGGGCGTCGCGCAGCCGCACCGACTGGGTGCGGATCCGCTCGACGCGCAGGTCGGCGTGCTCGCAGCCGAGGTCGACGGCGCGGGTGAGCGCCGCCTCGGCCAGCGCGGACAACGGGAGGGCGAGGAACGACTCGTCCACGGCACGGTTTCCAGCCACGGGCCTGTGTCTACCAGCCGGGCGCCCGCGGCACGACGGGATCGTGAGCCGCGCTACCGACCCGTCCCGCGCGGGCCCGGCAGGTCACGGCCGCGCGGGTGGGCGCCCTCCCCCGGCGCTCCAGTCGGGCTTCCCGCCGGCCGCGGTCGAGGTGACCGCCGGCCCGACCAGCAGGAAGCGGGCCTCCTCCGACGCGAGCGGGCAGTGCTCGACGCCGCGGGGGACGACGAACAGGTCGCCCGGCGCCAGCTCGACGTCCCCGGTGCGCAGCTGGACCGTCAGCCGGCCGGACAGGAGGAGGAACGTCTCGTCCTGGTCGTCGTGGGTGTGCCAGGTGGTCGAGCCGATGCCCTTGGCGACCTTGAAGAGGTTGCCGTTCGCGCTCGCGACCACCCGCTGCGACCAGAACTCCGTCAGGTCCGCGGCCTCCGCCGCCAGGTCCACCTTCGTCATGCGGACGACGCTGCTCCAGCCGATCCACACCCACCAGTGCCAGGATCACCACGTGCCGCAAGGATCCGACCAGCCGATCCCCGTGGCCCTGCTGGTCGACGAGGACTCGAACCCGTTCGAGGTCGGCTGCGTCTGCGAGGTGTTCGGCGCCCGCCGCCGCGCGGACCTGGGTCGGGAGCTCTACGACCTGCGGGTGGTCGCGCCGGGTGGCCGGGCCACCGCCCGGGACGGGCTGTTCACCTTCGCCGGCGCCGGCGATCTGGCCGACCTGGACACCGCGCACACGGTCGTGGTGCCGAACCGGCCGGCGGTCGACCCGCCGCGCCACCCCGACGTGCTGGCCGCCGTCCGGCGGGCGCACGACCGGGGCGCCCGGCTGGTCGGGCTGTGCACCGGCGCGTTCACGCTGGCCGAGGCCGGCGTCCTGGACGGCCGGCCCGCGACGGTGCACTGGCAGCTGGCCGACGAGTTCCGGCGCCGCTTCCCCGCCGTCCGGCTGCAGCCCGACGTCCTGTTCGTCGACGACGGGGACGTGCTCACCTCCGCGGGCAGCGCGGCCGCGCTGGACCTGGCCCTGCACCTCGTCCGCCGCGACCACGGCGCCGAGGTGGCCAACGCCGTCAGCCGCCGGCTGGTGTTCGCCGCCTACCGGGACGGCGGCCAGCGGCAGTTCGTCGAGCGCCCCGTGCCCGCGCCGGCCGCCGCGCCGCTGACCGCCACGCTCTCGTGGGCGCAGGCGCGGCTCGGCGAGCCGCTGTCGGTCGCCGACCTCGCCCGGCAGGCGCACGTCAGCGTCACCACGCTGCACCGCCGGTTCCGCACCGAGCTGGGCACGACGCCGCTGGCCTGGCTGACCGCCGAGCGGGTCGAGCTGGCGCGGCGCCTGCTCGAGCGGGGCGCCCCGGGCCTGGACGCCGTCGCCCACCGCAGCGGCCTGGGCAGCACGGCGAACCTGCGGCTGCAGTTCCACCGGCACACCGGCCTGAGCCCCGCCGAGTACCGGTCCCGCTTCGCCGCGCGCTAACCCAGCTCGCTGTCCACCCAGCACCAGCGCCAGGCCTCGTTCGGCTCGGAGCTGACGATCACCGGGTGGGCGGTCGCGCCGTAGTGCGCGCGGGCGTGCCGGCGCGGCGAGGAGTCGCAGCAGCCGACGTGCCCGCAGGCCAGGCAGGTGCGCAGGTGCACCCACGTCGTCCCCTCGACCAGGCAGTCCTCGCAGGCGCCGGCCGGCCGCTCGCCGAGCGGTGCCGTGCGGAGGTGGTCGCAGGGCGCGCCGTGCGGCCGGGGCGTGAGGGTGCGCTCCCCGTCGCCGCCCTCGACGTCCTGGTGGCGGTCGAGCAGCGACTCCTCCAGGTCGATGTCGGCCAGCGCGGTGGCCAGCACCTCGGCCGGCGCCCGCCCGGCGTCCCGCGCCTCGACGACCACCGCGCGCTCGGCGGCGAGCATCTCCCGGCGCAGGCGGGCGTACCGGCCCGACGGGGTCTCCTGGTCGGGGTCGGTGCGGCCCAGCCGCTCCCAGGCTGCGTGCGAGCGGGCGGTGGAGCGGTCGCGCAGCCGGCGCAGCACCCCCTCCGGCTCCTCGCCGCTGGTGATCTCGGCCAACCGGGCCAGCCCCGCGGCGCTCGCGGCGTCACCGAGGGCGGCGGCGGTGAGCGCGTCGTCGGCGGGGTCGGGCGCGGGCAACCCGACCCGGCGCACCAGCCACGGCAGCGTGGAGCCCTGCACCAGCAGGCTGCCGACGACCACGGTGAACGCGGCCAGCTGCAGCACCTCCCGGTCGGGCAGGTCCTCGGGCAGCAGCTGCGCGGCGGCCAGCGTGACCACCCCGCGCATGCCGGCCCAGGAGACCAGCGTCGCGACCGGGTTCGACCAGGCGTTGCGCCGCATCGCCGGCGTGCCGGACCGCAGCACCACCGCCATGCCGAAGACGAACACGAAACGGGCCACGACGGTGGCCAGGAGCACCCCCGCGCAGACGGCGACGACCCGCCCGGTGCCCATCCCGCTGTCCCGGACCGCGGCGAGCACCACCGGCAGCTGCAGGCCGATGACCAGGAAGACGGCGTTCTCCAGGACGAACGCGATGGTGCGCCAGGTGACCGCCTCGGTGACCCGCGCGGTCGCCGTCTGCACCCGCGGCGACAGCTGGGCCAGCACCAGGCCGGTGACCACGGTGGCGAGCACGCCGGAGCCGTGCAGCTCCTCGGCGGGCAGGAAGGCCAGGTAGGGGGCGACCAGGGAGACGACCGTGTCCAGCACGGGGTCGCGCAGCCGGGCCCGGACGACGGCGAGCAGGGCGGCCACCGCCCCGCCGACCAGGACCGCGCCGACCACCGCCCAGGTGAAGTCCCCGGCGACCCGGAACGGCGACGGCGAGCTGGACAGCGCCGAGACGGCCGTGGCCAGCGCGATCAGCGCGGCGGCGTCGTTGACCAGGCTCTCCTGCTCCAGCAGCGTCGCGACCTGCCGGGGCAGCCCCAGCCGCCGGCCGATCGCCGACGCGGCGACGGCGTCCGGTGGGGCCACGACCGCCCCGAGGGCGAGCGCGGCGGCGAACGCGACCCCGGGCAGCAGCAGCCAGGTGGCACCGCCGACCACCACGGTGGTGAAGAAGACGAGCACCACCGACATGAGCAGCGTGCTGCCGGTGCTGTGCCGGAAGTCGAACAGCGAGGTGCGCGCGGTGGTGGCGTACAGCAGCGGGGGCAGCAGCGCGTGCAGCACCAGCTCGGGGTCGAGCGTCACGCCCGGGACGCCGGGCACGGAGGACGCCGCGGCGCCGGCGACGACGAGCACCAGCGGTGTCGGCCAGCCGAACCGGTCGCACAGCCAGGCGAGCACGCCGACCGCCACCACGAGCCCGACCACCGTGGCCGTCATCTCCACGGCTGCCTCCCCTCGGCGGCCGGGGAGCTCCCCGCCGGAGCCGCGCCGGCCGCGGAGGGGAGCCTGCCAGACGTCAGGCCTGGTCCTTGCCGCCGTCCAGCACCAGCTCCTGGCCGGTCATGAAGCTGCTCTGGTCCGACGCCAGGAACAGCGCACCGGCGGCGATCTCCTCGGGACGGGCCAGCCGCCGCAGCGGGATCCCGGCCGCCATGCCCTCGACCATCGCGGCAGCCGCCGCGTCGTCCGGCGCGAGGCCCAGCAGGCCCGGCGTCTCCGTCGCCCCGGGCACCAGCGTGTTCACCCGGATCCCGCGGCCGGCCAGCTCGACCGCCCAGGTGCGGGCGAACTGGGCCACGGCGGCCTTGGACGCCGCGTAGACGCTGAACGACGGCGTCCCGCCCAGCGTGGCGTCCGACCCGGTGAGCACGATCGACGCGCCGTCGTTGAGCAGCGGGAGCGCCTTCTGCACGGTGAACAGGGTGCCGCGGACGTTGCGGTCGAACGTGTCGGCGTACTGCTCGGGGGTGATCAGGCCGAGCGCGGCGAACTCGCCGCCGCCGGCGTTGGCGAGGACGACGTCCAGACCGCGCCCGGCCGCGGCGATCTGCTCGACGAGCCGGTCGAGGTCGGCCAGGTCGCTGACGTCGCTCTGCACGCCCACCGCACCGGAGCCGATCAGCGCCACCGCGTCGTCCAGCACGTCCTTGCGGCGGCCGGTGACGAACACGTGCGCGCCCTCGGCCGCGAAGCGCCGGGCCGCGGCCAGGCCGATGCCGGAGGTGGCTCCGGTGACCAGGGCCGTCTTGCCGTCGAGCTGTCCCATCGTGGGTCCCTCCTCCTGCGCGGCGCGCGTCTCGCGCCACGCAGGAGGACGAACAACGTGACATGTCACGTATTCCACCTGGCCGTCCTGACGCCGTCAGGCGTCGAGCAGCGTCCAGAGCCGCGTGATCCGGCCGTCGGCGACCTGGGCGACGTCCAGTCCGCCGAGCACCGGGTCCCCGCCGGGCGGGCCCAGCCGCCAGGGCCGCATGCCGAGGTCGCCCACCCCGCGGAACGACCCGGTCGGGGTGAAGACCATGCCCGGCCCCTGCGCCAGCAGGCCGGTCACGGTGGCCGCCAGCTCCTCGTGACCGGTCACCACCCGCTCGCCGTCGACGAAGACCACGTCCGCAGCGAACACCTCGGCGATCACCGCGGCCCGGCGGTCGGCGTCCGGCTCGTTGAAGACCTCCTGCACCATCCGCGCGAGGAGCTGCTCGGCGGGGGACTCGACGGGTTCGGGCACGGGCGCCTCCGGGAGGACGAGGGGGTCGGTCGACACTGGGGTGCCACCGACGCGAAAGTACATGACATGTCACCCAATGCGGGAGTGCCCGGACCCGTGCTCACCGCCGACCAGCAGGAGACGTGGTTCGCCTACATGCGCGTCCTGCTGCGGCTCACCTACGAGATGAACCGCCAGCTGCAGACCGACAGCGGCCTCTCGCTCCCCGACTTCGACGTGCTCAACGCCCTGGGCGACTCCCCGGGCGAGCGCCTGCAGCTCACCGAGCTGGCCACCCGGATCGGCTGGGAGCGCAGCAGGCTGTCCCACCACCTCGCGCGGATGAGCGACCGCGGGCTGGTCGAGCGGGCCCCGTCGACGACCGACCGGCGGGCCACCGACGCCGTCCTCACCCCGGCCGGGCGGGCCGCACTGGCGGCCGCCACCCCGCCGCACGCCGCGTTCGTGCGCACGATGTTCTTCGACGGCCTGGACCCCGCACTGCTCGCGCCGCTGCGCACCGCGCTGGAGCAGGTGCACGAGCAGGTGCTCACCCACGGCACCCTGCCGCGGCCCGGGAGGCCGCAACGGCGGCTGCCGGGGTTGGGCACCGACGGCTGAGGGGTAGCCCCGGCGGCATGACCGCGCCGCAGAGCAGCAGTCCCGCTGACGTCACGCTCACCTTCGGCGGCAACGCCACCACGCTGCTGCGGCTGGGCCCGTTCACACTGCTCACCGACCCGAACTTCCTGCGGCGCGGGCAGCACGCGTACCTCGGGTACGGGCTGGTCACCAAGCGGCTCACCGACCCGGCGCTGCTGCCGGCCCAGCTGCCGGCGCTCGACGCGATCCTGCTGTCGCACCTGCACGCCGACCACTGGGACCGGATCGCCACCCGGTCGCTGCCCCGGGACACCCCGGTCGTGACCACCCCGGCCGCTGCCCGCGCGCTGGCCGACAAGGGCTTCCGGCAGACCAGCGACCTCACCGACTGGCAGAGCCAGGAGTTCACCCGCGGGACGACGACGCTGCGGATCACCTCGGTGCCCGGCGTGCACGGGCCCGGCGTGCTCGGCCGGCTGATGCCCCCGGTGATGGGCAGCGTGCTGGAGCTCGTCGAGGACGGCGCGGTCACCTGGCGCGGCTACATCAGCGGCGACACGCTGTTCCGCCAGGACCTCGCCCAGGTGCTCGAGCGGTGCGGCCCGCTGGACGTCGTCGTCCCCCACCTGGGCGGGACGAAGGCGTTCGGGTTCACCGTGACCATGGACGGCCGGCAGGGCGCCGACCTGGTCGAGCTGCTCCGGCCGTCGGTCGTCGTCCCGGTGCACTTCGACGACTACACGGTGTTCTCCTCCGGCCTGGGCGACTTCGTCGGCGAGGTCGCCCAGCGGCGGGTGCCCGGCGAGATCCGCACCGTGCACCGCGGCCAGACGATCAGCCTCCGCGCCTGACGCGACAGGTCAGCCCTGCTCAGGGGACGCACAGCATCCCGAGAGCACCTCCCCAGCGGGCCAGGTCATCGTCATCCTCAGTTCCGAGAACCACCGGTTCTCCCCGGATCTGAGGGAGGGTCATGACCACGATGACCGCACCGGCCCCCGTGGCCGCGCCGCGCCCACCGGCGCCGGGCGGCCCGGCCCGCCGCGACGCCGGCACCCGGCTGGTCAGCCTGGCCGCGCTGTGGCTGGCGCTGCTGCTCGTCGCGTACTGGTGGGCCGCCGGGGGCGGCATCCGCGACCTCGGTGGCTGGGAGACCGGGCTGACCTCGCTGGGCCGGCTCACCGGCCTGCTCGCGTCGGTGCTGCTGCTGGCCCAGGTGCTGCTCATGGCCCGGCTGCCGGTGCTCGAGCGCGCCTTCGGCCAGGACCGGCTCGCCGCGCTGCACCGGCTGGTCGGGTTCACCTCGTTCACCGGGATGCTCGCCCACGTCGGCCTGATCACCTGGGGCTACGCGGCCGGCCGGCTTGCCGCCACCCCCGGCGAGCTCTGGGACCTCACCGTCGACTACCCCGGCATGCTGCTGGCTGCGGCCGGCACCGCCTGCCTGGTGCTGGTGGTGGTCACCAGCGTGCGGGCCGCCCGGCGCCGGCTGCGCTACGAGTCGTGGCACCTGCTGCACCTGTACGCCTACCTCGGCGTCGGTCTCGCCCTGCCGCACCAGCTCTGGACCGGTCAGGAGTTCACCGGCTCGACCGCCCGCACCGTCTTCTGGTGGGGGCTGTGGGCGGCCGCCGCCGCCGCGGTGCTGGTGTACCGGGTCGGCGTCCCGGTGGTGCGCAACCTCCGCCACCGGCTGCGGGTGGCCGAGGTCGTGGCGGAGGCCCCCGGCGTCGTCTCGGTGCGGGTGACCGGGCGCCGGCTGGAGCGGCTGCGCACCGAGCCCGGCCAGTTCTTCCTGTGGCGGTTCGTCGACGGGCCGGGCTGGACCCGCGGCCACCCGTGGTCGCTGTCGGCCGCACCCGGCCCGCACGGCCTGCGGATCACCGTCAAGGAGGTCGGGGACGGCGGTGCGCGGCTGCGCGCGCTGCGGCCCGGCACCCGCGTGCTGGTGGAGGGGCCGTTCGGCCGGCTGTCCCCCCGGGCCCGCACCCGCCGCAGGGTCGCCCTGATCGGCGCCGGCGTCGGGATCGCCCCGTTGCGCGCCCTGGCCGAGGGCCTGGCGTACGCACCCGGCGACGCCGCCCTGCTCTACCGCTCCTCGGAGCTCCCGCTGTTCCGCGGCGAGTTCGACGCCCTCGTCCGGCAGCGCGGGCTGCGGCTGCTCTGGCTGCCCGGCCCCCGCCGCTCCCCCGGCTCGTGGCTCGGCGCCGGCGCCGGCGACGCGTCCGACCTCGCGGCCCTGCGGTGGTGGCTGCCCGACATCGCCGAGCGCGACGTCTACGTCTGCGGGCCCGGCCCGTGGGCGGACGCCGTCCGCCGCACCGCCCTGGCCGCCGGCGTGCCGGCGGCGAACGTCCACCTCGAGAGCTTTGGCTGGTGACCGGCGTGAAGAAGATCGTCCTCTGGCTGATGAGCACCCTGACCGTGGTGGTGCTGCTGTTCGGCTACCACACCTCCACCTCCTCCAGGTCGGCCACGGCGGAGTCCTCGCAGGTCGCGCCGGTCGGCGGCAGCACCTCGTCGGGCACCGGGACCGGCGACACCGGCACCGGCACCGGCACGTCGTCGGGCACCGTGACCGGCGAGGCGGCCGACACCCGGTGGGGCCCGGTGCAGGTGCAGATCACCGTGGCCGACGGGAGCATCACCGACGTCGAGGTCGTGGAGTACCCGTCGGGCAACCACGAGGACCAGGAGATCAACGCCCAGGCGCTGCCGGTGCTCGTCCAGGAGACCCTGGACGCGCAGAGCGCCGAGATCGACATGGTCTCCGGCGCCACCGTCACCAGCGAGGGCTACCTCCAGTCGCTGCAGAGCGCGCTGGACCAGGCCGGCCTCTCGTGACGGCCACCCGGCGGGTCGAGCAGGTGATGGGCCTGCCGGTCAGCCTCGCCGTCCGCGGCCGGCACGCCGACGACGCCGCCGGCCGGGCGGCCTGGGACGCCGTGGTGGCCGAGCTGCGCGCGGTCGACGCGGTGTTCTCCCGCTACCGGTCCGACTCCGTGGTCTCCCGGCTGGCGCGCGGCGAGCTCGGCCCCGACGACTGCCCGCCCGAGGTCGGCGAGGTGCTGGCGCTGGGCGCGCAGGCCGAGCAGGAGTCCTCCGGCGCGTTCCGGGTCCGGCGGCCCGGCCCGGACGGCGCGGTCGAGCTCGACGCGGACGGCGTGGTCAAGGGGTGGGCCGTGCAGCGCGCGGCCCGGCACCTGGCCGCGCTGCCGGACACCGCGTTCTGCCTGTCCGCCGGCGGCGACATGGTCTGCCACAGCCCCGACCCGGACGCGCCGCCGTGGCGGATCGGCATCGAGGACCCGCACGATCCCCGCCGGGTGCTGGCCGTCGTCCCGGTGGCCAACGGCGCGGTGGCCACCTCGGGCTCCGCGCACCGGGGCGACCACGTGGTCGACGCCCGCACCGGCCGGCCGCCGTCCGGCGTCGCCTCGGTGACCGTGATCGGCCCGGACCTCACCTGGGCCGACATCGACGCGACCGCCGCGTTCGCGCTCGGCCCCGAGGCCGCGGCCTGGCTGGCCACCCGGCCCGGCCGCACCGGCCTGGTGGTCTGGGCCGACGGGAGCACCACCACGGTCGGCTGAGTGGAGTCCCAGCGCATCGACATGCGAGCGCTGGGACTCCACTCAGCCGAGGACGGACCGCATTGCGTCGCGGGTCTCGCGCAGCAGCGCCGGGAGGTCGCCGGTCGCGCCGTCGTCGACCCAGCGGTCGTAGGCGACGGCGAACACCGCACCGCCCGCGTGCGCGGCCAGGCGTGCGGTCAGCGGGTCGACGCCCCGGCGGCCCAGCGCCTCGGCGACCGCGGCCGCCACCGCGGCGTTCTTGACGTGCTCCCGCTCCTGCAGGTCGGCCGACGACGCGATGAGGGCACGCACCTGCCGCTGGTACGGCGCGTACTCGGCGAGCCGGGCCGCACCGGCCGCGAAGCCGGCCAGCACCGCGTCCATCGGCGCGGCGCCGGGACCGGCGTCCGCCACCCCGGACGCGACGGCGGCCAGGAAGGCGGGGGCGCCGGCGAACACGGCCTCCCGCTTGTCCGGGAAGTGCCGGAAGAACGTGCGCTTGGTGAGGCCCGCGCGCTCGGCGATCTCGGCGACGGTCACCGCGTCGTACCCGCGCTCCAGGTACAGCGACATGGCGGCGTGCTGCAGCCGGCCGGCCGCGTCCGCCTCCCACCGCACCATGGCCCGATCCTACGTCTGACGACACCCGGTGACATCACCTGCTACCGTGCTCATGACACCGGGTGACATCACACCCGGTCCGAGAGGACGGACCCGACATGCCCACCCACACCGCCGCCTGGCTCCCGGAGGCGTACGGCCGGCTGGAGGTGGGGCCCGCACCCCACCCGGTCCCGGGCCCAGACCAGCTCCTGGTGCGCAACGCCGCGATCGCGGTCAACCCGGTGGACTGGGTGATCCAGGTGGCCGGCCCGTTCGCCTACCGGTGGCTCAGCTACCCGGCCGTGCTGGGCTCGGACGTCGCCGGCGAGGTGGTCGCCGTCGGATCGGCGGTCACCCGCTTCCGGGTGGGCGACCGGGTGCTCGGCCACGCCGTGGGCACCGACCGCGACGTGGACAGCCCCGCGGAGGGCGCGTTCGGGCAGCACACCGTCGTCCTGGAGCGGATGGCCGCGCCGATCCCCGACGTGCTGCCCTACGAGCAGGCCGCCGTGCTGCCGCTCGCGCTGTCGACCGCGGCCTGCGCGCTGTTCCAGGACGACCAGCTGGGGCTCCGCTCCCCCTCGGCGGACGCCGCGCCGACCGGGGAGACGGTGCTGGTCTGGGGAGGGTCGACCAGCGTGGGGATGAACGGCGTCCAGCTCGCCGTCGCCGCCGGCTACGACGTCGTCGCGACCGCGTCCCCGCGCAACCAGGACGCGGTCCGGGCGCTCGGGGCGGCCGAGGTGCTCGACCACCGCAGCCCGACGGTGGTCGCCGACCTCATTGCGGCGCTGTCCGGCCGCACCCTGGCCGGCGCGGTGGCGATCGGCGACACCTCGGGCCGCGCGTGCGTCGACGTCGTCGCGGCCAGCGCGGGCCGGAAGTTCGTCTCGCTGCTCAGCACGCCGGTCTCGCTGGCGCCGCTGGGCGACCCGGACCTGCCGCGCCTCGCCCGGCCCCGCACGATGGCCCGGCTGGGCTGGGCCACCGCCGCGCTGCAGCTGCGGGCCCGGCGCGCGGGCGTCGGCACGAAGTTCGTCTTCGGCACGTCGCTGAAGGCCAACGACGTCAGCACCGCCGTCTACCGCGACTTCCTGCCCGCGGCGCTGGCCGAGGGCCGGTACCGGGCCGTGCCCGAGCCGCTGGTGGTCGGGCACGGCCTGGCGCACCTGCAGGGGGCACTCGACGTCCAGCGCGCCGGCGTCTCGGCCCGGAAGGTCGTCGTCACGGTCTGAGGTGGAGTCCCAGCGCATCAGAAAGCGAGCGCTGGGACTCCGCTCAGCGTCCGGCGAGGCGCATCGCGCGGGTCTGGACGTCGGCGCGCAGCGCGGCCTCGTCGACGGTGGTGCTCACCCCGTCGCGGACCACCTGCCGGCCGGCGACCCAGGTGTCCCGGACGTGCCGCGAGCCCACCGACCAGACCAGGTGGGTGACCAGGTCGGTGACGTCGCCGACCGGCACGAACGCGATGTCGTCGGTGTCGACGTGCACCAGGTCCGCGCGCCGGCCGACCGCCAGCTGCCCGAGGTCCTCGCGGCCGATGGCGGCGGCCGCGGCGCCGGTCGCCAGCCAGAACGCCTCGGGCGCGGTCAGCGCGGTCGCGTCCCGCTCGCGCAGCCGGGCCAGCTGCGCGGCCAGCCGCAGGTCCTCGAACAGGTCGAGGTTGTCGTTGGACGCCGGCCCGTCGGTGCCCATGCCCACCCGGATGCCCAGGTCGAGCATGTCCCGCAGCCGGGCGGTGCCGCTGGCCAGCTTGGTGTTGCTGCCCGGGCAGTGCGCGACCGCGACGTCGTACTCCCGCCACAGCTCCAGGTCGCCGTCGTCCATGTGCACGCAGTGGTTGCCCAGCACCCGCCCGCCGAGGACGTCGTGCGCGGCGAGCAGCGCCGGCACGCTCAGCCCGTGCTCGGCGAGCAGCTCGTCGCCCTCGGTCGCGGTCTCGGCGACGTGGATCGTGTAGAGCAGGTCGTGCTCGCGGGCGGCGACCGCGGCCTCGCGCAGCACCGGCAGCGGCACCGTGTACGCCGCGTGCGGCCCGATCCCGTACTCGACCTGGTCGTCGCTGCCCGCCGAGAGCCGGACGGCGGTGGCCAGCTGCTCGTCGAAGCTGCCGAAGCCGGGCAGCCCGATCAGCGGGTTGGCCACGACCGCGCGCCCGCCGGTGGCCCGCAGCGCGGCGGCGATCCGCTCCGGGTGGAAGTACATCTCCACGCTGGTGGTCACCCCGTGCCGCAGCATCTCGGCCGACGCGGCGGTCATCGCGACCTCGACGTCCTCCGGGGTGAGCCGCGCCTCCCGCGGCCACATCACCTCGCGCAGCCAGCGGTCCAGCGGCAGCCCCTCGCCCTGCCCGCGGAACAGCACCATCGGCGAGTGGGCGTGCGTGTTGACCATGCCCGGGGTGAGGACGCCGTTCAGTGCGGTGACCTGCGCGTCCGGGGCGGCCGGCGCGTCCGCGGCGGGGCCGACCCAGGTGATCACGCCGTCCTCGACGTCCAGGACGGCCTCGGGCACGACGGTGCCGGCCCGGTCGCCGACGACGACGGCCCGGGCGGTGAAACGCTGCATGCCCGGAACCGTAACCGCCGGGCACCCGTTGGACCGGGCGTGCCGACGGCTGCTGCCGCCGACCCGGGCGGACTCACGGGAACAGTGCTCGACCTCATGGACGCCCTGGGCGCCCCCGGGGTCGGGCTGGCGATCCTCGCCGAGACGGTGATCCCGCCGATCCCCAGCGAGGTGGTCCTCCCGCTGGCCGGCTACCTCTCCGAGACCGGCCGGATGAGCCTGCTCGCGGCGTTCGTGGCGGCCACCCTCGGCTCGCTCGCCGGCGCGGCCTTCCTGTACCAGCTGGGCCGCTGGCTGGGCCCCGACCGCAGCCGCCGCTGGCTGGACCGGCTGCCGCTGGTGGAGACCTCGGACGTCGACAAGGCCTTCGCCTGGTTCGAGCGGCACGGCCGGATCGCCGTGCTGCTGGGCCGGCTCGTGCCGGTGGTCCGCAGCTTCATCTCCGTCCCGGCAGGGGTGGTGCGGATGCCCTGGCCGCAGTTCCTCGGCTACACGCTGGTGGGCAGCGCGGTCTGGAACGGGGCGCTGATCGGCGCCGGGGTGGCGCTGGGCACCCAGCACGAGCTGGTCGAGCGGTACGTCGGCGTGCTCGACTACCTGATCGTCGGCGCGGTGGTCGTCGTCGTCCTGCTGGCCCTGGTGCGGCAGCTCCGCCGCCGCCGGGCCAGGCTGGAGCGGTGACCGCACCCCGCACCCGCCCCGAGGTCGTCGCCTTCGACGTCAACGAGACCCTGCTGGACCTGGCGCCCGTCGCCGCAGCGCTGGTCGAGCACGGGCAGCCCGCCGAGCTGCTGCCCACCGTCTTCGCCCGCACCCTGCTCACCGGCGCCGCCGGCACGATCACCGGTCGCTGGTTCCCGTTCCGGGCCGCCTTCGAGTCGGCGCTGGCGCAGCTCACCGACCTGTCGCCGGGCGACCGGGGCGCGGTGGCCGACGCGTTCCTCGAGCTCTCCCCGCACGCGGACGTCGAGCCCGCGCTGCGCCGGCTCACCGAGGCCGGGGTGCGCGCGGTGACCCTGTCGCACGGGACGCCGGGCGTGGCGGAGGCCGCGCTCACCCGCGGCGGGGTGGTCGCGCTGGTCGAGCGCACGCTGAGCAGCGAGACGGTCCGGGCGTGGAAGCCGGCGCGGGAGGCCTACCTGTGGGCCGTGGGCGTGTGCCAGGTGGCACCGGCGCGGATGGCCCTGGTCGCCGCGCACGCCTGGGACGTGCAGGGCGCGCAGGCCGCCGGGCTCACCGGGGCGTTCGTGCCGCGCAGCGAGCGGGTGTTCGCCGACGTGCTCGGCGAGCCCGACGTGCAGGCGGCGTCACTGCCCGAGGTGGTCGACGCGCTGCTCGCCCTCCCCGCATGACCGACGTCCCCACTCCGCTCGGCCCAGCACGCGTGCACGGCCACGAGCCGGACGGCGCCCCGCGCGGCACCCTGGTGCTCGGCCACGGCGCCGGCGGCGGCAGCGACTCGGCCGACCTGCTGGCCGTCGCGGCCGCCGGCTGCGCCGCGGGCTGGCGGGTGCTCCGGGTCGACCAGCCGTGGAAGGTCGCCGGGAAGCGGATCGCCCCGGCGCCGGCCCGGCTGGACGAGGGCTGGACGACGGTGCTCGGGCACCTCCGGGACGCCGGGCTGCTGACCGGGCCGCTGGTGCTGGGTGGCCGCAGCGCCGGGGCCCGGGTGGCCTGCCGGACGGCGGGGCCGCTGGGCGCCGCCGCGGTGCTGGCGCTGGCGTTCCCACTGCACCCGCCGGGGAAGCCGGAGAAGAGCCGCGCGGGCGAGCTGACCGCCGCCGGCGTGCCGGTGCTGGTCGTGCAGGGGGAGACCGACGCGTTCGGCCGCCCCGCGGAGGTCGAGCAGCTGCTGCCCGGGCGGGTGGTGGCGGTGCCCGGCGACCACGCGCTCAAGAAGGACCCGGCCGCGGTCGCCGCCGCCGTCGTCCCCTGGCTCGCGGGCCTCTGACCGGCGTCCCCCTGCACCAACGACTGTCCCCCCGCACCAGCGTTGGTGCGGGGGGACAGTCTTGGATCAGGTCACCTGATCACTGCTGGGCGCAGCAGGGCGCTCAGTGCTTGCGCAGGCGGCGGATCAGCAGGGTGAGCACCAGCAGGCCCACCGCGGCACCGGCGGCCGGCTTGGCGTAGCGGACCAGCGCCGCCGACCCGGCGACCTCGAGCAGGTCGATCGGCTCGGGCTCGGCCGGCACCGGCCGGGGGGCGGCCGCCGGGGTCGACTTCGCGGGGCCACCGGCCGCCGGGCGGTTCGGCGGGGCGGTGTTGCCCGTCGGCGGCTGGCTGGGGGCCTTGCGGACCGCGCTGATCGGGGTCGGGGCGGCCGGCTCGGCGGCGCCCGCCGTCGGGGCCACCTCGGCCGCGGGCGCGACCTCCTCGACCCGCGCGCTGCTGCGGGCCGGCGGCGCCGTCGGGTCGGGCACGGGGGCGGCCTTGGCGGGGGCGGTCTTCTTGGCCGGGGTGGCCTTCGCCGCCGCCGCCTTCTTCGCCGGGGCGCCCGCCGCGGACTCCTCGGCGTCGGCGGCCTTGTCGGCGGCGGCGCCCGCGGCCTTCTTCACCGCGGCACCGGCCTTCTTCGCCGGGGTGCCCTCGGTCGAGGCGGCGGCCTCCTCGGCCACGCCGGCCACCGTGGCGGCGGCCTTCGCACCGGTCGCGGCGGCGGCCTTGGCGACCGTCGGCTCCTGCGACTGCGCGGCGGCCTCGGCGTCGACGGTCTCGCCCTCGCCGGAGGCCAGCTGCGCGGAGAGGCGGTCGGCGAACTGGCCGAGCAGCTTGTTGCCGACGTCGGTCATGACGCCGCGGCCGAACTGGGCCGGGCGGCCGGTGATGTTCAGGTCGGTGAGGACGTCGACCCGGGTGATGCTGCCCTCGGCGGCCAGGGTGGCGGTGACCGTCGCGGCCGCGGTGCCGTTGCCCCGCTGGTCCTTGCCCTTGGCGTCGATGACCGCCCGGTGGGCCGTCTCGTCGCGCTCCACGAACGAGGCCTTGCCCTGGTAGGTGAGGTTGATCGGGCCGAGCTTGACCTTCACCCGGCCGGTGAAGTCGTCACCGGACACCGAGTCCAGCGCCGCCCCCGGCATGCACGGGGCGATCCGCTCGATGTCCATGAGCACCCGCCACGCCTCCTCGACGGGCACCGGGACGGTGAACGAGTTCTCCAACTGCACGGCTTACCTCCGGGTGCGGCCCGGGCGCCGGGACGGCGGCTGACCCGGGCGGGGCCTGCTGTCTGCTGACGGGAGCGATGCTCTCGCGCCGCTCCCGCGCTCGTCCCCCATCCGACCACGTGACGGGAGACTGCGCAGCGGAAACGGGCTGCGCCACGCCGGACGGACCGGTCCGGTGGTGCGGACCGGTCCGTCCGGTGCGGTCGCTACAGGCCGGCCGCGGCGGCCAGCGCGCGCCGGGTGAGCACCTGCGCGAGGTGCTGCCGGTAGTCGGCCTGGGCGTTGAGGTCGCTGCTCGGGCTGGTGCCCTCGGCAGCCAGCGCGGCCGCCGCGGTGACGGCCTCGAGCGACACGTCGGCCCCGACCAGCGCCTGCTCGGTGGCCGTGGCGCGCAGCGGCGTGGCCCCCATGTTGGTCAGCCCGATGCGCGCCTCGGCGATCCGGCCGCCCTCCCGGCGCACCGCGGCGGCGACGGCCACGATCGACCAGGCCTGGGCGACCCGGTTGAACTTCTCGTACCGCACCCCCCACTCCTCGCCGAGCTTGGGCAGCCGCACCTCGACCAGCAGCTCCCCCTCGCCGATCGCGGTGGTCAGGTAGTCGACGAAGAAGTCGGACGCAGCGACCGTGCGCCGTCCACCTGGTCCGGCGACGACGAACTCGGCGTCCAGCGCGAGCGCCACCGCCGGCAGGTCACCGGCCGGGTCGGCGTGCGCCAGCGCCCCGCCGAACGTGCCGCGCCGGCGCACCTGCCGGTCGGCCACGGTGTGCGTGGCCTCCACCAGCAGCTGCGCGTACCGGGCGATGAGCGGGTCGGTGAGGACGTCGGCGTGCGTGGTCATCGCGCCGATCACCAGCGAGTCGCCGTCCTCCCGGACGCCGCGCATCTCGGTGACCCGGCCGAGGTCGACGACGACCTCCGGTGCGGCCAGCCGCAGCCGCATCACCGGGATCAGCGACTGGCCGCCGGCCAGCAGCTTCACGTCCTCACCGCCCTCGGCGACGGCCTGCAGCGCCTCCTCCACGGTGGTCGGCCGGGCGTAGGCGAACGGGGCGGGGATCACTGGGCACCTCCGGTGGTCGGGGCCTCGGCGGCGTCGGCGGCCTGCGCGTTGGTGCGGTCGGGCGCCCGGTCCCCGCCGTCCCCGCCCTCGTGCAGCGCCCGCCAGACCCGCTCGGGGGTGAGCGGCATCCGGACGTCGGTGACGCCCAGGTGCCGGACGGCGTCCAGCGCGGCGTTCACCACCGCCGGCGTGCTGGCGATGCAGCCGGCCTCCCCGACGCCCTTGGCGCCGATCGGGTTGCTGGTCGCCGGGTGCACGGTGTTACCGGTGTCGAAGTGCGGCAGGTCCGAGGCGGCCGGCAGCAGGTAGTCGACGAACGTGCCGGTGGTCAGGTTGCCGTCGGCGTCGTAGACCGCCTCCTCGTACAGCGCCTGGGCGATGCCCTGGGCCAGCCCGCCGTGCACCTGGCCCTCGACGATGAGCGGGTTCACGATCGTGCCGACGTCGTCGACGCAGGCGTACTTGCGGATCTTGACGAAACCGGTCTCGGTGTCGACCTCCATCGCGCAGATGTGCGTGCCGTGCGGGAAGGAGAAGTTGGCCGGGTCGAAGGTGGCCTCCGCGTCGATCGTCGGCTCGATGCCCTCCGGGTAGTCGTGCGCGGCGAACACGGCCAGCGCGACCTCCTGGATGGCGATCCCGGAACCGGGGCTGCCCTTGACGGAGAACCGGCCGCTGGCGAACTCCAGGTCGCCCTCGTCGGCCTCCAGCAGGTGCGCGGCGATGCGGCGGGCCTTCTGCACCACCTTCTCCGCGGCCTTGACCACGGCCACCCCACCGACGACCAGCGAGCGGGAGCCGTAGGTGTCCAGGCCCCGCGGGCTGATCGAGGTGTCCCCGTGGAGCACCTCGACGTCCTCGAACGGCACCCCGAGGGCGTCGGCGGCGATCTGGCTCCACGCCGTCTCGTGGCCCTGCCCGTGCGGGGTGCTGCCGGTGACGACCTCGACCTTGCCGGTGGGCAGCATGCGGATCGACGCCTGCTCCCAGCCGCCCGCGCCGAAGGCGAGCGACCCCAGCACCCGGGAGGGCGCCAGGCCGCACATCTCGGTGAAGGTGGAGAAGCCGATGCCCAGCTGCACCGGGTCGCCGCTCTCCCGGCGGCGGCGCTGCTCGGCCCGCAGCTCGTCGTAGCCGATCAGGTCCAGCGCCTGCTGGGTGGCGGCCTCGTAGTCACCGGAGTCGTACTCCAGCCCGGCGACGGTGGTGAACGGGAAGCTGGGGATCCAGTTCTTCCGGCGCAGCTCCAGCGGGTCCATGCCCAGCTCGGCGGCGAGCTCGTCCATGATCCGCTCGATCGCGAACGTCGCCTCGGGCCGGCCGGCGCCGCGGTAGGCGTCGGTCGGCGTCTTGTTGGTGAAGACGCCGTCGCACTCGAACCGGTAGGCCGGGAACCGGTAGATGCCGGGGAACATGAACGCGCCGAGCACCGGCACGCCCGGGGTGATCAGCCGCAGGTAGGCGCCCATGTCGGCGAGCAGCCGCACCCGCAGGCCCTTGACGTTGCCCTCCCGGTCGCTGGCGACCTCGACGTACTGCACCTGGTCACGGCCGTGGTGGCCGCTCATCAGCGACTCGCTGCGGGTCTCGGTCCACTTGACCGGCTTGCCGAGCCGGCGGGCGACCAGCAGCGACAGGATCTCCTCCGGCGTCACCTGCAGCTTGCCGCCGAACCCGCCGCCGACGTCGGGGGCGATCACCCGCAGCTTGTGCTCGGGGATGCCGGTGACCATCGCGGCCATCAGCCGCAGGATGTGCGGCACCTGGGTGGAGCTCCACATGGTGAAGTTGTCGCCCTGCGGCTGGACGACGACCGACCGGGGCTCCATGAACGCCGGGATCAGCCGCTGCTGCACGAACCGGCGGCTGACCACCACGTCGGCGTCGGCGAACGCCTGCTCGGTGTCGGTGCCGGTGCCGGCCTCGCCCGCGTCGAAGACGAAGTGGTAGCTGGTGTTCGACGAGGTGCCGGCGTGCACCAGCGGGGCGCCGTCCTGGACGGCCTCCTCCATGTCCAGGACGACCGGCAGCGTGTCGTAGTCGACGTCGATGGCCTCGAGCGCGTCGGCGGCCGCGGCCCGGGAGCGGGCGACGACGAGCGCGACCGCCTCCCCCACGTGCCGGACCTCGTCGACGGCGATCGACGGGTGCCCGGGGTTGACCATGTCCGGGGTCACCGGCCAGGCGCAGGGCAGCGAGCCCTGCTCGTCGGCGAGGTCGCGACCGGTCAGGACGGCGACGACGCCGGGCCGGTCCAGCGCCGCGCTGGTGTCCAGGTTCGTGATCCGGGCGTGCGCGACCGGGCTGCGCAGCACCGCCATGTGCAGCAGCCCGGGCACCACCAGGTTGTCGGTCCACTGGGTGCGGCCGGTGATCAGCCGGGCGTCCTCCTTGCGCTGCCGCGCCCGCCCGACCTCCTTGCCGTCGACCTGCGTGCCGTCGACCTGCTGGCCCTCCTCGACGGCCGTCACGCCTGCGCCCCCTCGCGCGCGACGTGGTCGGCCGCAGCCGTGTCGACCTCGGCCGGGGCGGTGCGGCCCTCGACCGCCTCGCCGCGCATCTCGGCGGCGGCGTGCCGCACGGCGCGCACGATGTTCTGGTAGCCGGTGCAGCGGCAGAGGTTGCCCTCGATGCCCTCCCGCACCTCGTCGTCGCTGGGGTCGGGGTTGTCGGCGAGCAGGTCGACCGAGGCCATGATCATGCCGGGGGTGCAGAAGCCGCACTGGAGCCCGTGCATCTCTGAGAAGGCCCGCTGGACCGGGTGCAGGGTGGCGCCGTCGGCCAGCCCCTCGATGGTGGTGACGGCGCAGCCGTCGGCCTGCACGGCCAGCACGGTGCACGACTTCACGGCCTGGCCGTCGAGGTGCACGGTGCAGGCGCCGCAGTTGCTGGTGTCGCAGCCGACGACGGTGCCGACCTTGCCCAGCGTCTCGCGCAGGTAGGTCACCAGCAGGGTCCGTGGTTCGACGTCGTCGGTGTACCGCGCGCCGTCGACCCGCACGTCGATCTGGGTCATGGTCCTCCGCTCCGTTGCAGGGGGCACTCGGCCGGGAGCCCCGACCGGCCTCCAGTGTGACCAGCGGCACAGCGGTCAGGACACCCTCAGCTGCCGGGGCGGCAGCCCCATCGGCCCGAATCTGCCGCGCGAGCGGATCAGTGGCGCGGCTCGGCCCGCCGTTGCGGAGGACGGCGACGTTGCAGCGGGGTTGCAGCCCCGGCGGCTCAGACGACGGCGCTGGGGTCCGCGGCGAGCTGCCGGCGGCGCAGCAGCGCGGAGGCACTGAGCACCAGCAGGCCGAGCACCGACAGCCCGGCGCCCACGGTGCTGGGCGCGGTGTAGCCCCAGCCTGCGGCGATGACCAGGCCGCCCAGCCAGGCGCCGAGGGCGTTGGCGAGGTTCAGCGACGAGTGGTTGAGCGCGGCGCCGAGCATCTGCGCGTCCCCGGCCACGCTCATCAGCCGCAGCTGCAGGCAGACGACGAGGGCCGAGCCGGAGCAGGCGGTCAGGGCCACGGCGAGCAGCAGCGTCGCCGGGTGGTGCGCGGCGGCGGGCAGCACGGCGAGCACCACGGCCATGGCGGCGTTGGCCCCGAACAGCGAGGGCATCAGCGCGCGGTCGGCGAGCCGGCCGCCCAGCGCCGTCCCGGCCAGCCCGCCGAGGCCGAAGGCCAGCAGGGCGAGCGGCACGAACGCGTCGCTCTCGCCGGTGACGTCGGTGACGATCGGCGCGACGTAGCTGTACATGGCGAACATGCCGCCGAACCCGACCGTGCCCATGAGCAGGGTGAGCAGCACCTGCGGACGGCGGAGCGCGCCGAGCTCGGTGCGCACGGAGGCCTCGACGCGGCCGGGGGTGCGCGGCACGAACAGCACGACCGCGCACACGGTGGCGGCGGCGATGAGCACGACCGCCCAGTAGGCAGCCCGCCAGCCAAGGTGCTGCCCGAGCCAGGTGGCGGCCGGGACGCCGGCGACGTTGGCGACCGCCAGGCCGAGCATCACCGAGCTCACCGCGCGGCCGCGGGCCTCGGGGCGGACCAGCGAGGTGGCGATCAGCGAGGCCGCGCCGAAGTAGGCGCCGTGCGGCAGGCCGGCGACGACCCGGGCCAGCAGCAGCGTGCCGTAGCCGGGCGCGACGGCGGTCAGCGCGTTGCCGAGCAGGAACAACGACATGAGCACCAGGGCGAGCGTGCGGCGCGGCACCCGGGCGCCGGCCGCGGCGATCACCGGCGCGCCGACGACCACGCCGAGCGCGTAGGCGGAGATGACGTGCCCACCGGCCGGGATGTCGACGCCGACACCGTCGGCGATGTCGGGCAGCAGGCCCATCGTGACGAACTCGGTGGTGCCGACGGCGAAGCCGCCGAGGGCCAGCGCGCCGATCGCGGCGGCCACCCGGGCGGACGAGTGCGTCGGTGCGGCCGAGGGCGGCGCGGCCTGGGCGGTCGAGGGCAGCGTCTCCACGTCAAGAGCCAATCAGTTGCCGTCGTCAGCGCTTCCCGCCCGGGCGCGGCGACCTGACCTCCGCGCCGCCGGACTGCACATGGCAGTTCCCCGTGGGTCCTGGGCCCGGCGCCGCCAGCACGAGACGGGACGACGCTGCGAGAGAGGGCTGCCATCAGCCGCGGGACCCGAGCGGCCCTGAAACGTCTGGCGGGCCGAGTATTGA
The DNA here is from genome assembly GCF_040659695.1 of Modestobacter sp. NPDC049651. Taxonomy (NCBI): domain Bacteria; kingdom Bacillati; phylum Actinomycetota; class Actinomycetes; order Geodermatophilales; family Geodermatophilaceae; genus Modestobacter; species Modestobacter sp. NPDC049651. The sequence continues at coordinate 104,154 of NZ_JBFAOG010000003.1, forward strand.
GCCGTTGATTTCGGACACGAGTTTCGGGTCGGCCGAGCCGTGGGTCGACCTGCGCGAACGCACGTCGAGTCAAGGGGCGCTCGGAGAGGCCCAGAAACGGGCGTTTTCGGTCAGTTCACGACAGCGCTCGGACTCGTGGCTGGGTCAGCGAGTACTGCTGCGCCTCGGCTAGGGCGGCGAACTCGCCTATGTGTCACTCGTCGGACCAGCGTTTCCGGGCATCGACCGTGAGAGAATATCGTCTATCTAACGGCTCGGGCCTCCGGGTCACCGCCGCGTGGTCACTAAAGGGGCGTTCAGTAACCCTACCGCGGCCGCTCATCGAGGGGCCGGGCCTATTCAATTTGACCTATCGAACCGCGCGGGCATGGCGCCAAGGTTCTAACCTATCACTGCCTCATTCGAAGCCTCGCCAAAGTTGCGTCGCGGCGGAGGTCGGCTTAGTTTCTTCGGAGGTAGTCGGATCGGCCCGCTCCGACTACAAGGTACAAACGAAATAGACTGTCGCAACCGAGTAGGCTGCCATTAGCGCCAGGCACCACCATGACGGAAGGCGCCAGCGAACCGCAGTTTGAGCTGCTCCGCTAAAGATCTCGGTGTAGCCGCAATGAGCAACAGCCTCTCCCATTCGGCCCAGGATGACAGCCAAGCGATTGGTTGGCCGATTCTCTTCTGTGAACCGCAAATCTCGATTGGCTACCTGGAGGACAAAAACCGGAAACTCACGACTGTCGTCTCGGACTCTCAAGCCGAACGTTCCCACACGAGCGGATCGGAAGACCGCCCACGGCATGGTCGCCGACCGGAATGGATTTTGGATGATTAGTCCCTCTGGCGAGGCTGCAAAGGAAGCCAACGGGCCAACCACGACTCCAATGTAGACCAGTAGTGCGGCTACTGGGCCGGAGATTAAGCCGAGCAGGAGGGGTTCGTCGTGCCGCTGGATTACCCAGACTATGGAAGCCAACAATACGCCGACCAGCGATACACAAGTCCCAAGGATAGCCAGCGGTATAGATTTCACTTCCTGGGTCTCACCTGACATAAGTCTTTCCACGGACAGGGACTCAGGTGCTCGACTAGCGGGTATCATCAGTTCCGCCTCTTAGGCACGAAGGGTCCAACACCGAAGGCTGTGGACGGCATGCCGAGCATCCCGTTAGTTGCATATCTCTGACCTCTCGTGAGGGAGTTCAAGGCCCCCGCTGCGCCTCTAGCAAAGCCGTAACCCGCCCCCGCTAGGACTGCACCGATTGCGGCATCCCTCAGGGAAGCACCCACTGATCGGCCTTGCGCTAGATCTGCCCCCAAGGTCGCACCGGCCAAGACAACAGAAGCTACGGCACAGGCACCCGCGGTGGCTACGATGCAGCCGATACCGACGGCAGCGTTGGCCAGTAGGCGCTTATGCGATCCCGCCCAACGCAGAGTCGCGTTGGATGCCCGTACGCCCGCCTTACGAATCTTGGTTGTCGTCCGGCCTACAGCCTTCGCGGCTGCTTTCCCCTTGCTTACAGCGCGAGCGCCCACCTTGGCAACCTTTTTCACCCAGCGGGGGGCGCGTCCATCGATGTCGGACTGATTGACTGGATCAGCGTAGCCATACTCGTAGTCGTTGAAACTGCCTCCCGCGACTGGATCGACGCTAAGGAAGCGGCCGAGATTGGCGCTGTAGAGGCGGACGCCCATGAGGGTGAGGCCGCCGGGAGTGCTGGCGTCACGTTGCTTGCTGCCGAGCCACCCGTAGCGGGCCGGCGTGCTGCCGGCAGTGGGCTGGGTGCGGTTCTCGCCGTATTCGGTGGTCTCCGACACCGTCATTTCGGTCGCGCTGGTGGCGGTAAGGGGAACGTTGGCGGCGATGTCGCCGTGCAGGTTCGCGAGTTGCACCACCGTCTTGGCGCCGGACGTGCCGGCGCGGGTGACGATCGCCTCGAGGCCGCCGAAGCCGGTGATGTTGCGGGTGTAGCTGTTGTCGGTCTCCTTGACCAAATCGGGGTTGTCGTCGTCACCGGTGTAGTAACTGACCGTCGGGTTCGGGGCGCCGCTGTCGGTGCGGACGGTGCGCCGGGCGGCGGCGTCCAGGCCGAACGTCGTCGTCTTGGTGCCTTGGGTGAGCTGGCGGACGAGGTCGTCGACGTAGTAGTCGATGGCGACGTCGGCGCTGCCGTCGGCGGTGTCAATGGCGGGCAGGGTGCGGGTGCGCCCGAGCGCGTCATAACGCAGCGTGGCGCGGGCGCCGGCCGGTTGGAGCCGGTCGGCGGTGTCATACGCGTAGGAGTCGTTGGCGACGCTGGTGGGGCAGGAGCCAGCAGCGCCGGCCTGGGTGAGTGACGTGCGGTTGCTGTTGACGTCGAACCCGTAGGTGCGGGTGCACGTGCTGCCGGTGGGCACGCCGTTGCCGTCGACGGTGGTGCCGTCGGTGGCGGTGGTCAACCGGCCGAGGTCGTCATAGCCGTAGCGGGTGGTGCGGTCGATTGCACCGGCGGCACCGGTGACGGTCTCGAGCCGGTAGGAGTCGATCTGATCGAAGCCGTTGACGGCGGCGGAGCTCTTGAGCCACTGGCTGGTGGTGCCGTCGCTGTTGGTCTTGGTGTAGGTCAAGGCGACCGGGTCACCGCCGGCGTCGGTCTTGGTCAGGGCGGTGATGCTGCCGGGCATCGTCTCGCGGACCAGGGTGCCGTCAGCGCCGTATCGGGCGGTGAAGGTGCCGACGTCGGAGACGGCGATTGAGGTGGCGAGGCTGCCGCGTTCGCCGTTCTCGTCGTAGCTGACGGTGCGGGTGCCCTGGTTGTTGCTGGTGGTCTGGGCCCGGCCGACGGTGTCGTAGGTCTGGCTGGTGGTCAGCCCGGAGCCGTCGGTGTAGCTGGTGAGCCGCCCATAGGCGTCGTAGCCGCGGCTGATCGGGCCGGTGCCCTGCGCGGTGCTCCCAGTGGGGGTGCCGTCGGGGTTGATCAGCCGGGTGGTGTCGACCAGTCCGGCAGGGGTGTAGGTGGTTTCGGTGATCGCCCGGGCGGTGCCGATCTCGGTGCCGGTACCGGTGGTCTGCGTGCGCACGACGCGGCCCGCGGGGTCGTAGGCGGTATCGGTGGTGCGGGTGATGCCCTGCCCGGTCTCGACGGTGCGGGTGGCGTGCCCGTAGACGTCGTAAGCGCTCACCCAGGTGGTGGGCACCGCGAAGCCGGCGGAGGGGTTGCCGCCGGGGGCGGTCTTGCACACCCAGCCCGCCCACGCGTCGGACTTGCACTCCGGGTCGGTGCTGGCCGCGGCGTAGTAGCTGGTGAGCGTGGTGGCCGCGGTGTTCGTGGCCGTGCCGCCGGCGGGGAGGGTGGATGAGGTGGTGCGGCCCTGGTCGTCGAAGGCCTGCCTGGTCACCACCTCGCTCCCACCGATCCGGACTCGGGTGGCGGTGGCGGTGCCGAGGGTCCAGGCGTTGTCGTTGCCGTACTCCAGGGTGGTCAGCCGGGACTTGCCGTCCAGGCTGCCGAGGTCGGAGCGGGTGGCGGGGTCTTCGGTGCCAGTGGTGCCGGCCGGCAGGTCCTTGTAGATCTCGACGGCGTCGGTGGTCGTGGTGACCGGCAGGTGCAGGTCGCCGGGCACGTTCGGGTGCATGGCGGCGGTGTCGTAGGTGGTGGTGGTACGGGTGCGGGCGCTCACGAGCTTCCCGGCGGCGTTCGCGACCAGTCGGGCGGGGGCGTAGGAGCGCAGCAGGTCCTTGCCGTCGGCGGAGTAGACGTTGACGGTGTCCAGCAGCTTGGCCTGGGTGGCCTGCGCGGCGGGGTCGGTGCTGGCCGCGAGGGCGCGGTCGCGGTTGCCGGCGGTCAGCGACCGGATGACGTTGCCGCGCCCGTCGGGGTCGTACTCGGTGGTGCTGATGCGCCACGCCGCCGACTGGTCGACGCCGGTGTCTTGGTTGATCGTGCCGCCGTAGTTGGCCGTGTTGACGGTGCGCCCGTTGACGTCAAGGGCGTAGAGGGTCGCCCCGCGCCACTGGCTGTCGGTGGGGGTGGCTGCGGGAACGGTGGCCGGGTCGAACACCGCGGTCAGGTCGGTCGGGGTGACCGTCTGTCCCCAGCGGCCGACCTCGCTGGAGGTGAACGACGGCAGGCCCACTGTCTGACCAGTGCGGTCGAGCTGGTAGCGGACCGAGGTGGTCTGCGCGGGCAGGGCGCTGCTGGTGGCGTCGCTGAGCGTGGCGGTGGCCAGCCGCGGGAGAACCCCTGCCCCGTTCTGCCCTGCGTCGTAACCCAGGGTCCAGGTGGCGGTGCCGCCGATCGGGGTGATCGTGGCCAGCCGCCCGTCGGCCCGGTAGGTGTAGGCGACCGTCTGCCCGGTGCGGGGGTCGGTGACACCGGCCAGCCGGCCACCGGCGTAGGAGTACGTGGCCACGGTGATCTGCTGGGCGGCGACGGGGGTGTCACCGGTGACCAGGCCGGTGCCGGTGGCTGCGGCGCCGGTGGCCCACAGCTTGATCGAGGTCAGCCGCTCGTCGGCACCGGTGCCGCTGTAGAGGAACTCCAGCGCCCGGCAGCCGGCCGGCTGCGCAGCCGTGGACGGGTCGGCGCAGACGACGCCGGCGTCGGCGTCGGTGGGCGCCAGCAGCCAGCGCGGGTTGCCGGCAGCGGTGTAGCGGACGCTGGTCACCGCGGGGTCCTGTTTGGTGCCCGCGGCGGTCTTGCCGCGGATGGCCTCGATCTTGTCCACCCGGTAGGTGCGGGCCTTGACCGCGGCGGTGTCGGTGCCGTCGGTGGCGGGGTGGCCGGTGGCGCCGTCGCCGCGGACGAAGGTGACCTTGTCCCCGTCGATGTCGGTGAGCAGGTAACTGGCCGCGGTCGTGCCTGAGCCGGGGTTGAAGGTCAGGGTCCAGCCTTCGGTGCTGGCCTCGCCCTCGGCGAGGTAGTTGTTGTCGGTGGCGGACTTGCGCAGGAACGGCATCTGGGTGCCGTCGGCGCGGGTGATCAGCACCGAGTCGGTGCGGTCGGTGAGGGACTGGTAATCAGCGCTCGCCTCGTCCACGGCCAGCGACAGCGCCCAGCCCGGGCCGAGCGGGCCGGCGCGGTTGGGGGCGTTGCTGGCGAACGAGCGGGTGGCGGCCAGGCCACCGTGCGGGGCGGTGAGGTCCGCGTCGCGGCCGGTGACGGAGTAGGCGCCGGTGAGCAGCCCGACGGTGCCGGGGCCGGCGTCGGCGGTGGCGTTCGCGCCGGTCAGCCCCGCGCGGTCGACGGTGATCTGGGTGACCCCGGTGCACCGCATCCCGTCGGGGTCGGTGTCGGCCTTGCCCGTCACGCGCAGGCAGGCGCGGACCTGCTTGAGCCCGTCGTCGGGAATGCTGGAGGTGGCGTTCCAGGTGTAGGTGTCCTGGGAGGCCAGCCCGCCGGCGTTGTCGCTCTTGACCGGCAGCCACGCGGTGGTGCCGGCCAGCGGGGTGACGCTCCCACCGGTGGAGGTCTGCAGGTCTTGGGCGGCGTTGACGTCGGCCCAGCCGCCGTCGAGGGTCAGGTCGTAGTTGCGCCACTGGAACTTGACCCGGTCGTAGCTGACCCCGCCCGGGCGGACCTTGGCGGTGGCGTTGAGCTGGGTCCGGGCCTGGGTGACCCGCTGGAACTGGGTGGGGTTCTTCAGCACCCCGGCCCCGACGCGGACATTGCCGGTCTGGTTGTCGTAGACGAGGTTGCCGCCCTGGAACTCCTGCCGCCAGCCGCCGGCAATCGGCAGCGGGTCGCTGGCCGGGTAGCCCAGCCAGCCGGTCTCGCCGCCGGCTGCCAGCCACGCGTTGCGGATGGGGCCGTCGATGTTGTGGGCGCCGGTGGTCTGGGTCCAGTAGATGGAGCCGCGCTCGAAGTCGTTGTGGCAGCCGCGGGTGGGGTCTTGCCCGATGCAGATCTCATCGGACTGCGGCCAGCCGAGGTAGGACCACTCGTGGCCCATGGCGACCCACTTGTCGTTGATCGCGCCCTGGACGTTGTGCGCGCCCCACCAGGGGGTCCAGTAGATCGAGCCGCGCTGGAACTGGCTCCAGCATCCGCGGTCGCTGTAGAGCTGCACGCAGTACTCGTCGTCGACCGGGAGGCCGAGGTAGGAAGTCGAGCGGCCCAGCTGAGTCCACTTGTCGGAGATGGAACCCTGCACGAAGTGCGCGCCGGTGGCCTGGTTCCAGTAGATCCAGCCGCGTTCGAACTGGTTCCAGTAGGTGCCGTTCCCGTCGTTCTGCTCCCCGGTGATGGGCCTGCCGAGGTAGCTCTCGTCGCCTCCCACTGCCCAGTACTCGTTCCGGATCGCGCCACACACCTGAACGTTGTTGACCTGGTCGCAGAACCCGTCGCGGGTGAACGTCAGCGTGGGGATGTTGCTGCCGGCGTCGGCGGAGTTGAACTTCTTCCAGGCGTAGCTGTCGGTCTCGCTGCCAGCGGTGACTGCCAGCGCCATCTGATCGCCCATGCCGTTGCCGACGTTGGCGTACTGGGCGAGCCAGCCGGTGAGGTTGAAGTTCACCCAGTTCGCCGCGCACCCGGAACCGCCGAAGGCGACGTTGGCATTCGCCTTGATGCCGCCGGTGCTCCAGTCGATCCACGGCTGGGTGCCCCAGGTGACGGTCCGTGGATCGAACCAGTCAGCGTCGCGGACGTCCATCCACCGCGGGCTGCATGAGTAGGAGTAGTTCTCGAACAGCGACAGCTGAGCGGACTGCACGACGCTGTACAGCGCCGGCTCCACGTCGAACAGCAGCAGGGACCGGTCGATCTGCCCGCCGCTGTTGTAGGAGCCCACCCGCAGCTCCCGCTCTCCACCCTGCGGGGTGTTGACGATGTTGTTCTGCACGAAGGTGTCCCCGAGTAGCCCCAAGGTCTGAGTCGGGTCGATGGTCACCGGGTAGACGGTGGCCGGGTCGGTCAGGAAGCTCTGCGGCGGGCTGAGCACGACCGTCGCGTCGGTGCCCGGCTGCGACGCGGGAGCCAGGTCCATGCCGATGGGCTGAGTCACGGCCGGATCACCGCTGGCCTTGTTGGTGCGCGCGTCCCACATGACCGGCGCGTTCGCGGTGCCAACGACATCGGCACCATCGCGGATCTCCAGGTGCCCGCCGGCGGCCTTACTGACCTCGGCGCCCGAGGTTTGCATCGGGAATTGCAGCTGCCCCAGCGCGGCCAGCGTGGCCGCGTCGGGCCGCTGGTTGACCACCAGGTGCTGGGTGAACCCCTGCCGGGTCGCGGTCAGTGCAGATCAACGTGGGGCAGCACCTCGGCGTAGGTCGCGGTGTCCCCGCGCAGCGTCGGCCGGGGAAGATCCCCGGCCCAGCCCAGCGCCACGGAGGTCGCCTCGCCGTCACCCAGCTCCGCCATCGCAGTACCGGCGTCACCGTCGGAGAAGGTGATGTCGCCGGTCACCGCCTTGGGCTGCACCCCGTCGGCGGTGAACTGCAGGGTGGTGTCCACCGGTACCCAGACGCCATCGACCTTGGTGCGCACCGGCCCGGCGGCCACCTCAACCTTCACCGTGCCATCGGGCTGGGCGTAGCTGATCGAGGACTCGGTCGTCCGGGAGGTGATCTCCACCTTCTTGCCGGTGGCCTTCGCCCTGGCCAGCGCGGCATCCTCCGCCTCGACGTCGTCGTACTTCGCCTGCTGCTCGGGCGTGAGGACCAGCTGCCCACCGGCCGGCCCGGTCGGCCCGGCCGGCGGCGTCACCGGTCCGCCGGGCACCGGGACCGGGTCATCGGCCATCTGCTCGACCTTCGTGGCCGCGAGGGTGCTGTCCGTGGGCGCCGCTTGCGCCGGCACCGCCTGCAGCACGCCACTGAGCACCACACCGGCCAGCAGCGCACCGACCAGCCCATGGGACCGCCGCACCCCCGACCGCTGCGACACCGCACGACCGGAAGAAGCCCGACGCTTCGACACAGACATCCCCCGCACACCAGCCGGAACACGACAGACGGCCGAGAAGGATCAGGTCCGGGCCGGTGGAGCGCGCACAGACTGGCAGCGACCGATCACGCAGAGCAATACCCGGCGAGAACACAAGTTGGTAACAGCGCGCACCAAAGGCAACTTCGACTGAAGCGCCACTCTTTGATCCGGAGTGAGCGGGGGCACGGCGCACGTCTGCCCCCCGTTGCCTGCGTCGCCGAACGCCGCGGCAACGGCGGCGTTCACGATCAGCAGCTCCGCCGGGCCAGAACGGCGGTTGCCGCGGCTTCTCTGAGCATTGCGGAGCTCATCGATCCGGGCCGCCGGTGACGCCGCAGCCAACCGACTTCGCCGCCACGACCGTCGGCACCTTCGGCTCTCCCGCCAAGGAAGGAACGGCGGGCGATGGAGGCCGCGGAGGGCGAGGGGCAGCGGCCGGGCACAGCCAGGACGAATGACCTTGCGTGCAGCGGCCGCGCCCGCAGGCTCGCCTTGCCGGGGGGCAGCAGAATCTCTGCAGCGCCGGCGGGGCCGGCTCGGGCCCGCGCGGAAGGTGTAGATCGCGGGCCCCACGATGCCGTTGGCGCTCGCTCGACTAGTGGCTGACCTATGCGGCCGGCCGGGGACGCCTGGTCGACGCGTCAAGTACCAGCCGCACGCAGTTCGCTTCCCGTCCAGTCGGCTCGGGTAGCACTGGCGTACGCCTTCGCGTCCGCAGTTTTGGCGACGCCATGCTTCATTGCGCGCGGCGCGGGCGGGCGGGCGACGTGGCGGTGCCCGTTCGCGCCGCAGCGCCCATGGCCCGCCGTCTCCAGATCACCACCCGACTCGGTGCGCGAGGCGCTCGACGGCTGATCCGGGGACGGGCGGCAGGATGGGCCGGTGCCCTCGATCCTGCTCGTCGACGACGAGCCGGCCATCACCGACAACCTGGCGCCATTCCTGCAGCGCGCCGGGTTCGAGGTGACCGTGGCCGCCGACGGGGACGCCGCGCTGGCCCGGATCCAGGCCCGGGAGCCCGACCTCGTCGTCCTCGACGTGCTCATGCCCGGCACCGACGGCCGGGCGGTGCTGCGGGAGGTGCGCCGGCAGGGTCGGGCGGTGCCGATCATCCTGCTCACCCAGGTCGGCGAGTCGGGCGAGCGGGCGATGGCGCTCGAGGAGGGCGCCGACGACTACCTCAACAAGCCGTTCGACCCCCACGAGCTGGTCGCCCGCATCCGGGCGGTGCTCCGCCGCGGCAGCGGGACCGGCCCGTCGCTGGCCAGCGCCCAGCGGCTGCGCAGCGGCGCGGTGCTGCTGGACCGCGCCTCCCAGCGGGTGTTCCGCGACGGCCACGAGGTGACGCTCACCCCGCGCGCCACGGTCCTGCTCGCCTACCTGATGACCCACCCCGACGAGGTCATGACCCGGGAGCGGCTGCTCGAGGCGGTCTGGGGCTGGAGCTACCCGACCACGACCAGGTCCGTCGACACCCGGATCGCCGAGCTGCGCCGGGTGCTGGAGGACGGCACGGAGCTGATCGCCACCGTGCCCGGCCAGGGCTACCGGTTCGCCGCACCCGTCGAGGCCGCCTGAGGTGCGCCGCGCGACCTGGTGGGTGCTCGCCGTCCTGCCGCTGCTCGCCGGCGTGGTGCTCGACGTCGGCGCCCGCGCCGGCTGGTTCGCCGACCGGCGGCTGCGCATCGAGGTCTCCGCGCTGCGCGGCGACTGGCTGCTGGCCGCCGGCATCGCCGTCACCGGCCTGCTGGTGCTGCTGCTCGCCGTCCGCACCCGGGCGGACGTCCTCGGGCGGCGTCGGCTCGGCGCGGAACGCGCCGCCGCGGCGCGGGACCGGCAGCTGCTGATGTCCCGGCTGGACCACGAGCTGAAGAACCCGCTGACCGCGATGCGCGCGGCGGTGGCCAACGTGACCGCCGCCGGGCCCGGGCCGGAGCAGGAGGCCGGGCTGCGCAGCATCGAGGAGCAGGTGCTGCGGCTGAGCCGGCTGACCGCCGACCTGCGCAAGATCGCCGACGTCGAGGGCAACCGGGTCGACCGCCGTCCGGTCGACGTGACCGAGCTGGTCGAGGAGGCCGTCGAGGTGCTCCGCGAACAGCCCGGCGCCGCGGCCCGGCGGATCAGCGCCGACCTGCCGCGGGCGCCGTGGCCGCTGCCCGCCGTCCTGGGCGACGGCGACCTGCTGCTGCTCGCCGTGGGCAACCTGCTGGACAACGCGCTGAAGTACACGCCCCCGGGCGGCCGGGTCGAGGTGCGCGCCCGGGAGTCGGCCGGCGACGTGGTGGTCGAGGTGGCCGACACCGGCGCGGGCATCGCCGCCGACGACCTGCCGCACGTCTGGGACACCCTCTACCGCGGGCAGCGCACCCGCGCCGTCCCCGGCAGCGGGCTGGGCCTGCCCCTGGTGCGGGCGGTGGCCGAGCGGCACGGCGGCTCGGTCACCGTGGAGAGCCGGGAGGGCAGCGGCACGGTGGTGCGGCTGACCCTGCCCGGCGACGGCCCCGCCCGGACGGCTCAGCCGGCGACGTAGGCCGTCTGCCGGATGGTGCCGCCCTCGCACACCGGACCGCCCTGCCAGGCGACGCGCAGCGGGTCGGTCTCGTCCGGCGGGATCACCTGCAGCGCCGCGGCGGTCGGCTGGCAGTCGCCGGTCGGGCCGTCGCCGGTGCCCGGCACCGCGCCCCACTGCAGCTGCGCGGTGACCTTCGCGCCCGGCCGCAGGGTGACCGGCTTCGGCGCGGACCCGGTCCGCACCTGCTTCGTCGGCAGCGCCTTCCCGGCGGCGTCGACCAGGCCGAGCCCGCCGTAGCCGTCGATCGTGCAGGTCTGCCCGCCGGTGTCGGTGAGCACCAGCGTGGCGTGCCGCTGGCCGGCCCCGGGGTCGCCGGGCAGCAGGCTGCCGGTCAACTCGCTGGTGTGGCAGCGGTCGACGCCGCCGCCCCCGCTCCCCGAGCCGGGCGCGGTGGAGCCGGCCGGGCGGGTGCTCGCGGACGAGCCGGACGACGCCGGGGCGGAGGCGGACGAGCCACCGGCGGCCGACGAGGACGACGAGGGGGACGACGGGGCGGACGACGACACGCTCGGGCGGGCGGAGCCGCTGGCGTCGGGGTCGTCGGCCGAACCCTGGAACGAGCAGCCGGCGAGCGCGGTCACCGCGGCGGCGACCGCCGCGACCCGGAGCAGGGGTGCGGAAGAGGTCATGCCCCGACCCTAGGAAGATCCAGGCCGCAGGTCGCGCACCCGGCGTGACGATCCCGCGCACCGAGGTGACGGATCGGTGACATCGAGGTCAGCGGCGGCGCTGCCGGCCCAGCCGCTGCAGGTTCGCCACCGCCGCGGCCCAGCGCGGGGTGCCGGCGGGCAGCGTGTCCCGGCAGGCCAGCCACACCCCGACGTCGTCGGCGACCTCGGGCAGCGCGCTGTACCGGGCCAGCAGCTCGGGCCGGCGGGCGGTCAGCACCGCCTGGCGCAGCGCGCCGCTGAGCCGGGCCCGGGCCGCGCGCACGCCCGGCGCCGTCGACGGCGGCAGCAGTGCGCCCGGGTACCGCTCCAGCGCCGCACCCACCGAGCCGCGGGCGAGCAGCCGGCGGACGTCCCCGGCGTCCGAGCGCACCGGCAGGAGCAGCCGGTAGGGACGGGAGTCGAGCAGGTCCGGGCCGACCAGCCGGCGCAACCGGGACAGCTCCGCCCGCACGGTGACCGTGGCGGCGCCGGCGCCGTGCACCTCGGCGGCCAGCTGCTCGGCGGTGCGGCCCTCCCCCGCCGCGCCCGCCTCGGCGAGCAGCAGGAGCAGCTCGGAGTGCCGCAGCGAGAGCTCCTGGCTGCCGCCGGGCGTCCCGAGCAGCGCCCGGTCACGACCGAGCACCTCCAGCTGCGGGGCGCCGAGCGGGCGCACCGGAGCGGCCCGCCGCTCGCGGTACAGCCAGCGCAGCTCCGACTCGGCGGCCGCGGCGGTGGCCCGCACCAGGGTGAGCACCTGCGGGCTGGCCACGTGGTCGCCGCCGGTGACGTCGATGGCGCCCAGCAGCACCCCGGTGACCGGGTCGTGCACCGGCGCGGCCGAGCAGCTCCACGCCTGCACCGGCCGGCGGTAGTGCTCGCCGCCGTGGATCTGCACCGCGTGGTCCAGCGCGAGCGCGGTGCCGGGGGCGTTGGTGCCGGCGACGTCCTCGCCCCACCGGGAGCCCTCGACGAAGTGCATCCCCTCGGCCCGGCCGCGCAGCGCGGAGTCGCCCTCGACCCACAGCATCCGGCCCTGCGCGTCGGTGACCGCGACGATCATCCGGTCGACCTCGGCGTCGGCGACCAGCAGCCGGCGGACCACCGGCATCACCGCGGCCAGCGGGTGCGCGGCCCGGTAGGCGGCGAGGTCGCCGTCGAGCAGCTCGACCGGGGGCGGGGCGCCGTCCGGGTCGACCCCGCTGCCCAGGCTGCGCCCCCACGACTCCCAGACGACCGATCGGACGGACTCCCGGGCCGGCCCGGCGGGGCCCTCGGTGACCAGCTGCTCGTGCGCCGCCCGCAGCCGCCGGGACAGCGCCGGGCCGGCGCCGCCGTCGGGCAGCGCCAGCCAGGGGTTCGTCGCCGCCGTCACGGGGCGGGATCCGGGGTCGGCGAGCTCATGGCCCGCCCATGGTGACCCTGATCACCTCGTTCGCGCCAGCAGGCCGGCGCTCACTCGGTGGTGCGGAACACCCGCGCGGCCAGCGAGACCAGCCCGACGGTGAGGACGGCGACCAGCAGCAGCTGCACGCCGACCGGCACGTGCCACCCGCCCCAGGAGACCACCGGGAGCAGCCGCTCGCGCTCGGCCGCGGTGAGGCTCAGCCGGTCCAGCACCAGGTGCCGCATCGGCTGCACCACGTAGGTGAGCGGGTTGAGCCGGGTCAGCACCGACAGCCAGCCCGGGAGCCCGGACAGCGGGAACAGCGCCCCGGACAGGAACATCATCGGCATGATCAGCAGCTGGCTGACCGGCATCGCGGCCTGGATGGTCTTGATCCGGGTCGACAGCAGCACGCCGATCGAGGTGAGCAGCAGCGAGCCGAGGAACAGGCAGCCGACCAGCGCCAGCAGCATGCCCGGCGCGTAGGGGATGCCGACGGTGCCGGCCAGCGCGAGCACGACCAGGCTCTGCCCGGTGGCCACCACGGCGCCGCCCAGGCACTTGCCCCAGATGATCGAGGCACGCGAGATCGGCGCGACCATCATCTCGCGCAGGAAGCCGAACTCCCGGTCCCAGACCAGCGAGATGCCGGAGAACGCCGCGGTGAACAGCACCGAGGTGGCCAGCACGCCGGGGAAGAGGAAGGTGCGGAAGCTGGTGCCGCCGCCGGTGTCGACGATGCTGCCCAGGCCCGTGCCCATCACGAAGATGAACAGCACCGGCTGCAGCAGCATGGTGAGGATGCGGGTGCGGTCGGAGCGGAAGCGGGTCAGCTCGCGGCGCATCACGACCCAGGCGGCCCGCGCCTGGTGGACGGCGTCGCTGCGCACCTCGCCGAGCGGCTGCGGGACGGCGGTGCGGCGGGCGTCGGTGGTGGTCATGCTCAGCGCCTCCAGGCGTTCGGGGGCATCCGCTGCTGCGGCCCCTCGGAGTCACGGATCGTGCGGCCGGTGTAGGTCAGGAAGACGTCGTCGAGGCTCGGCCGGGTCACCGTCACCGACCGGATCCCGACGCCGAGCTCGGTGAACAGCCGGGGCACCACCGAGGCGCCGTCCGGCACGGCCAGGGTCACCTGGCCCTCGCGCATCGCCGCCTCGACACCGAGCCGCTCGCGCACCCGGGCGATGGCCAGCTCGTCGTCGTCGGTGCGCAGCGCGATCCGGTCGGTGCCGACGCTGGACTTCAGCGCCTCCGGGGTGTCCTCGACGATCACCTCGCCGTGGTCCATGATCGCGATCCGGTCGCAGTGCTCGGCCTCGTCCATGTAGTGCGTGGTGACGAACACCGTGATGTCGGTCTGCTCGCGCAGCTCGCGCAGGTGGTCCCAGATCGCCGCCCGGGTCTGCGGGTCCAGCCCGATGGTGGGCTCGTCGAGGAACAGCACCTGCGGGGCGTGCACCAGGCCCCGGGCGATCTCCAGCCGCCGCTTCATGCCGCCGGAGAACTTGATCACCGTGTCCTTGCGCCGGTCGGCGAGGGCGACCATCTCCAACACCTCGGTGATCCGCCGCTCGGCCACCGCCCGCGGCAGCCCGTACAGGTCGGCGTGGAAGCGCAGGTTCTGCTCGGCGGTGAGCTGCTGGTCGAGCGTCGGCTGCTGGAACACCAGCCCGATCCGCCGGCGGACCTCGTCGCGCTCCCGGACGACGTCGAAGCCGGCGACCCGCGCCGACCCGGCCGTCGGGTTGCGGATCGTGCACAGCATCTCGATGGTCGTGGACTTCCCCGCACCGTTGGGGCCGAGGAAGCCGTACGTCTGCCCGGCTTCCACCCGCAGGTCGATGCCCTTCACCGCCTCGATGACGGCGCCGCCACCCGGGTAGCTCTTCGCCAGCCCGGCCGTCTCGATGGCCGGCTCCCTAACAGCGTTAGACACGGCGCCGAGGGTCTCCCTACCACCGTTAGGCTGTCAAGCGTGGAACCCGTCGGGACCCCCGAGCGCGCCCCGGTGACCCGGCAGGCGATCGTCCGGGCCGCCCTGGAGCTGCTCGCCGACGGCGGGCTGGAGGCGGTGTCGTTCCGCCGCATCGCCACCCGGCTGGGGGTCTCCGCGCCCACCCTCTACTGGCACGTCGACAGCAAGCGGCAGCTCATGGACCTGATGACCGACGAGCTGACCCGCCGCGACGAGGGCGCCGCCGGCCCCGCCGCGGGCCAGCCGTGGTGGGAGTGGCTGCGGGACGACGCGCTGCGGATGTTCCGCACCCTCGTCGCCACCCGGGACGCCCCCCGCGTGCTGGCCGGCAACCGGCCCGGCACCGAGTCGTTCCCCGGCATCGAGCGGGCGCTCGGCGTGCTGGTCGCGGCCGGGATGACCCCCGGCGAGGCGCAGCAGGCGCTGTTCGCCGTGGGCGCCTACGTCATCGGCAGCGCCACCGAGTGGCAGGCCGAGGCCGAGCGCGAGGCGGCCGCACCGCACCCGGGCCCCCCCGGCGGCGCGGACGCGCTGGCCGGGCAGCCGCTGATGGCCGCGGCGGTGCGCGAGCTGGCCGCCCAGCCGCACTCCGCGACCTTCGAGTTCGGGCTGGACCTGCTCGTCGGCGGCCTGCGCGCCCGGTTCGCGCGGGAGCGTGACGCACCGCCGTCCGTCTGGCAGATTCGTGCCGGCGAGGAGGACCACCGGGCCACGCGCCCCGGACCCGGGACGGGAGGGCAGCAGACCCGATGAGCCCGGCCTCCGGGAGCAGCCGACGGCAGGTGCGCGCCCAGCGCGCGCGGGCCCGCCGGCGCCGCGTCGTCCTGCTCGGCGTGCTGCTGGTCGCGGTGCTCGCGGCCACCGGCGCCCTCACCACCTGGGGCGTCCGTCGCGGCGACGCGCACTCGGCCGAGACCTGGTACGCGGCCCGGTCGGCCGCGCCGCCGGCCGCGCCGTCCACGGCACCGTCGTCCGCCCCGCCGTCGTCCGCACCGTCGTCCGCGGCACCGCCGCCGGCCGCCCCGGTGTTCGACACCGCCGCGCACTCCACCACCGACCCGGCCAGCCCGTGGGTGGTGGTCAACAAGCAGCACCCGCTGCAGCCGCTGGACTTCGCCCCCGCGCAGCTGGCCACCGTCGGTGGCAAGCAGGTGTCGGCGCAGGCGGCACCCGACCTGCAGGCGATGATCGACGCGGCGGCGGCCGAGGGGCTGCGGGTGACCGTGAGCAGCGGCTACCGGTCCTACGCCTACCAGGTGGGCGTGCACGACGAAGCCGTGTCCCGCCAGGGGTGGGAGTACGCGGAGAGCGTGTCCGCCCGCGCCGGCTACAGCGAGCACCAGACCGGGTTCGCGGTCGACCTGGGCAGCGCCGGCTCCCCCGGCTGCGACCTGAGCAGCTGCTTCGGCGGGACGCCGGAGGGCCGCTGGCTGGCCGCCCACGCGGCCGAGTTCGGCTTCCTGCTGCGCTACACCGCGGCCGGCAGCGCCGTCACCGGGTACTCGCCCGAGGCGTGGCACTTCCGCTGGGTCGGCCGCGACCTGACCGCTGAGCTCGTCCGCCGCGGCGTGATCACCCTCGAGGAGTTCTTCGGCATCAGCGGCGGCCCGGAGTACGCGGCCCCCTGACCGGCGGGGTCAGTGGACGACGACCACGTCGCCGTCGGGCACGTCCGCGAGCTGCCACGGCTTGACCACCGTCAGCAGCACGCCGATCGCCAGTGTGAGCGCGACCAGCACGACCAGGCCGATCGCGGTCGCGTCGTTGCCGAGCACGCCCACCAGCGGTGAGGTCACCGCGCCGATGCCGAACTGGACCGCACCGACCAGCGCGGCCGCGGTGCCGGCCGCCTCCCCGTGCCGGGCCAGGGCCAGGGTCGGGGCGTTCGGCAGCGCGACGCCGCAGCAGGCGAGCATCGCCCAGACCGGGACGACGACGCCCCACAGGCCCCCCGTGCCGGTGACGGCGAGGACCACCA
The DNA here is from genome assembly GCF_040659695.1 of Modestobacter sp. NPDC049651. NCBI lineage: Bacteria > Bacillati > Actinomycetota > Actinomycetes > Geodermatophilales > Geodermatophilaceae > Modestobacter > Modestobacter sp. NPDC049651. Next base: position 120,617 of record NZ_JBFAOG010000003.1, read on the forward strand.
GGACGGCGCCCACCACCGCGCCGGCCACCGTGGCCGCGAGCAGCAGCTGCCCCGGCGTCCAGCGCTTGAGCAGCACCGGGTTGAACTGGGTGGCACCGATCAGCCACACCGCGCCGGCGGCGAACAGCAGCGCGAACGCCTGCTCGCCCAGCCCGAACTCGTCCTGGTACACGAACGAGGAGCCGGACACGTAGGCGAACAGCCCGGCCATGGTGAGGCCGGCGACGAGCACCAGGCCCACGTAGACCCGGTCGCGCAGCAGCCCGGCATACCCGCGCAGCGTGCTGCGGACGCCGGCGCTGCGGCGGCGGGCCGGCGGCAGCGTCTCGGGCAGCGCCACCCGGCCGGCGACCAGCAGCAGCAGGGAGATCAGTGCCAGCACGGCGAACACGCCGCGCCACGAGGTGATGGTGAGCAGCCCGCCGCCGAGCGCGGGGGCGAGCACCGGCGAGACGGCCAGCACCAGCATCATCCGGGACAGCATGGTGGCGGCGGCCCGGCCGGCGAACAGGTCGCGGACGATCGCCAGGCAGATCACCGCGCCAGCGGCGGCCCCCGCGCCCTGCAGCACCCGCAGCAGGCCCAGCACCAGCACGTTCGGCGCGACCAGCACGAGCAGCGAGGCGGCCAGGTGCACCGCCGTCCCGACCAGCAGCGGGCGGCGGCGGCCCAGCGCGTCGGCGAGCGGGCCGAGCACCAGCTGGCCGAGCCCCAGCCCCAGCAGGGTGCCGGTGAGGGTCAGCTGGGTGGCCGAGTCGGTGGTGCCGAGCTCGTCGGTGATCGTCGGCAGCGCCGGCAGGTACATGTCGATGGTCAGCGGCCCCAGCGCGATGAACGCGCCCAGGACCAGCGTCAGCCTCAGCCCGCGGGCCGGCGGAGCCGCGGTGCCGGTGGTGGTGCGGGTGCGGCTGGTCACGGTGGTGCTCATGGAGGCCTCTCGTCGGCGCGGTGGTGCGGCGCCGTCGTTGGCCTGTCCGCTGGTGCAACGCTCCGTAACCGCGCACCCGCCCCGGCCATTCCCCCCGGCGTGTCGCCACGCCAGGGGGAGCGGATCAGCGCGCGGTGGCGGGGGCGGGCTCGCCGTCGGCGGCCGGGATGACCAGCGAGATCACCGCGCCGAGCACGGCCGCGGCGGCGCAGATGCCGAACAGCGTCCGGTACGCGGTCAGCGACGGGAGCTCGAAGGCGCCCAGGCTGACCGTCGAGGCCGCCAGCAGGGTGCCGCCGATGGCGCTGGACAGCGAGCTGCCGACGCTGCGGGCCAGCGTGTTGAGCCCGTTGGCCGCCGCCAGCTCCGCCCGCGGGGCGGCCCGGAGGATCAGGCTTGGCATCGCGGCGTAGGCGATGCCGGTGCCGGCACCGGCGATCGTCGTCCCGAGGACGACCTCCCACAGCGCGCCGGTCAGGGTGATCCGCACCAGGAAGCCGACCGCGACGACGGCCGCGCCGAGCGCCAGGGTGATCTTCGGGCCGAACCGGGCCGAGAGCTTCGCCGAGAGCGGCGACAGCGCCAGCATCGCCAGGCCGCTGGGCAGCAGGCAGAAGCCGCTGACCACGACCGAGGTGCCGAAGCCGTACCCGGTGGCCTCGGGGGCCTGCACGTAGGCCGCCGTCCCGATGAAGCTGGCGAACAGCGCGAAGCCCACGCACATCGAGGCGATGTTGGTCAGCAGCAGCGCGGGCCGGGCGTTGACGACCAGGTCGACCAGCGGCGAGGTGACCCGCCGCTCGACCAGCACGAAGACGACCAGGAGCACGGCGGCGGCGACCAGCAGACCGATCGTGCGCGCGTCGCCCCAGCCCCAGCTGGTGGCCTGGGCCAGCGGCAGCAGCAGGCACAGCAGCGCGGCGGCGAGCAGGACCGAGCCGGGGTAGTCCATCCGGCCGGTGGCGGTGCGCGGCGCCTCCGGCGCGGCCAGCCGGATGCCGACCAGGCCGACGACGCCGCCGACGAGGCAGATCCAGAACAGCACGTGGTAGTCGGCGTGCTCGCCGATCAGGCCGGCCAGCGGCAGGCCCAGCGAGCCGCCGACGCCGAGCATGGCGCTGATCAGCGCGATGCCCGAGCCGGAGCGCTCCGGCGGGAGGACCGAGCCGATCAGGCTGATCCCCAGCGGGATCGCGGCGGTCGACAGGCCGGTGATGGCCCGGCCGACGATCAGCCAGGTCAGCGAGTCGCTCAGCGCGCAGATCAGCGAGCCGACGATGAGCGCGCCGGAGGAGACCAGCAGCATCAGCCGCTTGCCGTACAGGTCACCGAGGCGGCCGGCGACCGGGACCGCGACCGCGGCGACCAGCAGCGTGGAGGTCAGCAGCCACTCGGTGGCGCTCGCGGAGCTGTCCAGGTCGACGGCGAGCTGCGGCAGCACCGGGATGAGCAGCGACTGGGTGAGCGACACGATCAGGGCGGTCAGCCCCACGACCGCGAGGGCCACGACGTGGTGCCGCTCGAACCCGCCGTCCGGGTCGCCGGTGGTGCCCGCTGGGGCGTCCGCCGGGCGGGCAGGAGCTTCGGACATGCTGGTCCTCCGGAACGGTCGTGCGGCGAAAGTGGCAGACTCTGCCACGAGGCAGAGTCTGCCACGAGACGGTTGCTCACCGCACCCGACCCACCCGGACTCCCTGAGGAGGACGCCATCGACGGGCTCCGCGACCGCAAGCGGGCGCACAGCCGCGCGGCCACGCTCGACGCCGCGCTGGCCCTCTTCGCCGAGCGGGGCTACGACGCGGTGACCGTCGCCGACATCTGCGCGGCCGCGCAGATCGCCCCGCGGACGTTCTTCCGCTACTTCCCGACCAAGGACGACCTGCTCACCGAGCCGGTGCGGGAGATGAACGAGCACCTGGCCGGGCTGGTGGCCGGCACCGACGCGGGGGCGGACGACGCCGACGTGCTGCGGGCCGCCCTGCGGGACCTCGGCGGGTACGTGCTGGCGCACCGCGACCGGCTCACCCCGGTGTTCCGGGCGATCGGCCAGGTGTCGGCGGTCCGCTCGTCCCCGGTGCTCATGCTCTCGGTGCAGGAGCGGCTGCTCGCCGAGCGCCTCGCCGCCCGCCGCGGTGGTCCGCAGCCACCCGACTGGCGCACCCGGTTGCTGGTCGCCCGGGCGGTGGCCGCCTTCCGGATCTGGCTGGACGACGCGATGGGCGCCGACCGCGGGTTCGCCGACGCCGACCACCCCGACCCGGTCGCCCACCTCGACGAGGTGCTGGCGGCGATCTGAGGCCGGTCAGCGGCCGCGGCGGCTCCACGACGTCCAGCCGGCGTCCTGCGACACGTTCGCGCCGGCATTGCGGGCCACGCGCGCGTCGCGGTGGGACTCCTGGACGGCGGAGGTGATGTCGGAGGCCGCCACGGTGCGCGACCCGCGGCGGCCGGCCGCGCGGTCCATCAGCCAGGAGACGAGCAGCAGGACGCCGACCACGGCGCCGATGAGGATCCACACGATGCCGCTCACGAGCACTCCCTGGTCGCCGGTGGTCTGCTTCCTACCACCAGGTCAGGTCCGCGGCCGGGCCGGCAGCAGCGCCCGCGGGTCGCGGGCCCGCAGCACCCCGGTCCACAGCCCCGCCCCGTAGGCGACGTCCTCCAGCCGCCGGCCGACGGTGAAGTCGGCGAGCGTGACCACCTCGCGGCGCGGCCACCAGCCGATCAGCGCGTCGGCGGCGGCGGTGCCGGCCACCACCCACCGCGCCCGCCGGGACACCAGCGCCGCGGCCAGCGCCAGCGGCCAGTGGTGCCGGGTGACCGCCCGGCCCAGCGTGCGCGCCGAGGCGCCGGTGCCGCGGGCCACCACCGCCGCCGCCAGGCCCACCGGCAGCGGCCGGCCGGGCACCCGGAGCTTCCGGGCCATCCGCGCGGTCGACCCGGCCAGCACGGCGGCGGCCGCCACGCGGCCCCAGCGGCCGCCGAGCACGGCCAGCAGCCACACCGACGCGGCGCCGGGCGAGACGACCACCGGCGCCACCGCGCCAGGGTGCTTCCGGGCCAGCAGCGCGGCACCGGTGCCGTAGAAGGCGCGCCGGCGCAGCCACTCCGCGGGCCGGGCCCGGTGGTCGTGCGCCACCTGAGCGGCCGGCTCATAGCGCACCCGCCAGCCGGCCTCGACCAGCCGCCACACCAGGTCGACGTCCTCGGCGACCTCCATCGACTCGTCGAACCCGTCGCCCAGCGCCGCCCGGCGGGCCAGCAGCGCGGCGCTGGGCACGTAGGCCACCGCGCTCCACGGGACGACGGGCGCCGGGCGGGCGCCCATGTCGTGCGCGCTGCCCACGGCCTCGTAGCGGACCACCCAGTTGGGCCGCTCGACCGGCTGGCCGGTGATCCGCGGGGCGACCAGCGCGATCCGCGGGTCGGCCAGGTGCGCCGCGAGCCGGGGCAGCCAGCCCGGCCGGGGCTCGCAGTCGGAGTCGACGAACGCCACGGCCGGGGTGTCGACGACGCGCAGGCCGGTGTTCCGGGCGGCCGAGGGGCCGCGGTTGCGTTCGTGGCGCAGCAGCCGGACGCCGGGGGAGTCCGCGGCGGCGGCGATCGCGGCGGGATCGGCGGAGCCGTCGTCCACGACGACCACGGGGCAGCCGGCGGTGTCCGGGTCGGCGCGCAGCGCGGCCAGCAGCCGGGCGAGGGCGTCGGACCGGTCCTTCACCGGCACGACCACGGTCACCTGCGCGGGGTCGCCCGGGGGCAGCTCGGGGTGGGCCAGGCCGGTGTCCAGCAGCCGGCCGGCGACGACGGCGGTCCGCCGGTCGGTGACCACCAGCCGGTCGCCGTCGAGCAGGCCGCGGGCGGCGGGGGCCAGCCGGAGCAGCCGCAGCGGGGAGCCGCCGAGCAGCGCCGTCCCGCCGTCCCGCCGCCGGGTGCGCGGGTCGAGCCGCACGGCGAACCCGTCGGGCAGCCGTTCCCCGGGTGCGGGCGGGACGGTCACCGGCCGGCCAGCACGGCGTCGGTGGTGGTGAGCTCGAGCAGCGGGGCGTACAGCGCCATCGCGGCCAGCGCCCGCTCGTGGTCGGCGTCGGTGGCGCCGGCGCAGGCGTCCGCGACCACCTGCACGCCGACCCCGGCGTCGGCGGCGGGCAGCGCCGTCGACAGCACGCAGCAGTCGGTGGAGATCCCGCACAGCACCAGCGGCCCGTCGCCGGTGAGCGCGGCGAGCTCGGGGCCCCACTTGCCGAACGTGGTCGCGGTGACCACCGGGGCGTCGCCCGGGTCGTCGACCAGCGCGTACTGCGGGTGGTCCGGCGCGGTCAGCGCGAACGGGAACTGCCCGTAGTAGGGCACCCAGGCGCCGGTGGGCTCGGCCGGGGCGACGAACCGGGTGTGCACGACCCGGCCGGGGAAGGCGTCGACCAGCCGGCGGATGTTGGCGTGCGCCGCGGTGAACCCGGGCGCACCCCACGGGGAGGTGTCGTCGGCGAACACGTGCTGGACGTCGACCACCACCAGCAGCGGCGTCACGCCGCGGCCTCCTGCGCGCGGACCGCCCGGCGGCGCAGGGCCAGCGTGCCGAGGAAGCCGACCACGAGCGCGGCCAGCACGCCGAGGTTCGCGAACGCCCAGTTCCCGCTGCGGCCGCCCAGCCCGAAGGCCTCCAGCAGGTAGCCCTGCCAGTCCAGCCAGCCGGCGTAGGTGTTGGTGACCAGGCCCCAGCCGAGCGCCGTGCCCAGCGCGAGCAGGGCCAGCGGTACCGGCGCGACTGCGCGGTACCGGCCGCGGGGGTCGTAGAGGTCGGGCTCGGCGTAGTCGCGGCGGCGCAGCAGGAGGTCGGCCAGGAAGATCCCGCACCAGGCGGCGATCGGCACGCCGAGGGTGATGAGGAAGCCCTGGAACTGGGCGAAGAAGCTGCCCTCGGCCAGGAAGACGACCCAGATCGTGCCGAGCACCATCAGCGTGCCGTCGATCGAGGCGGCCACCGGCCGCGGCACCCGCAGGCCCGCGGCCAGCAGCGACAGGCCCGACGAGTAGATGTCCAGCAGCGCGCCGCCGATCAGGCCGAGCACCGCCACCACCACGAACGGCACCAGGAACCAGGTGGGCAGCAGGGTGGCCAGCGCCCCGATCGGGTCGCCGGCGATGGCGTCGGACAGCTCGGTCGACGAGCCGGCCAGCAGCAGGCCGAACAGCAGCAGGAGCACCGGGGCCAGCGCCGAGCCGAACGTCGTCCAGCCGACGACCCCGCGGGTGGAGGCGGTGCGCGGCAGGTAGCGGGAGTAGTCGGCCGCGGCGTTGACCCAGCCGAAGCCGTAGCCGGTCATCACCAGCACCAGCGCGCCGATGAACAGCTCGGCCGAGCCGCTGGGGAGGGCGCTGACCGCGCTCCAGTCGACCTCGTCGAGCACGAGCAGCAGGTAGACGACGGTGAGCACGCCGGTGACCGCGGTGATCCAGGTCTGCATCCGCATGATCAGGTCGAAGCCGAGCACGCCGCCGCCCACCACCAGCGCGGCGACGACCAGCAGGGCGACCACCTTGGTCGCCGTCCCGCCGCCCCAGCCCAGCTCGGTGAAGACGGTCGCGGTGGCGAGGGTGGCCAGCGACGTCAGCACCGTCTCCCAGCCGACGGTGAGCACCCAGGACAGCACCGAGGGCACCTTGTTGCCGGTGACGCCGAAGGCCGCGCGGCTGAGCACCAGCGTCGGCGCCGAGCCGCGCTTGCCGGCGATGGCAACCAGGCCGCAGAGCAGGAAGCTGACCACGATGCCGACCACGCCGGCGACGAGCGCCTGCCAGAACGAGACGCCCATGCCGAGGGTGAACGAGCCGTAGCCCAGGCCCAGCACGCTGACGTTGGCGCCGAACCAGGGCCAGAACAGCTGCCGCGGGGTGCCGCGGCGCTCCTCCTCGGCGATCACGTTGATGCCGTTGGTCTCCACCGCCACGCGCGGGGTGGGCGGCTCGCCCGTCAGCTGCTCGGCCATCCCGGCTCCCGTCCCGGTCGGCGGGGCGTCGTCCCCGCTGTTGTGCGGCACCTTAGTGAGCGGCCGCGGCGGGCTCAGCCGCCGTCGCGGGGGGCACGGCGGCGGTGCCGCGACTTGACGCCGTACATGGCCTGGTCGGCGCTCGCCAGGACCGCGTCGGCGTCGTCCCCCGGCCGGCCCACCGTCGCCCCGAGGCTGGCGGTGAGCGGCAGGTCGGTGCCGGCGCACCGGAACGGCTCCCCGAACTCGGTGGTCACCCGCTCGGCCAGCTCGGCGAGGCGCGCGGGGTCGGCGCGCGGGCAGAGCACGACGAACTCGTCGCCGCCCAGCCGGGCGACGAGGTCCTCCGGCCCGGCGGCGCGCCGCAAGCGCTCCGCGGCGCCGACCAGCACCCGGTCGCCGACGGCGTGGCCGAACCGGTCGTTGACCTCCTTGAACCGGTCCAAGTCGCAGAAGAGCACGCCGCAGCCGGTGCCGGTCGCGCCGTCGAGGTGCCGGCGCAGCTCGTCGAACAGCGTGCTCCGGTTGGCCACGCCGGTGAGCAGGTCGGTGTGGGCCCGGTGGTGCAGCTGCGCCTCGCGGGCCCGCTCGTCGGTCACGTCCAGCCCCAGGCAGACCACCGCGTCGGGGCGGCCCTCGTCGTCGACGAGCACGTCGTTGACCATGGTGACCCGCCGGCGCACGCCGCCCGCGGCCAGCCAGTCGCCCTCCTGCCGGTGGGCGGTCCCGGTCGCCATCGAGCGGGCGACGGCGTCCAGGGCGAGCGCGCGGTGCTCGGGGACGACGTAGACGTCGGTGAACAGCGCGCCGACCAGCTCGTCGGCCGGGCGGCCGGTGAAGCGCTCCATCGCCGGGTTCACCAGCCGGATGCGGGCGTCACCGCCGACCACGCACACGAGCACCCGGGTGGTCGCGACCAGCGCCGCGGCCAGCGCCGGGTCACCCGCCTCGGGACCGGTCACCGGCGCACGGTACTGCCGGGCCCCGCCGCTGTCGCGCCGCCGACCGGGCCGGGAACGACGAGGGGCCCCGCCGGTCTCTCGACCGGCGAGGCCCCTCGGGTGCTGCTGCGCTCAGCGGGTGCGCTTGCCGTAGCGCTGGTTGAACTTCTCGACCCGGCCCGCGGTGTCCAGCACGCGCTGGTTGCCGGTCCAGAACGGGTGCGACGACGCGCTGATCTCGACCGGGACCACGGGCAGCTCGCCGTCGCGCTGGACCGTCCGGCCCGCGTCGATCGTCGAGCGGGTCGTGAAGGTCGCGCCCGTCGAGGTGTCCTGGAACACGACGGTGCGGTACTCGGGGTGGATGCCCTGCTGCATGGGAGGTCCTCTCGGTCTGCGCGGGACGTCCGCCCCCTGGCGGGGCGGGCTGATCGCGACTGCCCGGTGCAACCGGGGAGGGGGTCCCGGTGTTCCCCGCGGACGACGTGACCGCGCCGTGACGTCCGTGTGTTTAGGTGAGCCTTCCCTGACCTGAGCCGAGGAGCCTGGATGTCCCGCCCCACCCTGCACAGCGCCGCCGTCCGCGGCGCCGCCCTGCTGGCCGCCGCACTCGTCGTCACCAGCTGCGGCTCCGACTCCGGCGACGACAGCAGCAGCGGGGGCTCCGGCAGCGCAGCCGGCGGGGCCTTCCCGGTCTCCGTCGAGACCGCGTTCGGCACCGTCGAGGTGGAGAGCCAGCCGAAGCGGGTCGTCGCACTCGGCTGGTCCGACGCCGAGACCGCGCTCGCCCTGGGCGTGCAGCCGGTCGGCGCGAGCGACTGGCTCGGCTTCGGCGGCGAGGGCGTCGGCCCGTGGGCGGAGGGGCGGTACGACAAGGCGCCGAAGCTGATCGGCACCCTCGAGCCGAGCTTCGAGGAGATCGCGGCGCTCAAGCCCGACCTGATCCTCGACACCCGCTCCAGCGCCGACAAGGCGCGCTACGAGCAGCTGTCCAAGATCGCCCCGACCATCGAGCCGCCGAAGGGCGTCGGCCCCTACCTGACCAGCTGGGAGCAGCAGCTGGACATGGTGGGCAAGGCGCTGGGCAAGAGCGACGAGGCCGCCGACCTCAAGGCCGACGTCGAGCAGGCGTTCGCCCAGGCCACGCAGGCGCACCCCGAGTTCGCCGGCAAGTCGGTCGTCGTCGGCACCCGCACGTCGGAGGGCTACGGCGCCTACGTCGAGGGCGACTCGCGGGTCGACTTCATGCAGCAGCTGGGCTTCACCAACGCCCCGGCGGTGCAGGACCTCTCCGACGGCACGAGCTTCTCGGTGACCATCAGCAACGAGCAGCTCCCGCTGCTGGACGCCGACCTGACCGTCATGTTCCCGATCTTCATCGACGCGAGCACCATCACCGGCGACCCGCTGTTCCAGGCCGTGCCCTCGGTGCAGGCCGGCCACTCCGTGGTGCTGACCGACACGGACCTGGTCAACGCGTTCTCCAGCGGGAACGCGCTGGGCATCCGGTACGCGCTCGACAAGGCCGTCCCGGAGTTCGCCGTCGCGCTGGCGAAGTGACCCCGCGCCGGGCGGCTGGGAGTCAGGCCCGCAGCCGCCCGGCGTCGTCCACCGACCAGCTCCGCACCGCCGCGACCAGACGGTCCACGAGGTCCTCGAGCTGCGCCCGCCCCTCGGCCGCCGACGCGCCGGCCGGGTCGCCGAGGACGCCGTCCGGGCTCACCCCGCGCACCCCCTCGGCGCGCAGCCGCGGCAGCAGCTCCGCCAGCGGCTCGGTCGCCCCCGCCGCCGCCAGCTCCTCCCGCACCCCACCCGGTTCCACGTGCAACATCAGCGACGTCTCGCTCCGCCCGGCGTGCGGGTCGGCGCCGGCGACCGCGCACGGGAACCAGGCGACGTCCCGGCCCTCGTAGCGCAGCAGCGGCACCGCGTCCCGCAGCGCCTCCAGGTTGCCGCCGTGGCCGTTCACCACCAGCAGCCGCCCCGCCCACCGGCCCGCGGAGCGCCCGTACTCGACCAGCAGCGCGGTCAGCGCCGCCGTCCCGATCGAGATCGTGCCGGGGAACCCCTCGTGCTCGCCGCTCGCGCCATAGGCCAGCGCGGGCGCGAGCAGCGCGCCGGGCAGCCGTGGGGCGGCGGACCCGGCCACCGCGGTGGCCACCGCCGTGTCGGTGGCCAGCGGCAGGTGCCGGCCGTGCTGCTCGACCGAACCGAGCGGGACGACGACCAGCGGACGCCCCTCCGCGTCGGGCCAGGTGAGGTCGGCGAGCCGGGGGACGTCCACCGGGGCACCCTGTCAGACGACTCCCCGGTGCACATCACGTTGCCCCGGGTGGGTGCCGCCGGGTATCCACGTGGGGCACGCCACCCAGCCAGCGGTGGTCCGGTCGACGACGAGAGCAGGGGCCCGTGACCGAGGGCGGCTGGCTGCCGGACCGGCGGCGGCGGGAGGACCTCCCCGAGCCCGACTTCGCCCGCGTCTTCGACGTGGCGCCGGCGCCGTTCCTGCTGCTGACACCGGACTTCGTCATCGTGCACGCGAACCGGGCCCGGCTGGCGGCCACCTCGACCACGCTCGCGGAGAACGTCGGCCGGCACCTGTTCGAGCTGTTCCCGCAGAACCCCGACGACCCCGCCGCTGACGGCATCGCGAACATGGCTGCCTCGCTGGCGCTGGCCCGGGACACCAAGCAGCCGGTCACCATGCCCATCCAGAAGCACGACATCCGGCTGCCCGACGGCACGTACGTGGCGCGCTTCTGGGCGCCGTGGAACGTCCCGGTCCTGGACGACGACGGCGAGGTCGTGCTGCTGCTGCACCGCTCCGACGACATCACCGCCTACGTCGACGACCGGGAGGCGGCCCGCCGGGAGGTCGCCCACGAGCAGCACCGCGCCGACCAGGTGGAGTCCGACCTGTTCGTGCGGACCCGTGAGCTGGAGCGGCTCAACGCCCGGCTGCGCGGCACCAACGAGCGCGAGCGGCGCACCGCGCAGCAGCTGGCCGGGCTGGCGGCGACGGTCTCCGCGCTGGCGGCGGCCGACACCGTCGACGAGCTGGTGCAGCTGATGTTCGAGCGCAGCGAGGCCTCGCTCGGGGCGCGGGCCACCAACGTCTCACTGCTCGGCCCCGACCGCCGCTCGCTGGCCCTGCACGACTCGGTGGGCAGCGAGCTGGCCACCGGCACGTTCGGCGACCTGACCGTCGGATCGCCGCTGCCGATGGCGGTGGCCGCGACCGGCCGGGCGGTCTTCGTCGGCGACGCCGACCGGGAGGGGCCGACCGACCCCCACAGCCAGCAGGTGCGGGCCGCGCTCGGCGTCCGGTCGTGGGCGGCGCTGCCGCTGCGCAGCGGCGGGCGGCTGCTCGGCTCCTGGACGGTCGGCTGGACCGGGCCGTCGGTGTTCGACGGCGACACGGTGCGGGTGCTGGAGGCCTACGCCGCGCAGTGCGCGCAGGCGCTGGACCGGGTCGGCCGGCTGGTCGAGGAGCGCCGCCGGGCCAGCGCCACCCGCACCCTCGCCGAGACGCTGCAGCGGTCGCTGCTCACCGACCCGCCGCAGGTCGCCCACCTGCGGATCAACGTCCGCTACCGCCCGGCCGCGGCGGAGGCCCAGGTCGGCGGGGACTGGTACGACGCGTTCCTCAGCCCGGACGGCGCCACCACGCTCGCGGTCGGCGACGTCACCGGCCACGACTGGACGGCGGCCGCGGTGATGGGCCAGGTGCGCAACCTGCTGCGCGGGGTGGCGCACGCCCTCGACGCCCCGCCGGCCACCACGCTGACGGCCCTGGACCGGGCGATGCGCGACCTGGACGTCGGCACCCTGGCCACCGCCCTGCTGGCCCGGGTCGAGCAGCCGGCCGGGAGTGCCGACAGCAGCGCCCGGGTGCTGCGCTGGTCGTGCGCGGGGCACCTGCCGCCGCTGCTGGTGCGCGCGAACGGCCGGGCGCAGCTGCTCCGCCGCGAGGTCGACCTGCTGCTGGGCGTCGACCCGTCGACCCGCCGCCGCGACCACGAGGTCACGCTGCTGCCCGGCGACACCGTGGTGCTCTACACCGACGGCCTGGTGGAGCGCCGCGACGCGACCCTGGACGACGGGCTGGCCCGGCTGGTGGCCGCCGGGCGGGGGCTGGCCACGGTGCCGGTCGAGGAGGTCTGCGACCGGCTCATGGCCGGCATGGCGCCCGACCTCGCCGACGACATCGCACTGGTCACCCTCCGCGTGGAGGCATGAGCGAGCCCGGGCCCGGGCACGGTGAGGTCATGACGACCGAGAGCACGCAGAAGGTCGCCGAGCTGCTGAAGGACGAGCGGATCGGCGCGTTCACCACCACCGCCCCCGACGGCACGCTGATCAGCCGGCCGATGGCCATGCAGGAGGTCGAGTTCGACGGCGACCTCTGGTTCTTCGCCGCCCGCGACTCCCGCAAGGTCGCCCACGTCACCGTGAACCCGCAGGTGAACGTGGCGACCTCGGGCAGCTCCAGCTGGGTGTCGCTGACCGGGCACGCCGTCGTCGTCGACGACCTGGCGAAGAAGAAGGAGCTGTGGAGCAAGGTCGTGGAGGCCTGGTTCCCCGACGGCCCCGAGGACCCGAACGTGGTGCTGCTGCGGGTCGAGGCGGCGTCGGCCGAGTACTGGGACTCCCCCGGCGGCCGGCTCGCCAGCGCGGTGAGCTTCGCCAAGGCCAAGCTGACCGGGCAGAGCTACCAGGCGGAGAACGAGCGGGTCGAGCTGTAGCCGCCGTCCCCCCGCACCAACGGCTGTCCGTCCGCGGCAACGCTGGTGCGGGGGGACAGCCGGTGATCAGGTGACCTGATCACCGCTGGGGTCAGGGCGCGAAGACGGCGGCCAGCGCGGCAGGCACGTCGCGGTGGTCGCGCACCAGCCGGCACCGGCCCCGGCCGGCCCGGGCGAGGTCGCGGCCCAGCTCGACGTCCTTCTCACCGGAGACGTCGAGCAGCACGTCGAGCCGGGGCAGCCGGGCCGCGGTCAGCCGCGGGTCGGGGCCGGCGTTGTGCACGCAGTCGCTGAGCAGCAGCACCCGGGCGTCGCGGGGCGGTACCCCGGCGAGCTGCCGGGCGGCGGTCTCCAGCGCGAACGTGACGTTGGTGAGGCCCTGGGTGGGCACCCGCAGCAGCAGGTCCAGCACCGCCAGCGGGGCGACCTGCTCCCCGCGGCGCACCAGCACCGCGGCGTCGGACCAGAAGGCGACGACGGCGAGGGAGTCCCGGGCCAGCTCGCCGGCCAGCGCACCCACGGTGGCGGCCGCGGTGCGCACCCGCTCGCCCTTCATCGACCCCGACACGTCGACCACCAGCACCACCGACCGGCGCTGCCGGACCCGCTCGCGGACGACGACGTCGGTCTCCTCCGGGTAGGGCTCCCCGGCGATCGCGTCGAGGGTGCGCTCGAGGTCCAGCTCGTCGGACCCGCCCGACCACGGCAGGCTGACCAGCTCCCCCACCCCGCGCCGGGGACGGCGGTCGGCCGGCGGCCGCGGCACCGCGAGCCGGCGGGCGATCTGCCGGGCGCGGGCCCGGGTCAGCCGGTCGGCGTCGCTCTCCGCGGTCAGGTCGGCCAGCGCCACCAGCTCGGCGGGCTCGTCCGTCGTCCCGGCGGCCGTGCCGCCGGGGCGGGACGGACCGGTCCGGCCGCGGCGGCGGTCACCGGACGACAGCGCCAGGCCCGCTCCCCCGCGGGCCGGCTCGTACAGCGCCGGGGCCTCGGTGAGCTGTTTGGGACGCCGTCGCAGCGGCCGCGTGCCGCGGGTCCGGCCGGTGCCGCGGCGGGTCAGCGGCGAGTCGGCCTCGACCGCTCTTCAACCGGGCTCGGCGGCAGCCGGCCGGAGCAGGAAGTGGTCCTCCCAGATCTCCCGGAGCACCGCCTCGGGGGTGGTCTCCAGCGTCTCGTCGACGAACACCCGGCCGGACAGCGCCAGCAGCACGGCATCCAGGACGACGGCCGTGTACTCCTCGGGCAGCCCGCGCGGGGGCTCGACCGAGGGCTCGTCGGGCAGCGGCACCCCGCGCATCGCGGCCAGCTGCGCGGCCACCAGGGCGAGGTCGATGGCGCCGCGGACGCTGCTGCCCTGCCGGACGTCGTCCCGCTCGCGGGTGACCCGGGTGATGGCCACCGCGTCGGCGACCAGCCGCGGCGACTCGACGCCGGTGCGCCGGCCGACGATCCCCCGCTCGGCCGCGGCGTCCTGGTAGCCGATCGCCAGCCGGCACAGCCGGTCGTGCACCGACGACGACAGCCGGGTGGTGCCGATCGCGTCGTAGGGGTTCATCGAGGCGATCACCCGGAACGTCGGGCGCGCCTCGACCGTGCCGACGCGCGGCACCGCCAGCCGCCGCTCGGCCATCGCGGTGAGCAGCGTGTTGAGCGTGTCCTCCGGCGCCCGGTTGAACTCCTCGACGTAGAGGAACCCGCCCGAGCGCATCGCCTCGACCAGGGGCCCGGCCACGAAGTTGTCCGGGGAGTAGTCCTCGCGCAGCACCCGCGCCGGGTCGTGGTGGCCGACCAGCCGGGTGGGCGTGAGGTCGGCGTTGCCCTCGACGAACACCAGCGGGATGCCCCACTCGCCGGTGATCGCGCGCAGCAGCGTCGACTTCGAGGTGCCCGGCGGGCCCTCCAGCAGCACGTCGCGGCCGGCGGCCACCGCGGCCAGCAGCAGGTCCAGCTCCCGGTCGCGGCCCACCAGGTGCCGGGCCACCCGCCGGCGCACCTCGCGCACGCTCGCGCCGTCGTCCCCGGTCACCCGCCGTCCGGTGACCAGCTCGTCGTCCAGCTCTGGCTCGCTGATGTCGGCCCCCCTCCTGCCACTTTCGGCGCCGGAAGTGGTCCCACTTCCGGCGCCGAAAGGGCAACGGACTACTTGACGGTGTACCCCGCGTCGACCGGCAGCGTGACGCCGGTGATGTAGCGGGCCTCGTCGGAGACGAGGAACAGGATCGCGTTGGAGATGTCGACCGGCTCGACCCACGGGACGGGCAGCGCGTTGATCGACCGGAACACCGGTTCCGCCGACTCCCGGGTGGGGTTCGGGTTGTCGGGCTGGAACAGCCCCCACGTCTTCTCGTTCTGGATCATCACCGTGTCCACGCTGGTCGGGTGCACGGAGTTGACCCGGATCGAGTGCTGGGCGAACTCGTTGGCCAGCGTGCGCATGATCCCGACGACGCCGTGCTTGGCCGCCGTGTAGTGGATCGTGTTCGGCGTCCCCTTGAGCCCCGCGGTCGAGCTGGTGAGCACGATCGCGCCGCCCTCGCCCTGCTCGACCAGCCGCGGCAGGGCCACCTTGCAGGTGTTCCACACGCCGGTCAGGTTGATGTCGATCATCTCCCGCCAGGCGTCGTCGGTGAGCTCCAGCGCGGGCTGGATCTCGAACACCCCGGCGTTGGCCAGCACGATGTCCAGCCGGCCCAGCTGCGCGACGCCGTCGTCCAGGGCGGCCTGCAGCGCCGCGGTGTCCCGGACGTCGGCCTTGGTGGCGACGATCCGCCGGTCCAGCGCCTCGACCTGGCGCACCGTCTCGGCGAGGTCCTCCTCGGTGGCCGGCGGGTACATGCCGATCGACTCCACGGGGCCGGCGATGTCGACCGCGATGATGTCCGCGCCCTCCTGCGCCAGCCGGAGCGCGTGGCTGCGGCCCTGGCTGCGGGCCGCACCGGTGATGAACGCGACCTTGCCCTCCACCCGCCCGCTCACTTGGCCAGGATCCCTGCGTCGACGGGGAGGGTGACCCCGGTGACGTACCGGCCGTCGTCGGACACCAGGAACAGGATCGCGTTCGAGATGTCGACCGCCTCGACCATGTCGACCGGCAGCAGGTTGGTGATCGCGCCGGCGATCGACGGGTCCTCGGACAGGAACTTCTCCATCACCGGGTTGACCACCATGGGCGTGTTGACGCCGGTCGGGTGCACGGTGTTCACCCGGATCCGGTGCTGGGCCAGGGTGTTGGCGAAGGTGCGCATCAGCCCCACCACGCCGTGCTTGGCCGCGGTGTAACCCTCGCCGCCGGGGCTGTCACCGCCGATGCCCTTGAGCCCCGCGGTCGAGCTGGTCAGCACGATCGCCCCGCCGTCGCCCTGCTCGATCATGGTGGGCACCGCGGCGTGCACGGTGTTCCAGACGCCGGTGAGGTTGACGTCGATGACGTCCTGCCACGCCTGCGGGGTCTCGCTGCCCTCCCCCATGGGCGCGATGCCGGCGTTGGCCAGCACGATGTCCAGCCGGCCGAGCTGCGCGACGCCGTCCCGGACCGCGGCCTGCAGGGCCGCCGCGTCGCGGACGTCGGCCTGGGTGGCGACGATCCGCCGGTCCAGCGCCTCGACCTCCTTGACCGTCTCCTGGAGGTCCTCCGGCGTCGCCATCGGGTAGGCGACGGAGTCGATCTGCGCGCACAGGTCGACGGCGATGATGTCGGCGCCCTCCTGCGCCAGGCGTACGGCGTGGCTGCGGCCCTGGCCGCGGGCCGCGCCGGTGATGAAGGCGACCTTGCCCTCGAGCTTGCCCATTCCTGCTTCCTCTCAGCGATCCCCCGTGCGGTGGTCCCCGGCCGTGCGGCGCGCGGCCGGGCCGTGCTCCCGGCAGCGCGGACGGCGGCCGGGACGTGGGAGACGGCTCGCCGCGGGAGGCGGCGACCGCAGGGAGCGCCGGTCAGGGGTGCCAGGCGGCAGGACCGAGGCGGAACCAGTCGACGAGGGAGGAGCAGGGGACGAGCACGGCGGACGGCCGGGAGCAGGTCGGTGACGTGGTGGTCATCGAGCCCTCCTCCCGGCCGTCCGTTGTCTCAGCCCAGCTGCAGGCCGGCCAGCGGCGACTCGTCGCAGATCTTGGCGGGGATGGCGGGCATGCCCAGCAGGGTCGGCTGCCCGCGCACCGGGCCGGTGTGCGAGTGGTCGAGGTGGCTCTTCGGCTTGACCGTCGCGTCGTCGCGGGCGGCCAGCGCCGACTCGCCGTACCCCTGCACGCACTCCGGGTCGGGCCCGTCCAGCGGCAGACCGGTGAAGAACTTGGCCGCCATGCAGCCGCCGCGGCAGGCGTCGAAGTGCGCGCACTTGGTGCAGGCGCCGCCGGTCTGCGGGCTGCGCAGGTCCTGGAACAGGTCCGACTGCTGCCACACCCGCTGGAAGCCGCCCTCGTTGCGGATGTTGCCGGCGAGGAAGTTCTCGTGGATGGCGAACGGGCAGGCGTAGACGTCGCCGACCGGGTCGATCAGGCAGACCACCCGGCCCGCGCCGCACAGGTTCAGCCCCGGCAGGGCCTCACCGAACGCGGACAGGTGGAAGAACGAGTCGCCGGTCAGCACGCCGTCGCCGTTGGCCAGCAGCCACTGGTAGAGGTCGCGCTGCTGGGCCTGGGTGGGGTGCAGCTGGTCCCAGACGTCGGCCCCGCGGCCGGACGGTCGCAGCCGGGTGATCCGCAGCTGGGCGCCGTAGCGGTCGGTGAGGGCCTTGAACTCGTCGAGCTGCCCGGCGTTCTCCCGGGTGACCACCACGGAGACCTTGAAGTCCTTCATCCCGGCCTCGGCCAGGTTCTCCAGCGCGCGGGTGGCGGTGGCGAACGAGCCGGCGCCGCGGACCCGGTCGTTGACCTCGGCGGTCGCGCCGTCCAGGGAGATCTGCACGTCGACGTAGTCGGTGGCGGCGACCCGGGCGGCGTGCTTCTTGTCCAGCTTCACGCCGTTGGTGGAGAACTTGACGCCCACGTTGTGGTCGACCGCGTAGTCGAGCAGGTGCCAGAAGTCGGGCCGCACGGTGGGCTCGCCGCCGCCGATGTTCACGTAGAACACCTGCATCCGCTGCAGCTCGTCGATCACGCCCTCGGCCTCGGCCGTGGTCAGCTCACGCGGGTCGCGCCGTCCGGAGGACGACAGGCAGTGCACGCACGCCAGGTTGCAGGCGTAGGTGAGCTCCCAGGTCAGGCAGATCGGGGCGTCCAGCCCGTACTCGAACTGGTCGACCAGGCGGCCACCGGTCGGGCGCGGGGGTGCCACGGGGCGGGACGGCAGGACGGCGGTCACGCGGGGTTCCTCTCGATCATCTGCGAGCGGGCCAGGTCGGCCAGCGCCTTCACGTAGGCGGGGTGCTGCGCCTCGGGGACGTCGCAGGCGACCAGCGTCTGCACGGCGCTGGGGTGGTCGGCCAGCGACTCGACCACCCGCACGAGCTGCTTGGACTTCAGGAACGAGAGCTTGCGGTTGCCGAAGTGGTAGGCCAGCGCGCCGAACGGCTCCGGCCGCAGCGCGACCGACCGGGCACGACGCCAGGCCTGCGAGGGGTCGAAACCGGCGGTGTCGGACACGGCTGCGGCCGGAGCGGGGGTGGTCATGATCGGTACGGCCGCCGGCTCAGTAGACGCCGCACATGCCGTCGATCGAGACCTCCTCGACGAGGGACTCCTCGACGAGGGCCTCCTCGGCGCTGGGGGCCTCGGTGCGGACGTCGGTGTCGAGGGTCTCGGCCATGGTGCCTCCGGAGTGAGCTGGGTCACGGACGCCCGCGACGTTAGTGACACTGCGTGCCACCAGGCAACGACGTCTTCCGTCAGGCGGAGGACACGCGGGGACGGCGCCGACCGGCGGCAGGATGGAGCGGTGACCGAGACCCTGGCCACCGGCCCGCGGGACCTCACCCGCGCACGGATCGAGCGGGCCGCGCTCGAGCTGTTCACCCGGCACGGCTTCGAGGCCGTGCCGGCCGAGGACGTGGCCGACGCCGCGGGCATCAGCCGGCGGACGTTCTTCCGCTGCTTCCCGACCAAGGCCGACGCGGTGTGGGGTGACTTCGGCGGGCACGTGCGCCGGCTGGCCGACCTGCTGTCGGCCACCCCGGCCGGGCAGCCGGTGCTGACCTCGATCTGCGCGGCCTACGTCGAGGTGAACGACTACGGGCCCGATGACCTGCCGCTGCTGCGCCAGCGGCTGCGGCTGATCCTCACCGAGCCCGCGCTGCAGGCGCACTCCCAGGTGCGCTACGCCGAGGTCGACCGGGTGGTCGCCGAGCACGTGGCGGACCGGACCGGCGGGCGGCCCGGCGACCTGCTGCCCCGGCTGGTCGCGACCACCACCCGCGCGGCCGCGACCGCGGCGTTCGAGGCGTGGCTGGCCGACGACGAGCCCTCGCCGGCCACCGCGCTGCACCGCGCCTTCGCCGAGCTGGCCGGCGGCTTCCCGGCCCTGCGCTGACGCAGTGGAGTGCCCGGGCGCGGGAACCCCGCCCGTGGCACTCCGCTGCGGAGGTCAGCTGCCCTTCTGGGCCACCCCGCGCAGCACCTCGGACGCCCGCTGCTGCTCGCCGGCGTAGGAGCTGACGACCACCAGCGCACCGGTCAGCGCAGGCACGACCCACTGCAGGCTGTCCAGCTGCGCCTGGGCCACCGCGATGTCGGCCTTCGCCCGCTTCGAGGGCTTGGTGGCCTTCTTCGACGGGGTGGCCCCGCCCTGCGAGACCCGCTGGCCGAGCACCCGGCTGTAGGCGGTGACGCCGAGCGCAGCGGCGGTGAGCGCGGTCTTGAGCACCGAGAGCGAGCCGGCGCCCTGCTGCTGCGCCACCCGCCCGCGGTTGCCGATCAGCTGGCCGACGCTGCCGACCAGGTGGGCGCCGATCGCGGCGGCGTTCACCGGCGTCCAGCGGTCCCAGCCGGCGTTGGCGATGGCGCCGGTGCGGGAGTCGCTGCCGGCCTCGGCGGAGGCGGGGTTGAGCGCCACGGCATTGGCGAGCGTGCCGCCGAACCAGGCGGCGAGGCCGACGTCGTGCAGTGAGCGGGAGAGCGTGTTGCGGGCCATCGGGACTCCTGGGGTCGAGGACGGGCGCGGGTGGTGCGCGATCCGATGTGAGGCCAGCTACCCGCCCCGGGCCGGTCCACGCACGGAAACGGGCCTGTCCGGTTCTGCCGGACCGCCGGGCGGGCGGCGATCGGGGCAGCTCGGGGCAGGGCACGGGGGCAGCCGCCGCGGGCACCGGTAGCAGACTGCCCCGGTGACCGAGAGCCTGACGCACGCCGACTCGATCGTCGTCGCCACCACCGCCGACGCCCTGTACGACCTGGTCTCCGACGTGACCCGGACCGGCGAGTGGAGCCCGGTGTGCACCGGCTGCTGGTGGGACGAGGGCGCGGACGGGCAGGTCGGTGACTGGTTCACCGGCCGCAACGAGGTGCCCGGCCGCACCTGGGAGACCCGCAGCCAGGTGGTCGCCGCCGAGCGGGGGCGGGAGTTCGCCTGGCTGGTCGGCGGCCGGCTGGTGCGCTGGGGCTTCACGATGGAGCCGGCGGCCGGGGGCACCCGGCTGACCGAGTCGTGGGAGTTCCTCCCCGCCGGGCAGCAGCTGTTCGCCGAGCGCTACGGCGACCAGGCCGCGGCGCAGGTCGCCGACCGCACCCGCGCCGCCCACGAGGGCATCCCGGCCACCCTCGCCGCGATCAAGCGCATCGCCGAGAGGTGAGTGGAGTCCCAGCGCATCGTCTCCCGAGCGCTGGGACTCCACTCAGCCGGCGGTGAACGCGCGCAGGCCGTCCAGCAGCCGGTCGACGTCCGCGTCGTCGTTGTACGGCGCGAGCCCCACGCGCAGCCCGCCGTCGTCGCCGAGCCCCAGGTGCCGGGACGCCTCGATGGCGTAGAAGCTGCCGGCCGGGGCGTTCACGCCGCGGTCGGCGAGCAGGGCTGAGGCGTCGGCGGCGGACCGGCCGGCGAAGGTGAGCAGCAGCGTGGGGGTGCGGTGGGCGGCCCGGGACCACACGGTCACGCCGGGCAGCGCGGCGACGCCCTCCTCGATCCGCTCGCGCAGCCGGTCCTCGTGCTCCTCGACGACGGCCAGCGCGGTCAGCAGCCGGGCCCGCCGGTCGCCCTCCGCGCCGGCCAGGCCGGCGAGGAAGTCGATGGCCGCGGTGGTGCCGGCGAGCAGCTCGTAGGGCAGGGTGCCCAGCTCGAACCGCTCGGGGACGGCGTCGGTCGAGGGCAGCAGCTTGTCCGGGTGCAGCGTCTCCAGCAGCGCGGGCGCGGCGACCAGGCAGCCCAGGTGCGGGCCGAGGAACTTGTACGGCGAGCAGACGTAGAGGTCCGCTCCCAGCGCCGCGACGTCGACCGGGGCGTGCGCGGTGAGGTGCACGCCGTCCACCCACACCAGCGCGCCGGCGTCGTGGGCGAGCGCGCTGATCGCGGCGACGTCCGGGCGGGTGCCGATCAGGTTGGACGCGCCGGTGACCGCGACCAGCCGGGTGCGGCCGGACAGCAGGGCGCCGACCGCCGCGGGGTCGAGCTCACCGGTGGCCGGGTCGAAGTCCGCCCAGCGCACCGTGGCGCCCCGTGCCACGGCGGCCTGCACCCACGGCCGCACGTTGGCGTCGTGGTCGAGCCGGGTGACCACCACCTCGTCGCCGGGTCCCCAGCCCGCGGCCAGCACCCGGGAGAACTCGTAGGTCAGCGCGGTGGCGCTGCGCCCGAAGACGACGCCGCCCGGGTCGCCGCCGGTCAGGTCGGCCACCGCCTGCCGCGCCGAGCGGACGACCTCGTCGGCGAACCGGGCCGCCGGGGTCACGGTGCCGCGGTTGGCGATCGGCGCGGTCAGCGTCGCGGCCACCGCCCGGGCGACCGGCTCGGGCACCTGCGAGCCACCCGGCCCGTCGAAGTGCGCGGCACCGGCCCGCAGGGCCGGGAAGGACGAGCGGACGGCGGCGACGTCGAGGGGCACCCGCCGATCCTCCGTCACCGGGCGACGGCGGCCACCACCCGGTCCGGGCGCACCAGCACCGCCTGCCGTTGGACGCCTACTCCGCAGCTCCACCTGAGCGCTTGGAACTGGTCCAGCTGACTTGCCGAGCGTACTGCGCCCCCTCTGAGGCGAAGCTGTAGAAAATAGTTGTCTTGAGCTCGACGAGCTTGTCGGCGGGCTGGTCGGGATCCAAGGAGAAAGACATGAGTTCTCCCTTGTGCAATCGGTGGGGAACCTCGCTCGGCGGGTTGAGTGCCACCTGATCGCGCACGCTTTCCGTGAATCGGGCGTCGTCCGAACTCCGCCGCCCAACGGAATCAAGTCGACAGGCATGAACATAGACGGCCGCACCGCGACCGGTGATGTCGACGCCCGAAAAGCGCATAACCGGCGTGAGATCGATCGTTGCATCCGGATCGGGGCTACCCGACGCCTTCGCCTGCTCAAGCAGATCCCGGACTTTTCCTAGCGTGGTACCCAATCGGGGCTCCACACCGAACTCCACCTCGACGGATGCTTCAGTGGCCGCAACCGCCGCGAGGCTCGCCTCTGCAGCTATGCGTGCTTGCTCGGCGGACGCCGCGTTCGCCTCGGCTACTTGCCGAGTGAGGAAGGCGTACCAGGTGGTTACCCCCAACAAGACTAGCGTGCTGACGAGCGTGATTAGGGAACCCCAGTCCCCGACCCAACGTTGCATTCCAACATCCTGCACGCGGAACGCCGACCGGGTCGATCGACATGCCGCAATGCCTATCCCCGTTGCGGGTCAATCGCCATTCTGGGAATAGATGCTGTGATCGGCTGACGCGGGCGCTCGAAGAACGGCGGCCACCACCCGGTCCGGCCGCACCAGCACCGACCGCCCGCGCAGCCACCGCACCAGCTCGGGCGAGCCCACCTCGCCGGCGTGCAGCACCCGGCCCGGCCAGCCCGCCGGGGCCCGGCCGCTGCTCAGCACCGCCCAGCCGTCGCCGAGGACGTCGTCCAGCCGGCCCGGCCCGGCCACCGGGAACTGCGGCAGCAGCGCACCGACCGGCGAGCCCGGCGCGAACCGGGGCCGGCGCACCAGCGGACCCGGCCGCAGCGGCGGGGTCCGGCTGGAGGAGGCGAACGCCGACAGCCCCGGCGTGGCCTGCACCCCGGCCAGCACCACCCGGCGGACGACCGCCGCCGGGTCGCCGCCGCCGGTCATCAGCCGGCCGAGCAGCACCGCCAGCCGCACCAGCGCCCGGGCGTGCGGGGCCCGCTCGGCCTGGTGGGTGTCCAGCAGCGCGTCGTCCGCCCCGGCGAGCACGGCGGCGAGCTTCCAGCTGAGCTGGTGGGCGTCCCGCAGGCCCAGACCCAGGCCCTGGCCGATGAACGGCGGGGTGAGGTGCGCGGCGTCGCCGCACAGCAGCACCCGGCCGGACCGCCAGCGGTCGGCCACCTGGGCGGCGTAGGTGTACTCGGCCGCGCGGACGACCTCGGCGCCGGCGACGCCGAACCGGCCCAGCAGCACCGGCAGGTCCAGGTCGGCGGCGGTCTCACCGGCCAGCAGCCGGAACTCGGCGCGGTACCGGTCACCGGCGACCGGCATGAAGGTGGCCGGCCGGTGCGGGTCGCACACCTGCAGCACCCCGGGCCACACGTCCAGCGGGCCGGCGGCCACCAGGTCCACGACCAGCCAGCGCTCGGCCGGGCCCAGGTCGCGCATCCGCGCGCCGATCGACCGGCGGACGACGCTGCGCGCCCCGTCGCAGCCGAGCACGGCCTCCGCGGTCAGCACCTCGCGCGCCCCGGTCGCCCGGTCGGCCAGCGTGAGACGGACCGGTCCACCGGGCTGTTCCACGTGCAACACCTCGACGTCCAGCACCTCTACCCCGCCGCGCAGCACCGCCGCGGGCTCGGCGGCCAGCGCGTCGCGGAGCAGCACCTCCAGGTCGGGCTGGGTGAACATCGACCCCTCCGGCCAGCCCGAGCGGCCGCTGCCCCGGGGGAACTCGGCCAGCGTGCGCCCGGCGCCGTCGACCAGGCGCAGGCCCGCCATCGGCCGGCTGATCGCGGTGAACGCGTCGGCCACCCCGGCGTCCTGCAGCACCCGCAGGCACTCGTCGTCCAGGTGCACCGCCCGCGGCTGCGGGTAGACCGCCGGGTGCCGGTCCAGCACGACGACCTGGACGCCGCGGCGGGCGAGCAGCAGCGCGGCGGTCACGCCGACCGGGCCGGCGCCGACCACCACCACCGTCACGCCGTGCAGTCTCCCCGACGGGCGGGTCACCCCTTGAGGGGAACTCCTGGTCGCCGGGTCCGACCGTGCGCCGGAGCTGCCGATGGAGCACCGTGTCCACGGTGGCGGTGAGAGCGGGCGACGACGCCCCGGGCGGTCGGCGCAGCCGGCCGGCCGATCCCGCGCGCGCCCTGCTCGAGGCCGAGGTCGCCGAGCTGGAGACGCTGCCGCGGTTCGACCGCGACGGCGCCTCCGTGCGCGCCGACGCGGCACTGGCCGCGGCCCGCGCCGCCGGCCTGACCGAGCTCGAGCGGCGCGCCCAGCTGGTGCAGGCCGAGGTCCTGCAGCGCCGCGGTCGGCTCTCGGACGCCGGGCGGCTGGCCCAGCAGGTGCTCAAGTGGGCCACGGAGCAGGGCTCCACCCACCTCCTCGCCCGCGGCCACTACGTGCTGCAGGCGGTCTTCCTCGACCTCGGCGACCTGTCGCTGGCGCTGGAGCACTCGGTGCGGGCCGTCGAGCTGCTCCCCGAGTCCGCCCCCGGCCCGCTGCGCTTCGACCACCTCTGCCGGCTGGCCGACTGCCTGGGTCTCAACGGCGACCTGGCCGCGGCCCGCGAGCGCTACCCGGCGGCCCTGCGGCTGGCCGAGCGGCTCGGCGACGTCGACCGGCAGCTCGTCGTGGTCAACAACTGGGCCTACGTCGAGGCGCAGCACGGCGACGCCGAGGCGGCGCTGGCGCTGAGCACCCAGCTCCAGGAGCTGTCCGCGGCCGCCGGCCGCTCCCTCCACGTGGGCCGGCTGGACACCGTCGCGCGCACGCTCATGCGGCTGGGCCGCCTCGAGGAGGCCGAGCAGGTGCTGCAGCCGGGGCTGGACCCCACGCTGCAGCGCGCCTCCTCCGACGGCGACGCCGGGGCCGACTGCCTGCTCACCCTCGCCGAGGTGCAGCGCCGGCTGGGCCGGCTGGGCCAGGCGCAGGAGACGCTGGCCGCCTGCGTGCGCATCTGCGAGGAGCTGGGCCTGGGCACCATCCGGGTGCACGCCCGGCAGGAGCAGGCCGAGCTGCACGCGGCCACCGGCGACTTCCGCAGCGCGTACGAGGAGCACAAGGCCTACGCCCGCGAGGCGATGCAGCTGCAGTCCGACGAGCGCGACGCGCGCGCCCGCACGCTGCAGGCCGTCTACGAGGCCACCGAGGCCCGCCGGCAGAGCCGCCGCTACCGCGAGCTGTCGCTGCGCGACCCGCTGACCGGCCTGTACAACCGCCGCTTCGTCGACGAGGAGCTCCCCCGGCTGCTCGCCGCGAGCGCCGGTGGCCGGGCCACCGCCACCGTCGCGCTGCTGGACCTCGACCACTTCAAGCGGGTCAACGACACGTGCTCGCACGACGTCGGCGACGAGGTGCTGCGCGCGGTCGCCCGCCTGGTGGACGACGCCTCCGCCGCGGGCCCCGAGGGCTCGTTCGCCGCCCGGATGGGCGGGGAGGAGTTCCTGCTGGTGCTCGGCGACGGCGACCGGGAGACCACCACCGGCCGGCTGGACGCGCTGCGCCGCGCGATCGCCGCCCACCCCTGGACCGAGCTGACCGGCGCGCTGCCGGTCACCGCCAGCATCGGCGCGGCCAGCGGGCCGGCCTGGCAGCAGCCCGACGCCGCGCAGCTGCTCGGCCGGGCCGACGCCTGCCTCTACCGGGCCAAGCGCACCGGCCGGGACCGCGTCGTCACCGACCTCGTCTGACCCCCCGCCCGGCCACCCCGCCGACCAGCGACTTCCCTGCCTGCGGAAGACCGCTTCCCGAGGTGTGACGCCTGCCATAGCGTGCGGACGACGGGGCGATGCCGCCCCGACGACCGGGGCCCTCGACGACGAGCCCCCGGTGCACTGCGACGAGGGAGTCCCCGTGCCCGTGCCCACCCGTGGCGCCGTCCTGCGCTCCGCCCCCGGCAAGTGGGAGGTCACCGACCTGCTCGCCGACGACCCGCAGGTCGGCGAGATCCAGGTGAAGCTGGCCGTCGCCGGCCTGTGCCACTCCGACGACCACATCGCCACCGGCGACATGCCCCAGGGCCACTACCCGATCGTCGGCGGCCACGAGGGCGCCGGCGTGGTCACCGCGGTCGGGCCGGGGGTGCGCGACATCGCCGAGGGCGACCACGTCGTCTTCTCCTTCCTGCCGGCCTGCGGGCGCTGCCGCTGGTGCGCCACCGGCAAGCAGTACCTGTGCGACTCCGGCGCCAACATCGGCATCGGCTCCCGCTGGGACGACCCGGAGAGCTTCCGGATGGGGCTGACCGACGGCACCCGCGCCGGCCAGATGTGCGGCCTGGGCAGCTTCAGCGAGCTGACCACGATCGACGTCCGGTCGGCGGTGAAGATCTCCCCCGACGTGCCGATGGACGTCGCCGCGCTGGTCTCCTGCGGCGTGGGCACCGGGTTCGGCACCGCCACCCAGGCCGGGGCGGTCGAGCCGGGCGAGACGGTGATCGTGATGGGCATCGGCGGCATCGGCATCAACGCCGTGCAGGGCGCGGCGTTCGCCGGGGCCAGCCACGTCATCGCCGTCGACCCGGTGCCGTTCAAGCAGGAGAAGGCCCGCGAGTTCGGCGCCACCCACGCCTTCGGCGACATCGCCGAGGCCGCCGACTTCGCCCGCAGCGTCACCAACGGCCAGGGCGCGGACAAGGCGCTGGTCACCGTGGGCGTCACCACCGGCGAGCACGTCGCGCAGGCGCTGAACGCCGTCCGCAAGGCCGGCGTCGTGGTGGTCACCGGGCTCGGCCCGGTGTCGGCCGTGGGCCTGCCGATCTCCTCGATGGACTTCACGCTGTTCGGCAAGGAGATCAAGGGCGCGCTGTTCGGCGACCAGAACCCGACCACCGACATCCCGCGGATGATCCGGCTGTGGCAGGAGGGCCACCTCAAGCTCGACGGCCTGATCACCAACCGGTACTCCCTCGACGACATCAACACCGGCTACGAGGACATGCACGCCGGCAAGAACATCCGCGGCGTGCTGGCCTTCGACTGATGACGACCTCGGCTCCCGCCCCCGCCGTGGGCACGGCCGCCGCGCTCGACGCCGTCGGCATGGTGCGCACCGCCCGCGAGCGCGTCGTGTCGCGGGTGCGGGAGGCCGAGGTGGTCGCGGCCGCGCTGTCGGCCGGCCGCAACGTCGTCCTGGAGGGCCCGCCGGGCACCGGCAAGACGACGCTGCTGCGGGCGCTGGCCGACGGCGCCGGCGTGCCGCTGGTGCTGGTGGAGGGCAACGCGGAGCTGACCCCGACCCGGCTGATCGGCCACCACGACGCCTCCCGGGTGCTGGTCGAGGACTACCGCCCGGAGAACTTCGTGCCCGGCCCGCTCACCCGGGCGATGACCGAGGGCGCGCTGCTCTACGTGGAGGAGTTCAACCGGGTCCCCGAGGAGACGATGAACGTGCTGCTCGGGGTGCTCTCCGAGCGCGAGATGCACGTGCCGCGGTACGGCCGGGTGCCGGCCCGGCCGACGTTCCGGCTGGTCGCGGCGATGAACCCGTTCGACGCCGTGGGCACCGCCCGGATCACCCCGGCGCTGTACGACCGCTCCTGCCGAGTGGCGATGGGCTACCAGGACGAGGACGCCGAGCGGGCCGTGGTGGCCGCGGCCAGCGGCGGGCCGGCGGCGCTGGTCGCCCGCGCCGTCCGGGCGGTGCGCAGCACCCGCGACCACCCGGAGCTGCGCATCGGCGCGTCGGTGCGCGGAGCCATCGACACCGTGCTCATCGCCGGCGAGCTCGCCACCGTGCGCGGCGGCGCCGACGACTCGGTCGGCGAGGACGCCGCGCTGGCCGCCCTCACCGGCAAGGTGACGCTGGGCGACGGCGTCGCCCGCCCGGTCGAGCAGGTGGTGCTCGACATCTGGCGGCGGGCCGGTGAGGAGCCGGGAAAAGCCTGAGCCCGGCGGACGACGAGCCACCGGGCGACGCCGCCCCGCCGCCCGGCGCGTCCGACGACGCCGCAGACCCGACCGCTGAGGACCCTGCTGCCGAGGACCCCGCTGCCGAGGACCCTGCTGCCGAGGACCCCGCCGACCCGCCGGACCCGGCCCCCGCGCCGGACGACGACGCCCCGCCGCCGGTGCCCGGCGCCGGGCTGGCCGAGCCGCCGGGCCGGCGCCCCACCCAGCCGTCGCTGGTGCGCGACCAGGAGGACGTCGACCGGCTGCTGCGCCAGACGCCCACCCGGAAGGCCGGCCGCGCCGAGCTGGCCCGCGCCCACCAGGACTTCGACCAGGTCAGCCCGCAGCTGGGCGAGCTCGACCAGACCGCGCTGGCCGACCTGGCCGCCCGCGACCCCGACGCCGCCGCCCGGCTGCTGACCGCGCTGGGCCAGGCGCTGGACCCCGCGCTGCGGGCCGCCGCCCGGGCCCTGGCGGCCCGGCTGCCGGTGACCGCGCCGCGCACCGGGCGGCCCGACCGGCCGGGCAGCCGCCGGGTGGTCACCCGCCAGGACCCCACCGGCTCCGACGTCGACCTGGACGCCACGCTGGCCGCCCGCGGCGCCGAGCCGCACTGGCGGGCCGAGCACCTGCACACCCGCGGCTGGCGGGCGACCGGCCGGGCCTGCGTGCTGCTGGTCGACGCCTCCGGATCGGTCACCGGCGACGAGCTGACCGCCGCGGTGCTCACCGCGGCCGCCCTCACCCAGCGGATGCGGCCGGGCGACGAGCTGGCGGTGATCGCCTTCTGGTCGACCGCGGTGCTCCTGCAACCGCTGTCGGCGCTGCCCCGCACCCAGCAGGTCGTGGACCGGCTGCTCGACCTGCGCGGCGGCGGCACCACCGACCTGGACCTGGCGCTGCGCTCGGCGGCCGGCCAGCTGGCGGCCACCCGCACCGCCGAGCGCGACGTGCTGCTGCTGTCCGACGGGATGCCCACCGACAGCCCCGACCCGCGCCCGGCGGCCGCCGCGCTGGCCCGCGGCGGCGCCCGGCTGCACGTGCTCGGCCTGTCCGCGGCGCCGGAGTCGGTCGGCAACTGCGCCGCGCTGGCCGCCGCGGGCGGCGGGCGGGCGGTACCGCTGCACCGGCCGTCCCAGGCGCCGGCCGCCGTCCGTGACCTGCTCGGGTGACGTCCGGGCCCGGCGCCGGTGCGCCGGGCCCGGCCCGTCGTAGGCTCCGCTGCCCCACCAGCGCCCTGACCTGCAGGAGAGCCCGTGCCCGAGACGTCGACCACCACCCCGGCCCGCCGGTCCCGGCGCCGCCGGCTGCTCGTCGGGCTCGTCGCGGCGCTGGTCGTCGTGCTCGGCGGCGTCGTCCCGGGCACCGCCTACGCGGCGGGGTTCACCAAGGCCGACGGCGGTCACGTGATCGTGGTGCGCAACGGCGGCCCGTTCGACGACAACAGCATCCGCCAGGTGATCCAGCCCAACTCCGGGCTGACCTCGACGGGGCTGTTCTCCGACGAGCACCCGTACCCGTCGACCCAGCGGAACTTCAAGGTGAGCGGGTCGAAGAACGCCGACTCCAACGAGGTGATCAACGTGCCGACCAAGGACGGCGTCCTGGTCGGCGTGGAGGGCACCTTCTACTTCGACGTCAACTACACCGACGCCGACGTGCTGCGGGCCTTCGACGACAAGTACGGCACCCGCACCTACCCCGACGCCCACGGCGACGCCACCTACGCCTGGGAGAGCGAGCAGGGCTGGAGCGCGTTCCTCAACTTCACCCTCGGCAACCTGGTGCAGAACGTGCTGCGGCAGGAGATCGGCGACGTCGAGTGCGCCGACCTGGTGGCGTCCTGCTCGCTGGCGGCCAACTCCAGCGCGCAGGCGGCGGCCGCCGCGGTCGTCGACCCGAACGCGAACGGCAACCAGACGATCAACAACGTCCAGCAGGCGGTCAACGACGGGTTCACCAAGGACGTCGACGACGTGCTGGGCGTGCCGATCCTCATCCACCCGCGGTTCGTGCTCAGCAAGGTCGACCTGCCCTCGAACGTGCAGGAGGCGATCAACAAGGCGCAGGCAGCGTTCGCCGGGGTCACCGAGTCGCAGGCCGCGCTGCAGCGCGCCCAGATCGACGCGCAGGCGGACACCGCGCGGCAGAGCGGGTACAACGGCTGTCCGACCTGCGCGCAGATCGACGTCCTCAAGGCCCTCCCGCAGGGGCTGACGACCTACGCGCCGGGCAACGGCTTCAGCGTCACCGGACAGTGAGGCACGCGCGATGGTCCTGCTCGACCTGGTGGTCCTCGGCATCCTCGTCGTGCTCGCGGTCGTCGCCTGGCAGGCGTGGCAGGACCGCCCGTCCCGCCGGTGGCCCGCGGCGGAGGCGGCGGCCCGCTGGGAGGACGCGCACGAGGCGGTCGGCGGGGTGACCCGGGTCGTCGTCCGGAAGGTCGCGCGGCTGCCCGACGGGCAGACCCGGGTGCTCGGCGAGACGGTCGTCGAGGAGATCCCCGACGGCGCGCCGGACTGGCACGAGCGGTTCAGCGCGGCCCGGCAGGTGGCCTACGACCGGGCGATCGACCTCAACGGGCCTTCGTTGTCGGGCTGACCCGCCGGGTGTGCGCCCGGCGGGCCGGCCCGGTGGCCGTCAGGCGCCCGCGGTGAAGTCCAGCGGCGACGGCGGCGCGGCGATGGTCTGCTTCTTCCCGAAGTCGCGCAGGGTCAGCGAGCTGGCCTCGTCGCCCTTGTTGTCGATCTGCAGCGGGTAGGGCGTGCCGGTGGCCGCCACGCTCAGCGCGCTGCCGTCGGCCTGGGTGACCACCACGACGTCCTGGCCGTCGACCTGGCCGGTGGTGACCTCCTGCTGCACCTCCCCGTCGCTGGGGTGGCGCAGCTCGTCGGCGAGGTCCGCCAGCGAGAAGCCGCTGAGCTCGTCGCCGACCTCGGCGGGCAGCGCCACCCACCGGCCGTCGAGCTGGCCGGCGGCCTCGGCCGGGATGCCCTGCGAGCTCCAGAAGGCCGCGGGCGCCTGGGCGTAGGTCTGCCCGCCGGTGGAGATGATCTGCACCGTCTGGCCGGCGGTGGCGATGGTGCCGCTGAGGTCGGAGCCCTGCAGCTGCAGGTCCAGCGTCACCTGCTGGCCGGCCTCGGTACCGGTGCCGGTGACGTGCACGGCGTCGACGCCGGCCAGCGCGTCGGCGGCGGCTGCGGCGACCTCGGGGCCGGTCTTGCCGGCCAGCCCGCTCTGCGCCGACGTGCTCGCGCTCGACGAGCCGCCGGCGCCGGCGGCCCGGTCGCTGTCGCCGCTCCCCCCGCAGGCGGTGAGCAGCACGGCGGCGAGGCCGGCGACGGCGATGCCCCGGAGGTGCAGGGTCGTGGTGCGCATGGATCTCCATCCGTGGACGTCGCCGCCCCGGGTCCGGGCGTGGCGGCTCCTCGATGATGACCGACGACAACGGAGCGTCGCCGATACGCAGCCGAACGTGACCTCAGCGTGACCGGAGAGCGGGGCGGACGGCGAGCCCGGCCCGGGCGGGGTCCAGCGGTACCGCGGACCGGAGCACCGCGGGACCCAGCGTCAGCACGCCGTCCGTGCGCGGCGCGCAGCGCACCCCGCCCCGGCCGCGCAGCCCGCGGTGCGCCCCGGGCGCCAGCACCAGGTCCATCCAGGCGCAGGGGTTCGCCGGCCGCCCGCCGGCGAGCACCACCTCACCACCCCCGGTGTCCAGGCCGAACAGCTGCCCGCGCAGCGCCTCGACCTCCGCGCCGCGCAGGACGACGTTGCGCCGCGGGGCCAGCGGGTCGAGCGGTCCGCTGCCGAGCTCCGCGGCCAGCGCCTCCAGCGACTCCACGGCGAGCACGGTCACCGACGCGTCGCGGTGCGCGGGGCGGCCGAAGTAGCGGTCGCCGACCACGCCGAGCCCGGCGCGCACCTCGATCCGGTCCCGGCGCTCGACGGGCAGCGCGGCCACCGCGGCGTCCGGGCGGCCGTCGTAGCGGTGCTCCGGCGCGGCGAGCAGCCCGACGACCTCGACGTCGTAGCAGTGCGACAGCCCGCTCAGCGGTCCGCCGTCCGGTGGATCGGGCCGTCGACCCCGGTCAGCCGCTCACCGGTGCCACCCCAGCGACCGGCGATGACCTCCGCGGCGATGGAGATCGCGGTCTCCTCCGGCGTGCGCGCACCCAGGTCCAGGCCGATCGGCGAGGACAGCCGGTCCAGCTCGTCCGGCTTCAACCCGGCCTCGCGCAGCCGGTCCAGGCGCTCGTCGTGCGTGCGCCGCGATCCCATCGCGCCGACGTAGGCGACCGGCAGCCGCAGCGCCACCTCCAGCAGCGGGACGTCGAACTTCGGGTCGTGGGTGAGCACGCACAGCACCGTGCGCTCGTCGATCCGCCCGGCGTCGGCCTCGGCCTGCAGGTACCGGTGCGGCCACTCGACGACCACCTCGTCGGCGTCCGGGAACCGGCGGGCGGTGGCGAACACCGGGCGGGCGTCGCAGACGGTGACCCGGTAGCCGAGGAACGAGCCCACCCGGGCGACCGCGGCGGCGAAGTCGATCGCGCCGAACACGACCATCCGGGCCGGCGGGGCGAAGGAGGAGACGAACAGCGTCAGGTCGTCGCCGCGCCGCTCGCCGTCGTGGCCGTAGGTGAGGGTGGCGGTGCGGCCGGCGGCGAGCAGGCCGCGGGCGTCGTCGGCGACCGCGCCGTCCAGGTGCTGCTCGCCGAACGAGCCCGACGCCCGGTCGGGCCACAGCACCATCCGCCGGCCCAGCCGGTCGGCCGGGCCCTTGACGCAGGTGACGACGGCGACCGGCTCGTGCGCGGCCACCGACGCGGCGACCTCGCCGAGCTCCGGGAAGGTCTCCCGGTTCACCGCCTCCACGTAGACGTCGAGGATCCCGCCGCAGGTCAGGCCCACGGCGAAGGCGTCGTCGTCGCTGACGCCGTAGCGCTGCAGGGTGGGCTCGCCACCGGCGACGACGTCCTTGGCCTCCTCGTAGACCGCGCCCTCGACGCAGCCGCCGGACACGCTGCCCACCGCGGTGCCGTCGGGGCCGACCAGCATCGCCGCACCCGGCGGCCGCGGCGCCGAGCGCCAGGTGCCCACCACGGTGCCCACGCCGACGGTCTCCCCCGCCGACCACCAGCCGACCAGGTCGTCCAGCACCTCACGCATCGCGCCACCTCTCCGGCGGAGTCCCAGCGCTCGGAATTCGATGCGCTGGGACTCCACTCAAGCACCTAGGCACGGGTGATCACCCCGGCCAGCTCCTCGAACGCCGCCAGGCTGTGCCCGGCGACGAAGTGGTCGACCGACGGCAGCGCGGCGACCATCCCCGCGGTCAGCGGCTCGTACCCCGACCGCCCCTTGTGCGGGTTCACCCAGACGACGGCGTGCGCGAGCCGGTGCAGCCGGGCCATCTGCTCGCCCAGCAGCTCCGCTCCCCCGCGCTCCCAGCCGTCGCTGCACACCACGACCACGGCGCCGCGGGCGGTGCCGCGCTGCCCCCAGCGGTCGAGGAACGCCTTGAGCACCTCGCCGATCCGGGTGCCGCCGGACCAGTCGGGGATCGCCTCCCCGCCGGCGGCCAGCGCCCGGTCGGGGTCGCGCAGCCGCAGCTCCCGGGTGACCCGGGTCAGCCGGGTGCCGATCGTGAACACCTCGGTGGACGCCGGCCGGGCCCGGACGGCGGCGTGCGCGAACCGCAGCAGCGCGTCGGCGTAGGGGCTCATCGAGCCGGAGACGTCGATCAGCAGCACCACCCGGCGCGGGCGGGGCCGGGCCCGGTGCCGGGCCAGCGCGGTCACCTCGCCACCGGTGCGCAGCGCCCGGCGCACCGTGCGCGGGCCGTCGATGCCGCCGTGCACGGCCGGGCTGCGCCGCCGCGACCGCCGCATCGGGGTGGCCGGGGCGAGCAGGGTGAACAGCCGGCGCAGCTGCTCGCGCTCGGCGGGGGTCAGCTCGCCGACGTCCCGGTGCCGCAGCACCTCCGCGCCGCTGGCCTTGGTGGCCAGCTCGGTGGGCTCGTCGTCGGCGCCGTCCGCGTCCCCGGCGTCGGCCAGCGGAGCGACCGCGGCGACCCGGACCGGTTCGTCCGCGGCGCGGGCGCGGGCGCGCGGCACCTCGCCGCCGAAGTACGCGGCGAACGCGGCGTCGTAGCGGTCCAGGTCGTCGGGGCCGGCGCAGAGCGTCAGCCGGCCGGCCCAGTAGACGGCCGTGGGGTCCAGGACGTCGAGGTGCCCGGCCGCGGCGAGCATCGCCTCGACCCGGTCCGGCGAGGCGGCCACCCCGGCGTGCCGCAGCGTCCGGGCGAACCCGAGCACCGTCTGCACGACGTCCCTGGTCTCAGGCAAAGGAAGCTCTGCACCCTGTTTCGGGGTCGAAACCGGGTGCAGAGCTTCCTTTGCCTCCGAAGCCCGGTCAGGCCCCACCGAACAGCGCCCCCGCGGCCAGGGCCTTCACCCGCTCGCCGTCCTCCCGGTACTTGAGCACGGCGCCCAGCGTGCGGGCGGCGATGTCGGGGTCCAGCTCCCGGGCGCCGAGGGCGTGCAGCGCGGACGCCCAGTCCATCGCCTCGGCGACGCCGGGCGGCTTGAGCAGGTCCAGGTCGCGCAGCCCGGCGGTGGCGCGGGCGACCTGGCGGGCGAGCGTCTCGGTCACGTCGGGCAGCCGGCGGCGCAGGATCGCCACCTCGCGCTCGAACCCGGGGTGCTCCAGCCAGTGGTAGAGGCAGCGGCGCTTGAGCGCGTCGTGCACCTCGCGGGTGCGGTTGGAGGTGAGCACGACCAGCGGCGGGGTGGCCGCGCGCACGGTGCCGAGCTCGGGGATGGAGATGGTGAAGTCGCTCAGCACCTCGAGCAGGAACGCCTCGAACTCGTCGTCCGCGCGGTCGACCTCGTCGACCAGCAGCACCGACGGGGAGTCCTCCAGCGCCTGCAGCAGCGGGCGGGCCAGCAGGAACCGCCGGTCGTACAGCGACGCCTCCAGCTCCTCGGTGTCACCGGCCGCGTGGGCGGCCTCGGCGGCGCGCAGGTGCAGCAGCTGCCGGCCGAAGTCCCAGTCGTAGAGCGCGTGGGTGGCCTCGAGGCCCTCGTAGCACTGCAGCCGGTACAGCGGCCGGCCGGTGACCTCGGCCAGCGCCCGGGCCAGCGCGGTCTTGCCGACGCCCGCCTCGCCCTCGAGGAACAGCGGCCGGTGCATGACCAGCGCGAGGTAGGCGGCGGTGGCCAGGCCCTCGTCGGGCAGGTAGCCGGTGGTCTCCAGCGCCGCCGCGAGCGCGCCTGGGTCGCGGGGGAGGGTGGGCTCGCTCACACCGGGCAGCATCCCACCCTCCCTCCCCCGCGCGCAGCGGCCGTTCCGGACGGCGGGTGCTCAGACCAACCAGCCGCCCCCGCTGAACCGGTCGACCGGTGCGGGCTCCGCCTGCGCCCGGCGGTACATGGCCTCGAACGGCTCGCGCAGGACGGCGTTCGTCGCGTCCAGCTCGTCCTGCCGGGCGACGATCTTCTCCAGCTGCCCGGCGAGCTCGGCGCGGACGGCGGCCTCGTCGACCGTCGTCATCCGGCCGCCCTGCACGACGACCCGGCCGGCGACGACCACCGTGTCGATCGACGAGCCGTTCTCCGAGTAGACGAGCTGGTGGTCCAGCCGCTGCCGGGGCGTGAAGGCGAGCGTCTCCAGGTCGAAGACGACCAGGTCGGCCTGCTTGCCCACCTCGAGGCTGCCGGTGACCCGGTCGAGCACCGCGCTGCGCGCGCCGCCGATCGTGCCGGCGGTGAGCACCTCGTGCACGGTCGGCCAGGTGGTGAAGTCGGCGTCGGTGACCTTGTGCAGCAGGGCCGCGGTCTTGACGACGTCGAGCATCCGCGGCGAGTCGCTGCTGGAGCAGCCGTCGGAGCCCAGGCCCACGTTCACCCCGGCGTCGTGCAGCGCCCGCCACGGCGCGATGCCCGAGCCGAGCTTCAGGTTGCTGATCGGGTTGTGCGAGATCGAGGTGCCGGCGGCGGCGACCAGCTCGAGGTCCTCGCGGGTCACCCAGATGCCGTGCGCGAAGGTGGTGTTCGGCGACAGCGCGCCGAGGGAGTCCATGTACGACACCAGGGAGGTGCCGTAGAACTCCCGGCCGGTGACCAGCTGGGTCTTGGTCTCCAGCACGTGGACGTGGCACTCCGCGTCGAACTCGCGGGCCAGCTCGGTGGCGCCGGTGAGCAGGTCGGCGCCCACCCGCTGCGGGCCGGACGGCGCCACCATGTACCGCAGCCGCCCGCCGGCCCGGCCGTGGTGGGTGGCGAACGCCTGGCGGCTGAAGTCGAGGTACTCGTCGGTGGTGGCGGTGGGTGCGGCCCGCACCTCGGCGACGACCGACGGCGGCAGGTACTCGGTGACGTAGGGCAGCGTGTCGATGAACGGCTTGCTGATCACGTGCCCGGAGACGTTGGCGCGGACGCCGATCTCCTCGTACGCGTCGAACACCGCGGCCAGCTGCCCGGCGTCCTGGTCCGGCGTCTCCAGCACGTCGTCGACCAGCGTGGTGACGCCGGCCTTGAGCGACTCCATCGCGAAGAGGGTGGAGCGCAACCGGACGAGGTCGGGCTCGACCCGGCTGTCGCCGAGGATCGGGTAGCAGAGCGCCATCCACAGCTCGAGCGGCAGGTTGTCGTAGCGGCCCTTGGCGAAGGTCTCCCACGAGTGGGTGTGCGCGTTGACCAGGCCGGGGGTGACCAGCCGGTCGCTGCCGTCGATGACCGTGTCGCCGGGCTCGGGGGTCAGCCCGGTGCCGACGGCCGTGATGACGTCGTCGACGATGCGGATGCTGCGGGTGACCGGGGTGCTCCCGGTGGCGGCGTCCATGGTGATGACGGACGCGTCCTTGATGAACAGCGGCATGGGGTGTCCTCGGTTCTGCGGGTGGTCAGGAGCGGACGGCCTCGACCGGCGCCGGCTCGACGACGGGTGGTGCCGGCGACGGCGCCGGCGCGCGGCGGGTGGTGAGCAGGGCGTAGGTGGCGCCGGCGGTCACCGCGCCGGCCAGCCAGGAGAGGTCGACGCCGTCCAGCGCCCGGGCGACCGGGCCCTGCAGCGCGGCCACCGAGCCGTTGAGGCACAGCCAGGTGCACACCACGCCGACGGCGAAGGAGACCAGCGCCTCCCAGCGGACGTCGGGCAGCCGCCGCCCGCCGACCGGGTCGAACAGGTGGGTGAAGTCGCGGGTGCCGCGCTCGCGGACCAGGTAGTGGACGCCGACGACGGCGGCCCACGGGGCGACCCAGCCGACCAGCCCGGCGAGCCACGCGTCCAGCACCGCGGCGACGTCGTCCTGGTAGACGAACCAGACGCAGGCGACGAAGGCCAGCACGCCGACCAGCAGGTTCAGGGTGCGGCGGCGGAGGGCGACGTCCATGGCCTGCAGCGCCATGCTGAACGAGTAGATGTTGAGCACGTTGGTGGCCACCGGCCCGTGCAGCACGAGCAGCAGCACCGGGACGGCGAGCGCGCCGTAGTTGTCGACGATGAGCCGCCCGGGGTCGACGCCGCCGTTCTTCGTGGCCAGCGTGGCGCCGAGCAGACCCAGCCAGACGACCGGGATGAACTGGGCCAGCACGCTGGCCAGGAACAGCTTGCGGCGCGGGGCGCGGCGGTCGACGAAGCGCGAGTAGTCGGCGGCGTAGGTGAACCAGGTGATGCCCCAGCCGATGCCGATCGCCGTCATGACGATCGACATCGCGGCGATCCGGGCGCCGCCGGTGAGCTCGCTGCCGGCCGGGCCGGCGTAGCCCCAGTCGACGTCGAGGAAGCCCCAGGCGAAGAAGGACATCAGCGCGAGCACCACCAGGGTGGGCGGCACGGTCCAGCGCTCGAAGGCGGCGATCGCCTTGTAGCCGGCCAGCGAGATGGCCACCTGGACGGCCATGATCAGCGCCGCGACACCGATCTTCCAGCCGACGTTGGCGGCGTCGGGATCGACGACGCCGAGCTTGCCGAGCAGCGCGACGACCAGGTCGAGCACGATCCACGTGTTGACCGCGCACCAGCCGATGACGACCCCCGCCTGGATGGCCGCGGGCAGGTAGTTGCCGCGCCGGCCGAAGGCGGCCCGGGCCATCACCATCCCGGTGGCGCCGGTGCGGTGGCCCAGCAGCACGAAGCCGCCGAACACGGCCATGCCGACGACGTTGCCGAGCACCAGCACGGTCATCGTGTCCCAGAGCCCGAGGCCCATGGTCACGCCGAGCGCGCCGAGCACCCAGTTGATCGGCGCGATGTTCGCGCCGGCCCAGATCCAGAACTGCCCGTTGACCGGTGCGGTGCGCCGTTCGTCGGGCAGCGGCTGCAACGCCTCCTCGACGTCGGTGCCGTGCGTCCCGTGGGTCTCCATCGCGCTCTCCTCGGCCGGGGGGGGTGGAACGTCGACGTCGAGCGTGAGTTGGTTGCGTTTCGCGGCAGGTCGTCCCGGCGTCAACTCCCCGTTTCGGCGGTGGACGTTCTGTACGGTCCCGCGGCATGGGCCTGACCGTCGCGGAGATGCTCGACGACCCCTTCGTGGCGGCCACCGACCCGCTCGTGGTGACCGGCGGCGCGGACCTGTCCCGCACCGTGCGCTGGGTGCACGCCAGCGAGCAGCTGGACATCGCGCCGCTGCTGCTCGGTGGTGAGGTGGTGCTGATGGAGGGCGTCAACCTGGGCGCCGGCCTCACCGACGCGGAGTGCCGGTCGTACGTGTCCTCGCTGGTGGAGGCCGGGGTGGCCGGGCTGGCGGTGGAGCTGACCGACCGGCTGCCGGCGGTGCCCCCCGCGGTGGTCGCGGCGGCCGACGAGGCCGGGCTGCCGGTGGTCGCGATGCGGCGGCGGGTGCCGTTCGTGCAGATCTGCCAGAGCGTGAACACCCGGCTGTCCGACGGCAGCCTGCGCCAACTGCGGCTGGCGGACAGACTGTCCGTCAGCCTCGCCGACCTGGCCGGCGGTTCGGCCACCGTGACGCCGCTGCTGGAGGTGATCGCCCGGGAGACCCGGGCCGACGTGACCCTGGTCGGGCTGGACGGCGGGGAGATCGCCCGCGCCGGCTTACCCGACGACCCCGCCGGCGACCGGCCCGAC
This sequence comes from Modestobacter sp. NPDC049651, assembly GCF_040659695.1. Lineage (NCBI taxonomy): Bacteria > Bacillati > Actinomycetota > Actinomycetes > Geodermatophilales > Geodermatophilaceae > Modestobacter > Modestobacter sp. NPDC049651. Next base: position 159,431 of record NZ_JBFAOG010000003.1, read on the forward strand.
GACACCGCGTTCGCCGGGTCGTTCTCCGCGCCGCTGCGCGCCGGGCAGGCGGTCTGCGGCACCCTGCTGCTGCGCGCCCGCGCGGAGGCCGACATCCACTCGGTCGCCGTCGCGCTGGACCGGGCGCCGGAGGTGCTGGCCATCAGCCTGCTGCGGGTGCGGCCGCCGAGCATCGAGGAGCGGCTGACGGCGGAGCTGTTCGCCCTGCTCAGCCGCGACGGCCGGGACCGGTCGGCGGACGCGCTGCAGGTGGAGGTCTACCTGGACCGGCTCGGGCTGCCCGCGGACGCCCACTACCTGGGGGTCTCCGCGGACATCGGCGGCGACTGGCACCGGCTGCGGGCGGTCCGCGAGGTCGTCCGGCGGGTCGCACCTGGGGCGCTGGTGCAGGTGGCCGGCGACGAGCTGCTCGCGGTGCTGCCGTTCGCCGTCCCGGCGGAGCTGGAGCGGGCCCGGGCGGTGCTGCTGGCCGACCTGCCCCGGCCCGCCCGGCCGCGCGGCACCGCGGTGGCGTGCGTGGGCGCGGGCACCCGGCGGCGCCGCGACCTGGCCCGCGAGGTGACGGCGGTGCGCACGGTGCGCCGGTGGAGCCGGCGCCCGGCGGCCGACGAGGGGGTGGTCGACGCGCGGGGTCACGCGGTGGAGCGGCTGGTCCGCTCGCTGGACGACGACCCGCGGCTGGGCGACTTCGTCGACGAGGTGCTCGGCCGGCTGACCGAGGGAGGCGGCGACCTGCTGCACACCCTGGCCGCGTACGGCGCGCTGTGGGGGAGCAAGACCGCCACCGCGGCGGCGCTGGGCATCGGCCGGCAGACGCTCTACCAGCGGCTGGACCGGATCGAGGCGCTGGTCGGGCCGCTGGACGCGACGCCGGCCCGGGCGGCCGCGGTGCTCACCGCGGCGTTCGTGGAGGAGGCGCGCCGGTCGCTGCCGGCGCACCCTTGACCGGGTCAGCCCCCGGTGCCGCCCCAGTGGTACTGGCAGGAGGACGTGCTGGCGGCGTCCAGCTGCGCGAGGGTGAGCGCCTCGACCGGCAGCGGGTCGTTGCCCGGGCGCAGGCCGGGCAGCAGCAGGGCCAGGTACCGGCGCCAGATCTCCGGGGCGGTCTCGCCGGCCAGGTCGGCGACGGCGCAGACCATCACGGTGAGGACCTTGAAGTCGCCGACGGTCACGTCGGCGCGCAGCGCGCCGGCCGCCTGCGCGCGCTGGACCAGCAGGGTCAGCGGCTCCTCGAGCTTCTCCTTGATCCGCAGCACGCTCTCCGGGTCCGAGACGCTGGTCAGCACTTCGCGCAGGCCGCGGTTGAAGGCCTGCAGCCCCAGCGCCGACTCCAGGCAGCTGACCAGGCCCCGCCAGGGGTCCTCGTCGGCGAGCGCCTTCTCGGCCATGACCACCATCGCGTCGATGGCCTCCTCGAGCACGGCGGTGGCCAGCTCGAACTTGTTGCCGAAGTGCCGGTAGGCGGTGCCGACGCCCACGCCGGCCGCCTTGGCCACGTCGTCCAGGGTGGCCTCGAGGCCGCGCTCGGCGAAGACGGTGCGGGCCGCGGCGAGCAGCAGCTCCCGGTTGCGCGCGGCGTCCCGGCGCAGCGGTCGGGCAGGGGTGTCGACGCTCGTGTCCGCGGTCGTGCTCGCTGTGCTGGTCACGAGGTCCTCCTGTCCCGCCCGCTGCGCCGGTGCACCGAACGCTCTCCTCAGAGTGCCACGGCGGTGGCGCTCCCATCGAGCTGAGGCACGTCGCGCCGCAGCACCAGCCCGGACAGCACGGCCCCGCCGGCGAAGATCGCCGCCGCCCACCAGAAGGCGGTGGTGTAGCTGTGCAGCGCCGCCTGGGCGGCCAGCAGCCGCTGGTCGGGGGTGTCCGCGGCGTGGTCGGCCACCCACCCGGTGGCGGCGGTGGCGGCGATGGTGTTGAGCAGCGCCGCGCCGATCGACCCGCCGACCTGCTGGGTGGTGTTCACCATCGCCGAGGCGACCCCGGCGTCGTGCTCGGTGACGCCGAGGGTGCCCAGCACGAACGCGGCGGAGAACACCAGGCCCAGCCCGATGCCCATGAGCAGCGAGGCCGGCAGCACCGTGGAGGCGTAGGCCGACTGCAGCTCGATCCGGGTGAGCACGACCATCCCGGCCGCGGCGAGCAGCATGCCCGCCGGCATGAGGACCCGCGGGCTGACCCGCGGCACCAGCACCGTGCTCGAGATGCCCGCGGTGACCACCAGGACGCCGGTCATCGGCAGGAACGCCACCCCGGCCCGGACGGCGCTGTAACCCAGCGTCGCCTCGAGGTAGTAGGTGAGGAACAGGAAGACGGCGAACATCCCGGCCGCGGCGATGAACATCGCCAGGTAGGAGCCGCCGCGGCTGCGGTCCAGGACCACGCGCAGCGGGAGCAGCGGGTTGCCCGCGCGGGTCTGCCAGACCACGAACGCGGCCAGCAGCACTCCGGCGGCCACCAGGAAGCCCAGGGTCAGGCTGTCGGACCAGCCGTCGCTCTCGGCGCGGGAGAACCCGTAGACGAGGGCGAACAGGCCGGCGCTGACCAGCACGGTGCCGGGCAGGTCGAGCCGCGGCCGGGCGTCGCTGGCGTGCTTGGCGAGCAGCAGGAACCCGCCGACCAGCGCGAGGGCGGCGAAGAAGAGGTTCACGTACATCGTCCAGCGCCAGGAGGCGTACTCGGTGAGGACGCCGCCGAGCAGCAGGCCGATCGAGGCGCCGGCGCCGGCGATGCCGCCGTAGATGCCGAAGGCGCGGGCGCGCTCGCGGGCGTCGACGAAGGTGGTGGCCAGCAGCGACAGGCCGGCGGGGGCCAGCAGCGCGCCGAAGCCGCCCTGGACGGCGCGGGCGACGACGAGCATCCCGAAGTTGGTGGCGGCGCCGCCGACGGCCGAGGCGATGGCGAAGCCGGCCAGGCCGACGAGGAACACGTTCTTGCGGCCGAACAGGTCGGCGATGCGCCCGCCGATCAGCAGCAGGCTGCCGAAGGCGAGCGCGTAGGCGGTGACCACCCACTGGCGGTCGGCGTCCCCGAACCCGAGGTCGGCCTGGGCGTAGGGGAGCGCGATGTTCACGACGGTGGCGTCGAGCACCACCATCAGCTGCGCGATGCCCAGGACGGCGAGCACCCACCAGCGGCGGGCGTGATCGGGCGGTTCGGTGCGGTCGTGGCGCTCGGTGCGGTCGGGGGTGCCGACTGCCGGAGCGCTGAGGGTCTCGGCCATGATCTCTCCCATCCAGAGCGGAGCCGTCGTCTCCGCTTCGAGGAGGACAGTAGCGCACAAACGGAGCAGCCGTCTCCGGATTTTGCGTGAACTCTCCGTTACGGGCGCGGGGCCGCGGGAGCGGGGCAGGATCGGTGCCGTGCAGACACGCCAGCTCGGACAGCAGGGCCTGACCGTCTCGGCCGAGGGCCTCGGCTGCATGGGGATGAGCTCCTACTACGGCCCGTTCGACGAGGCCGAGAACCTGGCGACGCTCGCCCGGGCGCTGGAGCTGGGCGTGACGTTCCTCGACACGGCCGACGTCTACGGACCGTGGACGAACGAGCGCCTGCTGGGCAGGGTGCTGGCCGCGCACCGGGACGAGGTGGTGCTGGCGACGAAGTTCGGCAACGAGCTGGACGCCGACGGCCGGCGCACCGGGCGGGTCAACGGCACCCCGGCGTACGTGCGGGCGTCGGTCGAGGGCTCGCTGCAGCGGCTGGGCACCGACGTGGTCGACCTCTGCTACCAGCACCGGGTCGACCCCGCGGTGCCGGTCGAGGAGACGTTCGGGGCGCTCGGCGAGCTGGTCGCCGAGGGGAAGGTGCGGTTCGTCGGGATCAGCGAGGCGTTCCCGGAGACGATCCGCCGGGCGCACGCCGCGCACCCGCTGTCCGCGGTGCAGACGGAGTGGTCGCTGTTCACCCGGGACGTCGAGGACAACGGCGTGCTGGCGACCGTGCGCGAGCTGGGCATCGGGTTCGTGCCCTACGCGCCGCTGGGCCGCGGGTTCCTCTCCGGGAAGATCCGCAGCGTCGACGACTTCGCGGAGGACGACTTCCGCCGCAGCTCCCCGCGCTTCCAGGGCGAGAACTTCGCCAGGAACCTCGAGGTGCTCGACCGGGTGGTGGCGATCGCCGCGGCCAAGGGCGTGACGCCGACCCGGCTGGCGCTCGCGTGGGTGCTCGCCCAGGGCCCGGACGTCGTGCCCATCCCGGGGACCCGGCGGATCGCGAACCTCGAGGAGAACGTCTCCGCGCTGGACGTCGAGCTGACCCCCGCCGACCTCGCCGCGATCGAGGAGGTCGCACCGGTCGGCGTCACCGCCGGCGAGCGGTACTCGCCGTCCGGGATGCGCTGGCTGCAGACCTGACCCCCCGCACCCGGGTCGAGCCGCACGGGCAGGATGCAGGCATGGCGGACCTGACCCTCGGCAACGACCTGCGCACCTTCGTCGACGCCTCGCCGTCGCCGTTCCACGCCGTGGCCGAGCTGGCCCGCCGGCTGCGCGGCGTCGGCTTCACCGAGCTGACGGAGGCCGAGGCCTGGCAGCTGGCGCCCGGTGGCCAGCACTTCGTCGTCCGGCAGGGCAGCCTGATCGCGTTCCGCGTCGGGACGGCGCCGCTCGCGGAGGCCGGGCTGCGGATGGTCGGCGCGCACACCGACTCGCCCACCTTCAAGGTCCGCCCGCACGACGACGTCCGGCAGGCCGGCTACCGGCTGGTCGGCGTCGAGCCCTACGGCGGCGGCCTCTGGCACACCTGGCTGGACCGGGAGCTCACGGTCGCCGGCCGGGTCGCGCTCCGGGGCGGCCGCACCGAGCTGGTCCGGCTGCCCGGCGCCCCGGTGCGGCTGCCGAGCCTCGCCATCCACCTGGACCGCGGCGTCCGCGACGGGCTGAAGCTCGACCCGCAGCGCGATCTCGTGCCGGTCTGGGGCAGCGACCTCGACACCGAGCCCGGTCTGCGCGCCGCGGTGGCGCAGGCCGCCGGCGTCGCGGCGGACGACGTCGTCGGCCACGACCTCGTGCTCGCCGACACCCAGCCCGCCGCCCCGGCCGGCGCCGACGGCACCTGGATCGCCTCCCCGCGGCTCGACGACCAGGCCTGCTGCCACTCCGGGCTCACCGCGCTGATCGCCGCCCGCGGCACCGCCCGCACCCAGCTGCTGGTCTGCAACGACCACGAGGAGGTGGGCAGCGGCTCGATGTCGGGCGCGCGCGGCAGCTTCCTGGAGGACGTCGTGGCCCGGCTGGTCGCGGTCACCGACGGCGCGGACCCGCAGGCGCTGCCCCGCGCGCTGGCGCAGACCCGGCTGGTGTCGGCGGACATGGCGCACGCCGTCCACCCGACCCGCCACGACCGGCACGAGCCCCAGCACCGCCCGGTGCTCGGCGGCGGCCCGGTGCTCAAGCTGAACGCCAACCAGGCCTACGCCACCGACGCGGGCACCGGCGGCTGGTTCACCGAGCGCTGCGCCGAGGCCGGCGTGCCGGTGCAGCACTTCGTCACCCGGGCCGACCTGCCCAGCGGCTCGACGATCGGCCCGCTGACCGCCACCCGCCTCGGCGTCGCGACCGTCGACGTCGGCGCGCCCATGCTGGCGATGCACTCGTGCCGGGAGCTGGCCTCGGCGCTCGACGTCCCGCTGATGGTCGCCGCGCTCACCGCGTGCTTCACCGGCTGACAGGCGGTCCGCAGCGATGGCACAGGCCTACTACGAGCGGCTCGACTCGACCCGCTTCCTCCCGACGGTGCACGCCGGGGGCGCGTGGCGGTCCGACGAGCAGCACTTCGCGCCGGTCGCGGGGCTGCTCACCCACGAGATCGAGCGGCACGCGGCCGGCGGCGGGCTGACCGTCGGCCGGCTGACCTTCGAGATCCTCGGGGTCATCGGCGCCGCGGAGTCGGAGGTCTCCGTGGAGACGGTCCGGCCGGGGCGCACGATCTCGCTGGTCGAGGCGACGATGACCGTCGCCGGGCGCGCCGTCGTCCGGGCCCGGGCCTGGCTGCTCGCCGCGCAGGACACCTCCGCGGTGGCCGGCGGCGCCCCGGCGCCGCTGCCGCCCCGCGACCAGCTGCCGGTCTGGCACGGGCCGGACACCTGGCCCGGCGGGTACATCGCCTCGATCGAGGTCCGCCGCTCGGCCGACGCCGGCCCCGGCCGGGCGCAGGCCTGGCTGTCGACCCCGCTCGACCTGGTGGACGGCGAGCCGGCCGGGGCGCTGGCGCGGTTCATCGGGCTGGTCGACACCGCGAACGGGATCGCGGTGCGGGAGTCGCCGGGCGCGTGGATGTTCCCCAACCTCGACCTGTCGGTGCACCTGTACCGGCAGCCCACCGACGGCGTGGTCGGCCTGGACACCACCGTGGTCTTCGGCCCGGACGGCGTGGGCCTGACCAGCAGCGTGCTGCACGACGAGCAGGGGCCGGTGGGCCGGGCCGAGCAGGTGCTCACCGTCCGGCCGATGCCCGCCCACGGCTGACCCGGGCGGGCCCGGGCGGCAGACTGGCCGGGTGCCTCCCCGTTCCTGCCCCTGCGGTTCCGGCCTGCCCTACGCCGGGTGCTGCGGCCGGCTGCACGACGGCACCGCCCAGGCGGCGACGGCCGAGCAGCTGATGCGCTCGCGGTACAGCGCGTTCGCCGTCGGCGACCCCGCCTACCTGCTCGAGACCTGGCACCCCGGCACCCGGCCGGCCGACCTCCAGCTCGACCCGGGCGTGCGATGGACCGGTCTGGAGGTCGTCGCCACCAGCGGCGGCACGATGCTCGCCGCCGAGGGCACGGTCGAGTTCCGGGCGCACTTCGTCGCCGACGGCGGAGCCGGCGTGCAGGGCGAGCGCAGCCGGTTCGTCCGGGACGGCGGCCGGTGGCGCTACCTGGACGGCGAGCCTTCCTCCTGACCCGCCCGGCCCACCCCACGACCTTCCCGCCCGGCGGTGCGCGCGGTGCCGGCGACGGGACCGGTGCGGGAGGCTGGCGCCCATGCCGCACCTGCTGCACCTCGACTCGTCCGCCGATCCGCGCACCTCGGCCTCCCGGGCGGTCACCGGCGCCTTCGTCGACACCTGGCGGGCGCGGGGACCGGCGTTCACCGTGACCAGCCGGGACCTGCAGGCCGACCCGCCGCCGCACCTGCCCGACGCCGCGCTGCACTGGGCGCCCGCGCTGCGGATCGCCGGTGAGACCGCCGACCCGGCCGCCGAGGCCCGCCAGCAGGGCTACCTCGACGAACTGCTCGCCGCCGACGTCCTGCTGGTCGGGGCACCGATGTACAACTGGTCGCTGCCCTCCACGCTCAAGGCGTGGCTCGACCACGTGCACGTGCTGGGCACCACGGTGCCGTTCGGGCCGGACGGCGAGCAGCCGCTGGCCGGCCGCACGGCGGTGGTGGTCTCCAGCCGGGGCGCGGCCTACGACGAGGGGACACCGACCGCCGGCTGGGACCACACGGTGCCGCCGCTGGAGCTGGTGCTCGGCCAGTCGTTCGGGATGACCGTCGAGGTGGTCACCGTGCAGCTGACCCTCGCCGGGCGGGTGGCCGCGATGACCGGGCTGCGCGACCAGGCCGACGAGAGCGCCCGCGCCGCGCACGCCGCCGCGGTGCACCTGGCCGGCCGGCTGGGCTGAGCCTCAGCCGGCCGCCGCGCAGGACCCGGTGGCGGTGTACCGCAGGGTGGCGGCCAGCACCTCGTCCATCCGGTCGCGGGTGGCGGTCAGCTCGCGCACCTGCTGGTCGATCCGGTCCCGTTCGGCGGTCAGCCGGGCGACCATCTCGGGGGTCGCGACGCCGGTGTGCACGCACGGCAGGAGGTCGACGATCGCCCGGCTGGGCAGCCCGGCCCGCAGCAGCAGCTGGATCCAGTGCACCCGGCCGACCGCGCCCTCGGCGTAGCGGCGCTGGCCGCTCGGGCTGCGCTCGGACTCCAGCAGCCCCTGCTCCTCGTAGTACCGGAGCGCCCGGACGCTCACGCCCGCCGCCGCCGCGACCTCGCCGATCCGCACGGTGCCTCCCTCGTGCCGCGGGCTCCTGTGCCGCAGCTCACCCTTGACCCTGACGTCAGCGTCAGGTCCGACGATGGGTGCTCCGCACGAGAGAGGACACCCCCATGGACATCACCGGTTCGGTCGCACTGGTCACCGGGGCCAACCGCGGCCTCGGCCGCGAGTTCGCCCGGCAGCTGCTCGACCGCGGCGCGGCGAAGGTCTACGCCACCGCCCGCCGTCCCGAGCTGGTCGACCTGCCCGGCGCCGAGGCGCTGCGGCTGGACATCACCGACCCGGCCTCGGTCGCCGCGGCGGCCGACGCCGCCGGCGACGTCACCCTGCTGGTCAACAACGCTGGGATCACCACCGGCGCCGACCTGGTCACCGGCGACCTGGCCGACGTCCACCGCGAGCTGGACACCCACTTCTTCGGCACGCTGGGCATGGTGCGCGCGTTCGCGCCGGTGCTCGGGCGCAACGGCGGCGGCGCGATCGTGAACGTGCTGTCGGCGCTGTCCTGGTTCGCCACGACCGGGGCCAATGGCTACCACGTGGCCAAGGCCGCGGAGTGGGCGATGACCAACGGCGTCCGGCTGGAGCTCGCCGGCCAGGGCACCCTGGTCACCGGCGTCCACCTCGGCGCCGCCGACACCGACATGATGGCCGGCTACGACGGCCCGAAGACCGCGCCGGCGGACGTCGTCCGCGCGGTCCTGGACGGGTTGGGGGAGCGGCAGCTCGAGGTCGTCGTCGACGACTGGAGCGCCGGGGTGAAGGCCAGCCTGGCCGGCGACCCGGCCGCCTTCTACGGCCGGCTGCCGGCCTGACGTCCTCCGGCGGCGGGCGCAGCCCGCCGCCGGGACGCGGTCACACCTGGTCGCGCCAGCTGTGCTGCGGGTCGAAGCCGAGCAGCCGGCGGGCCTTGTCGATCGACAGCAGCGTGTCGTGCTCGCCGAGGTCGCGGCGCACCTCGACGTCCGGGAACACCTCCGCGACCAGCTCGGCGGTGGGCCGGCTCATCACCGTGTCGGCGTTGGCGATGATGCAGACCTCCATGCCGGTGGTGTCCAGCGCCAGCGCGCGGCGGACCGCCTGGGCCCCGTCGCGGGCGTCGATGTAGCCCCACAGGTTCCACTTCCGCGCCCGCGGGTCCGCGTCGAACGACGGGAACTGCGCGTAGTCCTGCGGCTCCATCACGTTGGAGAAGCGCAGGCCGACCATCTTGAGCTGCGGGTCCCAGCCGCACAGCTGCCGGGCCAGCTCCTCCTCCAGCGTCTTGGTCAGCGAGTAGGTGCTGGTCGGCCGCGGGTGGTACTCCTCGTCGACCGGCAGGTACGGCGGCGGGGTGTCGAACGGCAGCCCGAGCACGGTCTCGCTGGACGCCCAGACGATGTTCCGGACGCCGACCCGGCGGGCGGCGGTGAACACGTTGAACGTCGTGTTCATGTTGTTGGTGAAGGTGGCGTGGTCACCGACGATCCCGGGCGCCGGGACGGCGGCCAGGTGCACCAGCGCGTCGACCGAGCCGTAGTTCTCCTCGAAGCCGTGCATCGCGTCCAGGACGGCGCCGTAGTCGGTGAGGTCCATCGGCACGACGGTGATCGCGGCCGCCACCTCCGCCGGCAGCCCGGCCGGGCGCACCCGGTCGAACACCACGACGTCCTCCCCGTGCTGCACCAGGTCGGTGACGACCGCCCGTCCCAGCTTGCCGGCTCCACCGGTGACCACCACTCGTGCCATGCGTCGTTCCTCCCCGGACGGTGCCGCGCTCAACCATCAGGCGCTGGCCCGGACGACCACCTCGGAGCCGAACCAGGTGTCGACGACGTCCGGCCGGCCGAGCGCCCCGCGCGCGGCCGCGGCGGCGATCTCCTCGACCGGGTGCGTCGCGGTGGTCAGCGGCGGGCCGCTGGCCCAGGCCGCCGGGACGTCGTCGAACCCGGCCACCGCGACGTCGCCGGGCACCTGCCGGCCGCGCTCCCGCAGCGCGGCCAGGGCACCGAGCGCGACCGCGTCGGAGACGGCGAGCACCGCGTCGGTGCCCGGCCAGCGGCGCAGCACCTCGGCGACCCCGGTCCGGCCGCTGGCGGCGTCGAAGTCGCCCGGGACGGTGCGGGCGGGCAGGCCGGCCTCGGCGACGACCCGCCGGTAGGCCGCGACCGGCCGGCGGGTGCACGGCAGCCAGGGCGGCCCGGTGAGCATCGCGATCCGGCGCCGCCCGGAGCGCACCAGGTGCCGGGCGAGCCCGGCGACCGCGGCGTCGTTGTCGACGTCGTACGCCGGCAGCACGCCGCCGCCCACGCCGATGGAGACGGTGCGCCGGCGCAGCGCCGGTGGCACCGACCCGAGCACCGCCTGCGTGGTGTTGACCAGGACGACGCCCGCCACGGTGCGGTCCGCGCCGAGCTGCCGCAGCGCCTCGCCGGGCCGGTCCAGCGGCAGCCAGCGCGCCGCGACGCCCAGCCCGTCCGCGTCGGCGACCCGGGCGGCCGCCCCGACCACCCGGGCGAGGTAGGGGTCGGTGAGCACGGTCGGCGCCGCGCCGGTCACCGCGACGACCAGCCGGGTGCCCGCGCCGGTGACCATCGCCCGGGCCACCGGGTCGGCCGCGTAGCCGAGCTCCGCGGCCGCCGCGAGGGCGCGCCGGCGGGTCTCGTCGGCGACCGGGCCGGAGCCGGTGAGCGCCCGCGACACCGTGGCCCGCGACAACCCGGCCCGCCGGGCCACGTCGACCAGGGTCACCGCCGCGTCGTCGCGCACCGCCCCGTCCTACCAGCGCGGCACCCGTCGGCCAACCCCCGCGGGTCACCGGGCCGGAGGACGGTCGCGTTCCTCTTCGCCGAGGCGTCGGCGACCCGCCGGACCGCGGTCACCCGGCGGTCACCTGCGGCCTCGACAGTGGCGCCGTCCGGGCCCGCCCAGGGCTCCTCCGACACCCGAGGTGTCGCCGTGACCGGAAGCCCCGCCCGCACCTCCCCCTGGTGGCCCACCTCCCCGTGCACCACCGCCTGCGCCGGTGACCCGGCACCGCAGGTGCCCCCCGCCGTCCGGCGGCGCCGGTGGGTGCGGCTGGCCGGCAGCCTGTGCGGGGCGGCGGCGGCCGCGCTCCGGGCCCCGCTGGCCGGCGTCCGCGGCCGGCACCGGCTGCTGGTGTGCACCGCGGCGCGGGTGCTCACCTCGGCCGGGGTGCGGGTCGAGGTGCACCCCTCCCCCGTCGGCTGGCCGCGCACCGGTCCCGGCCACCTGGTCGTGGCCAACCACGTCTCCTGGCTGGACTCGCTGGCCCTGCTCACCGTGGTCCCCGCCGTGCCGGTGGCGAAGCGGGAGGTGGCCGCCCTGCCGGTGCTCGGGTCGCTGGCCCGCCGGGCCGGCACGGTGCTGCTGGACCGGGCGCGCCTGCGGGCGCTGCCCGGCACCGTCGCCGAGGTCACCGGGCTGCTGCGGTCCGGCCGCAGCGTGACCGTGCACCCCGAGGGGACCACGTCGTGCGGCGTGGAGCTGGGCCGCTTCCGGCCGGCGCTCTTCCAGGCCGCCGTCGACGCCGGGGCGGCCGTGTGCCCGGTCGCGATCCGGTACCGGGTGGCCGACGGCTCCCCCACCGCCGTCGCCGGCCACCTGGACGGCGACTCGCTCGGCCGGACCCTCGCCCGGGTGGTGACCGCCCGCGGCCTGGTCGTCGAGGTGCACCTGCTGCCCGCGCTCGACCCGGCGGGCGCGGACCGCCGCTCGCTCGCCGCGCTGGCCGAGTACGCGGTCGCCGCGGTGACCGAACGAAAGGACCTCCCTGCCCCCCACCACTCGCAAGCTCGCGGCGGGCCCCTGCAGGCAGGCCGCCGTGAACCGGCACCGGCAGCGAGGCACGAGTTGCTGACCGGGGCGCCGCGTGCTGCCTGAGCTGCTGCCGCCCGCACCGGTCACCGGCGGCCCCGGCCTGCGGGTGGCGGTGGTCGCCGAGACTTTCGTGCCCTCGGTCAACGGCGTGGTCACCTCGGTGTTGCGCGCGGTCGACCACCTCGCCGTCCGCGGGCACACGCCGGTCGTCGTGGCGCCGTCGGGCACCGGCTACGAGTCCCGCTGCGGGGCCCGGATCGAGGTGGTGGCGGTGCCGGCGGTGCGGCTGCCCCGCTACCGGCAGCTCGCGCTGGCCCGCCCGGCGCTGGACCTCGGCCCGGTGCTCGACCGGATCGCCCCGGACGTCGTCCACCTGGCTTCCCCCGCGCTGCTCGGCGGCGCCGCTGCCCGGGCGGCCCGGGCGGCCGGCGTCCCGTCGGTCGCGGTGTTCCAGACCGACCTCGCCGCCTACGCGCAGCGCTACCGGCTGCCCGGCGGCGCCGCGGCCGCGTGGCGGCTCCTGCGCGCGGTGCACGGCGCCGCCGACCTCACCCTGGCGCCGTCCTCGGCGACCGCGGCGGTGCTCCGCCGGCGGGGCATCGGACCGGTGCGGCTGTGGGCCCGCGGCGTCGACCTGGCGCAGTTCGACCCGGCCCGCCGGGACCCCTCGTTGCACGTGGAACACGCGCCGGGCGGCGAGCTGCTGGTCGGCGTCGTCGCCCGGCTGGCGGTGGAGAAGCGGCTCGAGCTGCTCGCCGCGGTGAGCGAGCTGCCCGGCGTCCGGCTGGTCGTCGTCGGGGACGGCCCGCAGCGCCGCCAGCTGACCCGGGCCATGCCGCGGGCCCGCTTCCTCGGCCAGCTGGGCGGCGCCGAGCTCGGCCGGGTGGTGGCGTCGCTGGACCTGTTCGTCCACCCGGGCGCCGACGAGACGTTCTGCCAGGCGGTGCAGGAGGCGCTCGCCGCCGGGGTGCCGGCGGTCGTCGTGGCGTCCGGCGGCCCGCTGGACCTGGTGCGGCACGGGGACAACGGCTGGCTGTGGTCGGGGGACGACCCGCACGTGCTCGCCGCCCTGGTCGCCGGGCTGCGCGACGACCGGGCCGCCCTGCAGGCGGCCGCCCGGCGGGCGCGCGACTCGGTGCGGCACCGCACCTGGGCGGCGGTCGGCGACCAGCTGATCGGCCACCTCCAGGACGTCCGGGCGGCGGCTCGCGCCCCGGGGTGAGCGGCGTCCGGAGGGATGGCAGGAACGACGCGGTCGCTGGCCTCCCGGCCACTCGTCCGGCGGGGCCGACCGGGCCAGGCTGGTCCCAGCGGCGGACGGACCGCCGCGGACCGGCCCCAGGAGGCCACTATGTCCCGCACCGCCGACACCCTCTCCCGCTGGACGCACCGCACGCACCGCCGCTGGGTGCCCGACACCCGCGATCCGGAGTGGTCCGCCGGCCGCCTGATCAACGGCGCCCGGCCGGGCCGCGGAGCATGACCGGGGCGGTGCGCCGCGGGTGGCGCGCCGTCTCGGGGTTCCTCGCCGTGCAGGAGGAGCTCCACGCCCGGGCCGCGCTCGCGGCCCGGCCGTGGGAGGAGGAGTTCCTGCACTGGTCCGGCGGGGAGCTGCACGGCTCGCTGCCGCGGCCTCGCCGGTGGGGCCCGGGCACCACGCCGGCCGGCTGGTGCCCGGGCGCCGCGGCTCCCGCCCGGGCGGGTGCCCGGTCCGGCCGCGACGAGCCGGACCGGGCGCCGCTCAGACGGTGAAGGTGGCGACCGTCGTCCGCAGCTCCGCCGCCATCCGGGACAGCTCGTCGACCGCCAGCCGGGTCTGCGAGAGCGCCTGGGTGGTCGAGTCGGCGGCGCTCGAGACGCCGGTGATGTTCTGCGCGATCTCGGTGGACCCGCCGGCGGCCTCCTGGACCGACCGGGACATCTCGTTGGTGGTCGCGGTCTGCTCCTCCACGGCGCTGGCGATGGTGAGCTGGAAGTCGTTGATGCTGCCGATCGTCTCGCTGATGCCGCCGATCGCTGCGACGGCCTTGGCGGTGTCGGCCTGGATGGCCTCGACCTTCCGTGCGATGTCCTCGGTGGCCTTCGCCGTCTCCTGAGCGAGCTCCTTGACCTCGGTCGCGACGACCGCGAAGCCCTTGCCGGCCTCGCCGGCGCGCGCGGCCTCGATCGTGGCGTTGAGCGCCAGCAGGTTCGTCTGCTCCGCGATCGAGGTGATCACCTTGACGACCTCGCCGATCTCCTGGCTGGAGGCGCCCAGGGCGGCGATGGTCTCGGTCGTCGTGCGGGCCTCGGTCACCGCGGCGGCGGCCACCCGGGCGGCCTCGTTGGCGTTCTGGCTGATCTCCCGGATCGACGCGCCCATCTGCTCGGCACCGGCGGCCACGGTCGCGACGCTGCGCGACACCTCCTCGGCCGCCGAGGAGACGACGCCGGACTGCGCGGCGGTCTCCTCCGCCGACGCCGAGATCTGCGCCGAGGAGGCGCTCAGCTCCTCCGAGGAGGCCGCGACCGCGTCGGCGGAGCCGGCGACCGTGGTGAGGACGCCGCGGAGGGTGCCCACCGCCGCGTCGAGCGACGCCCCCATCAGGCCCAGCTCGTCCCGCGACTGCAGCCCCGCCGAGACGGTCAGGTCGCCCGCGGCCAGCGCGTCGGCGGAGGCCTTGACCCGGCCGACGGCGCGGGCGATGCCGGCAGCGACGACCCAGCCCAGCGCCACGGCGCCCAGCACGCCCACGACGAGCATGGCGATCATCGCCATCCGGGCGCTGCTCGCCGAGGTGACCGCGCCCTCCGATGCCGCGGCGGCCTCGTCGTTCTCCCGCTCGCGCAGCGAGCCCAGCTGCTCGGTCGCCTGGGTGAGCAGCAGGTTGGCGCTGTTGGCCTTGATCCAGCCGTCGTAGTCGTTGGCCAGGGCCAGGGGTGCGAGCGTGCTGGTGGCGAAGCCCTGCCACTCGTCGACCAGGTCGGTGGCCTGCTGCAGAACGGGGCGGTCCGCGCCCTCGACCCCCGTTGCGCTGTACGCCTTCGTGTCCTCCGCGAACCGCTGCAGAGTCGCGTCGATGGTGTCGAACGCCTTGCGCGTGTCGGCGTCGGAGGTGGACAGGATGGCGTTGCGCGAGTTCACCCGCATGGTCTGGACATCGTCGATCATCGCGCCGACCGACGCCACGCCCACGAGGTTCTGCTCGTAGAGCGACTGCGCGGTGTCCGCGGCGTCGTTGAGGGAGAGGACGCCCACCACCCCGATGGCACCGGCGACCACGGAGGCCGTGCCGACCGCCGCGAGGACCTTGGTCTTGACCCCGCGGTCCGCCCACCACGCCAGCCGGGTGGCGGAGGGGGACGAGGTCTCGGGTCGGCGCGGTGCCATGC
Source organism: Modestobacter sp. NPDC049651 (assembly GCF_040659695.1). NCBI lineage: Bacteria > Bacillati > Actinomycetota > Actinomycetes > Geodermatophilales > Geodermatophilaceae > Modestobacter > Modestobacter sp. NPDC049651. Next base: position 174,597 of record NZ_JBFAOG010000003.1, read on the forward strand.
GGTGCTCCTGGAACTCGGTGGTGCCCGCGGCCGACCGGCCGCAGCGGAACCCGAGTGTCCGGATAGAGGGGCGCAGCCGGGTGGCAGCGCGCCGCGTGTCGCACAGCGGGCGCAAAGTCGTGCGGTGACCGGCTGACCTGGGCCGACAGGTCGACAAGGCACCCACCGGTGTCGGAGCCGGCCGCGCGGGGAACCACCCCGGCAGGCGCCCCTGTCCGCTCCGCCCCCCGGAGGTCCCGTGACCGAGCAGCACCCGCCCGCGCACGACCTCGACCACGCGCCGTCGCCCGTGCCGGACCTCCACCTGTGGCGGCTCGCCGCCCTGCCCGACGAGAACTCCGACGAGGACTGGGACGACGACCGGGAGCTGTTCGACCCGGCCGGCTGCCGGGTCGACACCTGGCGGGAGGGGTACCCGTACCCGGAGCGGATGCAGCGCCGCGAGTACGAGGTGCAGAAGCGGGTGCTGCAGATCGAGCTGCTCAAGCTGCAGGGCTGGGTCAAGGAGACCGGGCAGAAGCTCGTCGTCGTCTTCGAGGGCCGCGACGCCGCCGGCAAGGGCGGCACGATCAAGCGCTTCACCGAGCACCTCAACCCGCGCGGCTCCCGGGTCGTGGCGCTGGACAAGCCGTCGGAGCGCGAGCGGACCCAGTGGTACTTCCAGCGCTACGTGCAGCACCTGCCGGCGGCCGGTGAGATCGTGCTGTTCGACCGGTCCTGGTACAACCGCGCCGGCGTCGAGCGGGTCTTCGGCTACTGCACCGACGAGGAGTACCGGGTCTTCATGCGCCAGTGCCCGGAGTTCGAGCGGATGCTCGTCGAGTCCGGCGTCCACCTGGTCAAGTTCTGGTTCTCGGTGACCCGCAGCGAGCAGCGCAGCCGGTTCATCGTGCGGCAGATCGACCCGGTGCGGCAGTGGAAGCTCTCCTCCAACGACCTCGCGTCGCTGGACGAGTGGGACGCCTACACCGACGCCAAGCAGGCGATGTTCCTGCACACCGACACCGGGCACGCCCCGTGGACGGTGATCAAGAGCAACGACAAGAAGCGTGCCCGGCTGGCCGCGATGCGGCACGTGCTGTCCCGCTTCGACTACGACGACAAGGACGCCGGGGCGGTCGGCACCCCCGACCCGCTGATCGTCGGCCCGGCCGCCGACGTGCTGGACGACGAGGACGTCGACCCGTCGATCACCCGGCTCGACGCCCTCCCCGTGGAGCCCTAGGAGCCCGGCACCCGGTCGGGGGTGAACGGCGCTAGGTCGAACGGCGCCGCCCCGCCCAGCGCCAGGTCGGCGGCCAGGACGCCGGTCAGCGGGCCGTAGGTGAGCCCGTTGGCGCCGAGCCCGGTGGCGGTCACCAGGCCGTCGACGCCGGGCAGCGCGCCGAGCAGCGGGAAGCCGTCCGGGGTCATCGGCCGGAACCCGACGCGGGTCTCCAGCACCGTCGCGTCGGCCAGCCCGGGCACCAGGGTGAGCGCGGCGTCCAGCACCTGCCGCTGACCGGCGGCGGTCACCCGGTGGTCGAAGCCGGCGCCGGCCTCGCGGGTCGCGCCGACGACCACCCGGCCGCCGGGGAAGGCGAGCACGTAGTGGTGGCCGAACTCCTCGCCGAGGGTCATCACCGTGGGCCGGCCGGCGGTGTCCGGCACCGGGTCGGGCAGCTGCAGGTGGACGATCTGGCCGCGCATCGGCGACACGGCCAGCGCCCGGCCCAGCGGCCGGCACAGCTCCGCCGTCCAGGCGCCGGCCGCGGCGACGACGACGTCGGCGGCCACCTCCGCGCCGTCCACCCGCACCCCGGTCACCCGGTCGCCGGCGGTGCGCAGCTCGGCCCGGCCGGCCCGGCGGGTGGCGCCGGCGAGCTCGGCGGCGGCCAGCGCGGCGTCCCGGAACAGCCGCCCGTCGACCCGGCCGGTGCCGGCCACCCAGACGGCGGGCAGGTCGGTGCGCAGCCCGGGGAACGAGCGGGCGGCCTCGCCGGCGGCCAGCACCTCGACGTCGCCGAGGGTGTCCCAGCCGCGCGGGGTGCGCCCGGCCCGCAGCGCGTCGGCCATCTCCTGGAGGGCGGCGGCGTCCGACCCGACGGTCAGCCCGCCGACCGCCGCGTAGCCGGTGTCCCGGCCGGCGTCCTCGGCGAGCTCGGCGGCCAGCCCCGGCCAGCGGCGGGCGGCCAGGTCGCTGTACGCGGCCCACGGGCCGCCGGCGGCCGGGCGGAACGGCTGGACGATGCCGGCGCCCGCCGACGTCGCCGCCCCGCGGTCACCCGCCTCGACCAGGACGACGTCCGCGCCGCGGCGAGCCAGCTGCCACGCCGCGGTGGCGCCCACGATGCCGGCCCCCACCACGACGACCCGCGCACCGCTGCCCATGCGCCCAATCTGTCACGGCCGGCGCAGAGCGGCGCCCGCCCCGTCGAGGACGGAGCGGGCGCCGTGACCTGCAGCCGGATCAGTGCCGGCCGAACGGGATCGGGTCAGACGCGACGGTCGTCGTCGCGACCCAGCGCGTCCTTGGCCTTGTCGACCAGGCCGCGCCGGCCGGTCGTGTCGCGACCGGTGGTGCCCTCCGTGGTGATGCCGTCCGTGTCGACCTGCTCCTTGCGGACCGTGTCCGAGACCTGCTGCTGGTCGGTCACCGTCTCCGTGTCCAGCCGCACCCGCTCGACGGGCACCGCCTCCTTCTGCACGACGGGGCGCTCCGCGTGGAGCGTCACCTCGTGCTCCTCCTCCGAGATCGCCGGGCCGTCCATCGCGTTGCCGACGTTGGCGTCGGTGATGGGCTCGCGCTCGACCCGGACCTCCTCGTGCGACACCGGGACCGTCTGGGTGACGTTCTCGGTGACGACGTACTTGCGCAGCCGGGCGCGGCCGGCCTCCACCCGCTCGGTACCGACGTTCAGCCGCTCCTCGGAGAGGGTCATCGCGTCGTCCGTGGTCGGACCGGAGGTGTCGTGCCCGACGGTGCCGTGCCGGTTGGTGTCGGTGCCCAGCCGGTCGGCGTCGCGCCCGGTGGTGGTGTCCCGCCCGGTGGTGCCGCGCGCGGTGGTGTCGTCGAACCCGGCGGTGCTGCGGCCGGTCGTCTGGGCCGCACCGGTGGTGGTGAAGTCCATGTCGTCACGCCGGTCGCCGCGGCCGAGGTCGACGTCGTCGCGCCCGCCGACGGTCCCCGCGGCCTGACCCGTGGTCTGCGTCGTCCGGGTGGTCTGGGTCGTCTGACCACTGCCGCCGCCGAGGCCGTAGTACCGGTAGAGCTGGTCCTCCTCGTCGGGGGACAGGTGCCCGTCGGTGTCGATCTTCGGGGCGTCCTTGACCTTGGCCTTGCTCACGGGTACGCGCAGGCCGTTGCCGGTCATGTCCGCCTGGGCGATCGGCACGAAGGTCTCCTTCGTGCCGAACAGGCCGGTCTTGACCGTGACCCACTCCGGGTTGCCGGACTGGTCGTCCAGGTACACCTCGGAGGCCGTGCCGATCTTGTCGCCGTCGGCGTCGTAGACGTCTGCGCCGATCACGCGGTCGAGGGTGTCGGTGCCGATCATGGTGTCGTGCTCCTCTTCTCGGGGACGTGTCGTGGCTCTCAGAGGGCTATCCGAGACGAAGATCAGGAAACGGGCGGTCTTCGAACTACTGCCCGGTAACGTCGGCGCGACTCGCGTCCCCACCGGCTCTCATCACCGTCCGTGCAGGTCAGCGGGGTCCGGTCGGCGACACTCCCGGGTGACGGACCTGTCCGCGACACGCCGGGAGAGGCGACCGACGGGCGTGTCGCGCCGCGCCCTCGCGGCCGGTCGCGCCGAGCATGGACGGGTGCCTCCCCGTTCGCCGTACGACGACCTGGTCCACCCGCGCACCCGGAAGAAGCCGTCGCCCGAGGTCGAGGCGGAGCTCGACGTCGTGGTCGAGGACCCCAGCAGCGGCTTCGTCGGGGCCGTGGTGCGGTGCGAGAAGGACGTCGTCCACCTCGAGGACCGGTTCGGGAAGGTGCGGGCCTACCCGCTCGGCCCCGGCTTCTGGGTCGACGGCCGCCCCGTCGTGCTGGTGCGACCGAAGCCCAAGGCGCCGGCCGGGCCGGCCCGCAGCGCGTCCGGCTCCACCTACGTCGCCAACGCCCGCGCCCGGGTCGCCCGCGAGGGGCGCATCTACGTGGAGGGCAAGCACGACGCCGAGCTGGTCGAGAAGGTGTGGGGCCACGACCTGCGCATCGAGGGCGTCGTGGTCGAGCCGCTGCACGGCGTCGACGACCTGCCCGCGATCGTGCGGGACTTCCGGCCGGCATCGGGCCGCCGGCTCGGCGTGCTCGTCGACCACCTGGTGACCGGGTCGAAGGAGTCGCGCATCGCCGCACAGGTCACCGGCGACCACGCGCTCGTGGTCGGCCACCCGTTCATCGACATCTGGCAGGCCGTGAAGCCCTCGGTGGTCGGCATCACGGCGTGGCCGACCGTCCCGAAGGGCGAGGACTGGAAGACCGGCGTCTGCCGGCGGCTGGGCTGGGAGGACGACACCGGCTACGTCTGGGCGCAGCGCATCCTCGCCCGGGTGAGGACCTGGACCGACCTCGAGCCGATGCTCATCGGCCGGGTCGAGGAGCTCATCGACTTCGTCACCAGCGACTGAGCGGCAGGTGGAGTCCCAGCGCATCACTTCCCGAGCGCTGGGACTCCACTCCGCAGGCGTCAGCTGGGGATGTAGTTGAACGTGTCCGGGTCGGGGCCGGTGCGCTCGTCCCGGTTCAGCGCGCTGATCTCGCGCATGTCGTCCTCGGTGAGCGAGAAGTCGAAGAGGCCGAAGTTCTCCTCGACGCGGCTGCGGGTCACCGACTTCGGGAAGACGATGTCGCCCCGCTCGATGTGCCAGCGCAGGGTGACCTGCGAGGCGGTCTTCCCGTGCCGCTCGGCCACCCGCAGGATCGTCGGGTCGTCGAGCACCTTGCCCTGCGCGATCGGCGACCAGGCCTCGGTGGCGATCTCGTGCTCGGCGTCGAACGCCCGCACCTCGTCCTGCGTCAGGTACGGGTGCACCTCGACCTGGTTCACCGCGGGCCGGATCTCGGTCTCGGCGAACAGGCGGCGCAGGTGGTGCGGGTTGAAGTTCGAGACGCCGATGGCCTTGGCGCGCCCGGAGCGGTAGATCTCCTCCATCGCCTTCCAGGTCTCGACGTAGTCGACGTCGATGCCCGGCAGCGGCCAGTGGATGAGGAACAGGTCGACGTAGTCGAACTGCAGCGCCTCGAGGGTGCCGTCGAACGCCTTCAGCGCGGCGTCGTGGGCGTGGAAGCCGTTGTTCAGCTTGGAGGTCACGAAGACCTCCTCGCGCGGGACGCCGGAGTTGCGGATGCCCTCGCCGACGCCCTTCTCGTTCTGGTACATCTCCGCGGTGTCGATGTGCCGGTAGCCGACCTCGAGCGCCGACTGCACCGCCTGCGCGGTCTCCTCCGGCTTGACCTGGTAGACGCCGAACCCGAGCTGCGGGATCTCGACGCCGTTGTTCAGGGTGATGGTGGGCACGGTGGCCATGCGGGGTCCTCCTCGGAAGTGGGGTGACGGGGGCGCGGTGCGCCTCCCCGACCAAGGGGAAGAGCTACCCGGCCGCCCGGCCGCCAACCGGGAGAGATCTCACGACCGCCGCCGGGAATACCGCTCAGAGCACGGTGCGGGCGGCCCAGAGGTCGGGGAAGACCTGCCGGGCGGCGCTGCGCTCCAGCCACGCCAGGCCGGCCGAGCCGCCGCTGCCGGGCTTGGCCCCCATCGACCGGCGGACGGCGAGCACGTGCCGCTGCCGCCAGGTGGTGAACACCTCGGCGACGTCGGTGAGCGCCTCGCCCAGCGCGAACAGGTCGCTGGTCGGCCGCGGGTCGGCGTAGACCTGCGCCCAGATCGCGGTCACCGCGGGGTGCGCGTCGTGGGTGACCGTGCGGTCACGCCCGAGCACCTCGGCCGGCACCGGCAGGCCGCGCCGGGCCAGGTACGCCAGGACGTCGTCCTCCAGCGAGTCCGCGGCCAGCGCCCGCTGCAGGTCGGCGTGGACGACGGGCAGCCCCCGGTGCGGCCGGACGACGGACTCCGCCTTGAGCCCGAGCAGGAACTCGACGTGCCGGTACTCGTAGGACTGGAAGCCCGAGGCCTCCCCCAGCGCGTCGCGGAACGCGTTGAACTCCGCCGGGGTGAGCCACAGCAGCGAGCCCCAGCTGGCGTCCAGCGAGCGCAGGTGGTGCACCGAGCGGCGGACCGCGCCCAGCGCGCCGTCGAGGTCGTCGGCCCGCAGGTCCCGCTGGGCCAGCTCCCACTCGCGGCGCAGCAGGGTGAACCACAGTTCCATCACCTGGGTGACCACCAGGAACGACGGCTCGGCGGGGTGGTCGGTGACCGGGCGCACCAGCGCCTGCAGCTGCCGCACGCCCACGTACTGCTCGTACGGCGTGGCCTCGGCGAACTCGACGGTGGGCAGCCCCTCGTTGCCCGCCGCCCGGGCGGCGCGGGTGGCGGCGTCCAGCGGCGCGGGGCGGCCGGGGTGCGGTCGGGTCGTCATCAGGAGGTCCTCAGCGGTGGGCGGTGCGGCACCGCAGCCTGACGCGTCGAGGCGGAGCGGGACAAGGTCCCGCGCCGGACGGCGTCACGCGGCCACCGGCCGGCGGAGCAGCCCCGCCCCGGCCAGCGCCAGCACGCCGGTGAGCGCCGCCGCGGTGGCCGGGACGGCGAACGCCGTCTCGGCACCCCACGCGTCGACGGCGCGGCCGGCCAGCGCCGACCCCGCGGTGACGCCCACGGTGAGCCCGGTCGTGGTCCAGGTGAGCGCCTCGGTGAGCGACGACCGGGGCACCCGCGACTCCACCAGCGACAGGCCGGCGACGAGCACCGGCGCGATGGTGAGCCCGGCGAGGAAGGCGATCGCGTCCAGCGCGGCGAGCGAGCCGACCAGGTGCAGCGCCTGGGCGGCGACCGCGAACAGCAGCGCGGTCGCGACGAACCGGGCCGCGAGCGAGCCGGGCAGCTTCAGCAGCCCGTAGACCAGGCCGGCGACCAGGCTGCCGGCGGCGTAGAGGGCCAGCGCGAGGCCCGCCGCGGTGGGCCGGCCCTCGGCGTTCGCGAACCCGACCACCACGACGTCCATCGCGCCGAAGACCCCGCCCATGGCCACGTAGGTGACGGCGACGACGGCGAGGCCCGGGCTGACCACCGAGGTGCGCCGGACGCCCGCGGCGGGGTCGGGCCTGGTCACCGGCGGCGCGGTCGCGTGCAGCCGGCTCAGCCAGAGGGTCCCGGCGAAGCCCACCACGGCGCCGGCGAGGAACCCGGCCGGCGGCGACACCGTGGCGGCGAGCACGGTGACCAGCGGCGGGGCGCTCACGAAGACGACCTCGTCGGCCACCGACTCGAAGGCGAAGGCGGTCTGCCGCTGGTCGGCCCCGGGGAGGGCGTGCGCCCAGCGGCTGCGCACGACGGAGCCGACGTTGGACGCGGTCAGGCCGGTGAGCGCCGAGAGCACGAACCAGGTCCACTGCGCGGCACCGCCGACGACCGCCGCGACCAGCGCGAGCCCGCAGGTCAGCGACAGGACCGCCGTGAGGCGCAGCACCCGCCCCTGCCCCGCCCGGTCCATGGCGCGCGCCCACTGCGGGCTGCCGATCGCGAAGGCCAGGGCGTTCGCCCCGGAGACCGCGCCGGCCAGGCCGTAGCTGCCGGTCTCCCCCTGCACCAGCAGCAGGGTGCCGAGCCCGGCGGTGGCCATCGGGACGCGCCCCAGCCAGCCGGCGCCGGAGAAGGCCCGCGCGCCGGGGACGGCGAACAGGCGGGTGTACGGACTGAGGACGGTGCGGGCTGACACGTGCTCTCTCGCGCTTCCTGGCCACAGGCGAGTGCGGGGGACGCCCCGCCGGACCCTCGGGTGGCCGGTGCAACGTAGCAAGGTCCGGCGACTTCGTCCGGCGGTTTCCGCGGCTCGTTGACTCCTCCAACGACGCTGGCGGTATTTGACGTTTCATGAACCAATGCGTGAGCCGTCGCACACGCACGGTGATCATCCTGCTCCCGGAGGCCTCCGTGACCCGCTCCTCCCGCCGCCTGCTGGCCGCACTGACCCTCACCACCGCGCTCGCGCTCGTCCCCGGTGTCGCCGCGGCCAGGGGCGGTGGCGACGACGGGGCGGCCGGTGACGACCGCGGCACCACCGCCGCGGCCCCGGCCACCCCCGGCGACTTCGCGGTGACCGTCAACGGTGCGACGGGCAACCCGGCCCGCGGCCGCGACCTCGAGCTCAGCGGTGTCACCCCCACGGCGCCGGTCGTCGTCCGCGGCGTGCACGTCGGCTTCACCATCGACCCGGCCACCCTGGGCGTCCGCGACTACACGCTCACCGGGGCGCCCGACCCGCAGCGGATGGTCACCGCCCCGACCGTCGTCTTCGCGGCGAAGACGCCGCAGCTGACCGCCGCCCAGCTGCGCGGTGTGCGGATCGACCGGCTGGAGCTGCGCGACGACACGCTCGTCGTCACCTTCGCCACCGCGGCCGGCAAGCTCAAGGTGCAGGCGAAGGACGCCCCGCAGGGCGGCATCTTCCAGATGGAGCCGGAGTTCGGCGGGCCGGTCGAGGTCGTGCACACCCTCGGCCCGGGCGTCTTCTACTTCGTCAACGCCTTCACCGGCAAGGTCAACCTCGGCAACGGCGTCGACGCCGACGCCACGCACCAGATGCTGCTGGGCAAGGACAGCCCGCAGGTGGCGACGAGGACGCTGCAGACCGCGACCGGGTCCCGCTGGACGGTGACCCCGGGCGGCCGGATGGGCGGCGTGCTCGGCGAGGACGCGGTGGAGCTGTCCGCCGGGGCCACCAACTGCACCAGCCAGTGCCAGGCGCAGAACCAGGTGCGCGGCTCGCTGCCGGTGCCCACCGACCCGGTCGACCCCGCGCCGATCGGCGGCTGACGCTGCCGCGCCGGCCGCCCTCCCCGCGCGTGCGGCGGGAGCGGCCGGCGCGCTCCGCACGTGCGGAAGCCCACCGTCCCGGCTCCGGTTGTGGGCCGCCGACCGTCGCCGACGTCAGTAACCTCGGGACCGTGACGACCTCCAGCCCCCTCCCCTACCCGCGGCTGCGCCCCCCGGCGCCGGCACCGGGCACCGGTGGGCTGGTCGACCGGCACGGCCGGGTCGCGACCGACCTGCGGGTGTCGCTGACCGACCGCTGCAACCTGCGCTGCACCTACTGCATGCCGCCGGAGGGCCTGCAGTGGCTGCCCAAGGTCGAGCAGCTCACCGACGACGAGGTCTCCCGGCTGGTGCGGATCGGCGTCGAGCACCTGGGCATCCGCGAGGTGCGGTTCACCGGCGGTGAGCCCCTGCTGCGCCCGGGCCTGCCCGGCATCGTGGCCGCCGCGACCGCGCTGGCCCCGCGCCCCGAGGTGTCGCTGACCACCAACGCGATCGGGCTGTCCCGGATGGCGCCGGCGCTGGCCGAGGCGGGCCTGGACCGGATCAACGTCAGCCTGGACACGCTGGACCGCGACCGGTTCAAGCAGCTGACGATGCGCGACCGGCTCGGTGACGTGCTCGCCGGCCTGCAGGCCGCGAAGGACGCCGGGCTGACCCCGGTGAAGGTGAACGCCGTCCTGCTGCACGGGCTCAACGACGTCGACGCCGTCCCGCTGCTGGACTACTGCCTGGAGCACGGCTACGAGCTGCGGTTCATCGAGCAGATGCCGCTGGACGCCCACCACGCCTGGACCCGCGGCCGGATGGTCACCGCGGAGGACATCCTCGAGCGGCTGACCGCGGCGCACACGCTCACCCCGGACACCGAGGCGCGCGGGGCCGCCCCGGCCGAGCGCTGGCTGGTCGACGGCGGCCCGGCCACCGTCGGGGTGATCGCCTCGGTGACCCGGTCGTTCTGCGGCGCCTGCGACCGCACCCGGCTCACCGCCGACGGGCAGGTCCGCAACTGCCTGTTCGCCCGCGAGGAGAGCGACCTGCGGACGGCGATGCGCGAGGGCGCCACCGACCAGGAGCTCGCCGACCGCTGGCGGATCGCGACGCTGACCAAGCTGCCCGGGCACGGCATCGACGACCCGTCGTTCCTGCAGCCGAGCCGGCCGATGTCCGCGATCGGGGGTTGAGCGTGGTCACCGTCCGGTACTTCGCCGGGGCCCGCGCCGCGGTCGGCGTCGACACCGAGACGCGGGACGCCGGGTCGCTGCAGGAGCTGGTCGGGCAGATCGTCGACGCGCACGGCGAGCGGCTGGAGCGGGTGCTCACCGCCTGCTCGTTCCTGGTCGACGGAACACAGACCCGCGACCGTTCGTTGGTGCTCGAACCAGGGGCCACGGTCGACGTGCTGCCCCCCTTCGCCGGAGGCTGATCCTTCTCCCTGTGAGCTCGTTGCCTCACCATCCTGAGACACCTGGTCACCTCCACGGCGGGTCCCGCGCATGACCGCCTGGCTGCTCCTGCTGGTCGCCGTCGTGCTGCTGCTGGCGTGCGCGGCGTTCGTCGCCTTCGAGTTCGCGCTGGTCACCGTCGACCGGCCGACCGTCGAGCGCGCGGCCGCGGCGGGTGACCGCCGGGCCGGCAGCGTGCTCGCGGCGCTGCGGTCCCTGTCGACCCAGCTGTCCGGCGCGCAGGTCGGCATCACCGTGACCAACCTGGCCATCGGCTTCGTCGCCGAGCCCTCGATCGCCGACCTGGTCCGCGGGCCGATCGGCGCGATCGGGCTGGGCGAGGGGGCGACCCGCTCGGTGTCGGTGACCTTCGGCCTGGTGCTGGCCACCGTGCTGACCATGGTGTTCGGCGAGCTGGTGCCCAAGAACCTGGCGATCGCCGACCCGCTGGCCGCCGCGAAGACGGTCGCGGGCTTCCAGCGCGGGTTCACCCGGGCCACCGCGCCCCTGATCCGGCTGCTCAACGGCACCGCCAACGCGCTGCTGCGCAAGCTGTTCGGGATCGAGCCCCAGGAGGAGCTCGCCTCGGCCCGCTCGCCGGAGGAGCTCAGCTCGCTGGTGCGCCGGTCCGGGCAGGTGGGCACGCTCCCGGCGGCCACCGCGAGCCTGCTGCAGCGGGGGCTGGCGTTCGGCGACCTGCGGGCCAGCGACGTCGCCACCCCGCGGGTGCAGATGTCCACGGTGCACGACGACGACCCGGTCGCCGCGGTGCTCACCGCGGCCCGGGAGACCGGCCACTCCCGGTTCCCCGTGGTCGCCAAGGAGGACATCGACGACGTCCGCGGCGTGGTCCACGTGAAGCACGCGCTGGCCGTGGCGCGGGACGAGCGCGACGCCGTCCCGGTCGCGTCGGTGATGGTGCGGGCACTCGAGGTGCCCACCTCCCGCCGGCTGGACGACCTGCTCACCGACCTGCGCGGCGGCAGCCTGCAGATGGCGGTGCTGGTCGACGAGTACGGCGGCACCAGCGGCGTCGTCACCGTCGAGGACCTGGTCGAGGAGCTGGTCGGCGCGGTCACCGACGAGCACGACGAGCAGGCCGACACCGAGGTGGTCGACCTCGGCGACGGCACCTGGTCGGTGTCCGGGCTGCTCCGGCCCGACGAGGTCACCGCGCTGACCGGGCTCGCCGTCCCCGCCGACCGGCACTACGACACGATGGGCGGGCTGGTGCTGCACCTGCTGGGCCGGGTGCCCGAGGAGGGCGACGAGGTGACCGCCGAGCTGGTGGCCCCGCCGGAGTTCGCCGACGAGCTGGAGGGCCCGCTGGGCGGCGTCCGGGTGCTGGTGCAGCGCGTGGAGGGCGCCCGGGCCGACCGGGTGCTGGTCAGCGCGCTGCCCACCGGTGAGGACGAGGAGCCGCAGTCGTGAGCCCGCTGATCGGGATCCCGCTGACCGTCGTCCTGCTGGCGGCCAACGCCTTCTTCGTGGCGGCCGAGTTCGCGCTGATCTCCGCGCGCCGCTCGTCGATCGAGCCCCTGGCCGAGGCCGGCTCCCGGCGGGCCCGCACCGCGCTGGCCGCGATGGAGCGGGTCTCGGTGATGCTCGCCGGCGCGCAGCTCGGCGTGACGGTCGCGTCGCTGCTGCTGGGTGCGGTGTCCGAGCCGGCCGTCGCGCACCTGCTGGAGCCGGTGTTCGAGGCGGTGCACCTGCCGCACGCGCTGGTGCACCCGGTCTCGTTCGCGATCGCGCTGCTGCTCGTGGTCGGGCTGCACGTGGTGCTCGGCGAGATGGTGCCCAAGAACCTGGCGCTGGCCGGGCCCGACCGCGCGGTGCTGCTGCTGGCCCCGCCGCTGGCCGGCATCGTCACGGTGCTGCGGCCGGTGCTGGTCGCGCTCAACGCCGTCGCCACCGGGGTGCTCCGGCTCATGCAGGTCGAGCCCAAGGACGAGGTGACCAGCTCGTTCACCCGGGACGAGGTGGCCGCGCTGATCGAGGAGTCCCGCGAGGGCGGGCTGCTCCCGGCGGAGGAGCACGACCTGCTCACCGGCGCCCTGTCGCTGGAGGAGCGCGACACCCGCGCGGTGCTCATCCCGCTGGCCGACATCACCGGGGTGGCGCCGGACGCCGACGGCCCGGCCGTGGAGCGGCTGGCGGCCCGCACCGGCTTCTCCCGCTTCCCGGTCTTCGACGGCGGCGAGATGACCGGGTACGTGCACGTGAAGGACGTCCTGGTGGCGCCGGGGGAGCCCGACGTGCGGGTCGCGGACGTCGTCCGGCCGCTGCCCCGGGTCGACGTCACCACCGCGCTGCGGGGCACGCTGCAGACCATGCAGGCCCGCCGCGCGCAGCTGGCCGCGGTCGAGGAGGACGGGGTGGTCGTCGGCGTGGTTGCGCTGGAGGACATCCTTGAGGAGCTGGTCGGGGAGATCCGCGACCAGGTGCACCGGTGAGAGGAAGCCGATGAGCGGGTTGTTCGACAAGGCCAGGGCGAAGGCCGAGGAGCTGCTCGGCCGGGCCGAGGAGGTCTACGGCGAGTCGCACGGCGACGCCGCCGCCGAGGCCGCGGGCGAGGCCCGCCGGCTCGAGGGCGAGGCCGAGGAGGAGCGCGCGGCGGCCGAGGAGGCCGCCCGGCGGCAGCACGGCGGGGACGGCGGCCGCACCAGCTGAGCGGCGGTCAGCCCCGCAGGCGGATGGCCACCAGCGCCACGTCGTCGTCGGGGCGGCCCTGCACCAGCCGGTCGAGCAGCTCGTCGCACAGCTCGTCGGGTGACCGGCCGGCCAGGTCGGCGGCCGCCGCGCGCAGCCGCCGCACGCCCTCGTCCAGGTCGCTGTCCCGGCGCTCGATGAGCCCGTCGGTGTAGAGCAGCACCGTGGTGCCGGCGGTCAGCGCGACCACCTGCTCGGTGCGCACGCACGTCGGGTCGACGCCGAGCAGCAGCCCGCCCTTCCACTCGGCGAGCGCCGCGAGGGTCCCGTCGGGGTGGATGACCAGCGGCGGCAGGTGCCCGGCGTTGCTCCAGCGCATCCGGGTCACGCCGCGGGCCGCCTCGTCCGGGGTCTGCTCGAGGCGGGCGACGGCGGCGGTCGCGTAGGTGCCCAGGCGCAGGTGGGCCATGGCGGCGTCCAGCCCGCGGAGCACTTCGCCGGGGCCGGCGTCGCTGTAGCTGGCGATGCCGCGCAGCAGCGCGCGCAGCTGGCCCATCGCCGCCGCGGCGGCGGTGTCGTGGCCGACGACGTCGCCGATGACCAGCATCATCGCCTCCGACGGCTGCAGGAACGCGTCGTACCAGTCGCCGCCCACGCGGGCGGCCTCGGCGGCCGGGGTGTACCGGACGGCGATCTCGGCCTGCGGGTGCTCGAACGCGCCGGTGAGCAGGCTGCGCTGCAGCTCCTCGGCGAGCTGGCGCTGCTGGTGGAACAGCCGGACGTTGTCCAGCGCCAGCCCCAGCCGCTCGGCGACCTCGCGGGCGGTGTCGAGCACCGGCTCCGACGGCTCGCCGCCGTCGTACCAGAGGGTCAGCGCGCCCAGCGTCCGCGCCCGGCCGCGCAGCGCGATCGCGACGCCGTGGCGGGGCGCCAGCTCCATCAGCGCGGCGCGCGTCCCGCCCTCGGGCAGGACGTCGTAGACGCCGGCGGCCGCGGCGGCCACCGCCTCCTCGCCGCGCAGCACCCGCATGATCGGCGCGCTCGCCGGCAGGGAGCTCATCCGGATGGTGGCGTAGCGGTCCAGCGCCGGCCGCTTCACCGGGTCGGGGTGCCACCAGCCGACGTCGCGGGGGCGGCCGTCGTCGTCGAGCAGGGTGAGGATGCACCAGTCGGCCAGCGCGGGGGCGAGCAGCTGCGGGATCCGGGCGGTGGCCTTGGCGACGTCCATCTCGCCGGCGACCTCGGCGCTCACGGCGGCGAGGACGGCCAGCCTGTCCTGGGCCATCCGCCGCTCGGTGACGTCGGTGAAGTAGAAGGCGAGCCCGCCGTCGTCCTCCGGGACGGTCTGCACCTCGAACCAGGCGTTGAGCGGCTCGGGGTACCAGGCCTCGACGGTGGCGCCCTGCCGGGTGCGCATGATCTCGCGGAACGCCGGGCCGAAGGCGCCGTCGACGTTGGCCGGGAAGGCGTCCCAGTAGTCCCGGCCGACCAACTCGGCGGGGGTGTAGCCGACGACCGCGCCACCCGACGGGTTGAGGTAGGTGACCCGCCACTCCCGGTCGACCCGCATGATGCCGATCGGGACGGCATCGAGCACCTCGGTGCTCCGGTCCTGCGCCACGGAGTGGCCCTCCCACGGTCGTCGTCCGTCCCGCGGCAGCACGCCCGAGCCAGCGCCGTCCCGCTGTGTCGAGTCCGGCTGCACAGTTATGTCACGGCCCGGACGCGCCGGGCAAGAACCGCTCCCGGGACCCGGGAGCGTTCCGCGTCACCTGCTCACGGGCAGGCGACCCACTCCTCCTGCCCGTCGGTGAAGACCTGCCGCTTCCAGATGGGCAGCCGGGCCTTCACCTCGTCGACGAGCTCCGCGCAGGCGGCGAACGCCTGGCCGCGGTGCGCGGCGCTGACCGCGCAGGCGAGCGCGACGTCACCGATGGCGAGCAGGCCGACCCGGTGCGAGACGGCGACCGCCTGCACGTCGGGGCGGGCGGCGAACTCGGCGGCGATCTCGGCGATCAGCTCGGGGGCCGTCGGGTGGCCGACGTACTCGAGCTCGGTCACCGACCGGCCGCCGTCGTGGTCGCGGACCACGCCGGAGAACGAGACGACGGCGCCGGCCGCCTTGTCGGCGACGGCGGCCTCGTGCTCGACCACGCTCAGCGGTTCCTCGGTGACCCGGGCGAGCAGCTCCACGCCGTCGACGGTACCTGCGGTTCAGCGGGCGGGCGGGGTGTCCAGGTCCGCCGGATCGGCCAGGCCGGTGCAGTCGACCTCGGTGACGTCGTGCTGCTGGAGGTAGCGACGGGCGCCCTCGTCACCGGTGGCGGTGGCCGCGACACCGGCCCAGTGGTCGCGGCCGAGCAGCACCGGGTGGCTGCGGACGCCGTCGTAGGTGGCGACGGCGAGCGCATCCGGGGCGGCGTGCCCGGCCATCCGCTCCAGCGCCGCCGGGGTCATGCCGGGCATGTCGACGAGGGTGACCAGGACGGCGTCGATCCGGCCGGGGTACGCGCGGGCGCCGTCCAGCCCGGTGGTGAGGGAGCCGGCCATGCCGGTCTCCCAGTCCTCGTTCGCCAGCACGGTGGCGCCGGTGAGGTCGGCCTGCCGCCAGACGTCGACCGCCTGCGCGCCGAGGACGACGAGCACCGGGTCGCAGACGGCGACCGCCGTCCGGACCGCCCGCTCGACCAGCAGGCTCCCCTCGTACTCGACGAGGGCCTTGGGCATGCCGTAGCGGCGGCCGCCGCCGGCGGCCAGCACCAGCCCGGCGACGGGGTGGTCGGAACTCACTCCCCCACCCTCCCAGACGCCCCCCTCCCGCTTCCTCGCGACGAACCGGGCCGGTTTGTCCCGACAAACCGGGCCGCTTTCGGCACCGAAAGCGGGACCGCTTTCGGCGCCGAAAGCGGTGCGGGGTCAGGCGCCGGGAGCGGAGGGACGTCAGCGGGCGTAGACGGCGACCTCGGAGGCCTTGACCGTCGCCCACACCGGCACGCCCGGGGCCAGGCCCAGCTCGGCGAACGACGTCGCGGTCACGTCCGCGGTCAGCGGCACCTCACCGGCCAGGTCGCACCGCACCACCGACCCGTGCGGCGTCGCCGCGACGACCTGCGCCGGCCAGACGTTGCGCGGGCTGCCGTCGGGCCGGGACAGGTACAGCGCCACCGACTCCGGCCGCACCGCCACGAACACCGGCCCCTCGACCGGCTCGGCCACCGCCACCGCTCCCCCGCCGTCCAGCGCGACCGACGTCCCGGCGCCGACCCCCGGGAGCAGCACCAGCCCGACCAGCCGCGCGACGTAGTCGGTGCGCGGACGCCGGGCGACGTCGGCGGGCGTGCCGGACTGCACCACCCGGCCGTCCTCGACCACCACCACCCGGTCGGCCAGCGCCATCGCGTCCACCGGGTCGTGCGTCACCAGCACCGTCGAGCCGCCGAACGCGGCCAGGTGCTGGCGCAGCTCCGCCCGCACGGTCAGCCGGGTGCGGGCGTCCAGCGCCGACAGCGGCTCGTCCAGCAGCAGCAGCCGCGGGTCCCCCACCAGCGCCCGCGCCAGCGCGGCCCGCTGCGCCTGCCCGCCGGACAGCTGCCCCGGCCGCCGGTCGCCGAGCCCCGCGAGCCCCACCCGGTCCAGCCAGGGCAGCGCGGCCGCCCGCGCCGCCGCCCGGCGCGCGCCCCGCGAGCGGAGCCCGAAGGCCACGTTCTCCGTCACCGACAGGTGCGGGAACAGCAGGTGGTCCTGGAACACCATGCCCAGCGCCCGCTCGTGCGCCGGCAGGTGCCGGGAGGCGCCGTCCCACTCCTCGCCGTCGACGCTCACCGCCGAGCCCGCCGACGGACGCAGCAACCCGGCGAGCACCCGCAGCAGCGTGGACTTCCCGGCCCCGTTCGGCCCGAGCACGGCGAGCACCTCGCCGTCCGCCACCGCCAGCTCGACGTCGACCGCCAGCGGCCCGCGGTCCACGACCACGTGCGCCGAGAGCGTCATGCCGCGGCCACCCGCGACCGACCCAGCCAGCGCTCCCGGAGCAGCAGCAGCGTCGCCAGCGACACCGCCAGCAGCACCAGCGACAGCACGATCGCCGCCTCCGGGTCGCTCTGCAGCGCCAGGTACACCGCCAGCGGCATCGTCTGCGTCGTCCCCGGGAAGTTGCCGGCGAACGTGATCGTCGCGCCGAACTCCCCCAGCGCCCTCGCCCAGCAGAGCACCGCGCCCGCGGCCACCCCGGGCGCGACCATCGGCAGCGTCACCCGGCGGAACGTCGTCCAGCGGTCGGCCCCGAGGGTGGCGGCGGCGTCCTCGAACCGGGCATCCGCCGCGCGGAGCGCACCCTCGGCGCTGACCACCAGGAACGGCATCGCCACGAACGTCTCCGCGATCACCACCGCGGTCGTCGTGAACGGCAGCGTGAACCCGAACTGCGTGTACAGCCAGTGCCCGACCAGCCCCTGCCGGCCCAGCACCAGGAACAGCGCCACGCCGCCGACCACCGGCGGCAGCACCAGCGGCACCGTCACCAGCGCGCGCAGCACCGACCGGCCCGGCACCGTGGACCGCGCCAGCACCCACGCCAGCGGCACGCCCAGCACCAACGAGACCGCGGTGGCGAGCGTCGCGGACACCAGCGACAGCCGCAGCGCCGTCCCGACGCCCGGCGCGGTGAGCTGGGAGCCGAGGTCCGACCAGGGCGCCCGGACGACGAGCCCGACCAGCGGCAGGACGAGGAAGACCGTGCCGATCGCCGCCGGGAGGAGCAGCGGCAGCGGGACCCGGCGGTTCACGGCGCGCGGAACCCGGCCGCCTGCAGCGCCTGCTGCCCCTCCGGACCCTCGACCAGGTCGACGAACGCCTTCGCGGCCGCGGCGTTCGGCGCCGCCTCCAGCGTGGTGATCGGGTAGGTGTTGACCGCCTTCCCGGCCTCGGGGAACTCGATGCCCTCGACGTCCGAGCCGGCCGCCTCGACGTCGGTCGCGTACACCAGCGCCGCGTCGACCTCGCCGAGCTGCACCTTGGTCAGCGCCGCCTTGACGTCCTCCTCCTCGGAGTCCGGCTGCGCGGTGATCCCGGCCGCGTTGAACACCTGCTCAGCCGCCGCGCCGCAGGGCACGCTCGGCGCGCAGACCGCCAGGGTGAGGTCCGGCTTGGCGAAGTCGGCCAGCCCGGTGACCTTGCCCGGGTTGCCCTTGGGCACGGCGATCTCCAGCGCGTTCTCGGTGAAGGTCGTCGGCTCCGCGGCCGGCAGGCCGGCCTTCGTGACGACGTCCATCTGCGCCTGGTTGGCCGAGGCGAAGACGTCGGCCGGGGCGCCCTGGGTGAGCTGGGTGGCCAGCGCCTGGCTGCCGGCGAAGTTGAACGTCACCGTCAGCCCGGGGTGCTCCTGCTCCAGCTGCTTGCCGAGGTCGCCGAACACCCCGGTCAGCGAGGCCGCGGCGAACACGGTGAGGTTGCCGGTCACGTCGTCGGCCGACGACGACGCCGCGCCCGCCGCACCGTCGTCCGTCGACGAGCCCCCACACCCGGCCAGGACCAGGGGCAGCGCGAGCAGGACACCGAGCGGCTTCCGCATGCGCGGGACACTAGCCGACTGACGACCGCAACTGCGGAGATCAGGGCACGTCGACGCTGACCTGGGTCGCCTTGACCGTCGCGACCGCCCGGACGCCGACCTCCAGGCCCAGCTCGTCCGCCGCCTCGCGCGACATCAGCGACACCACCCGGAAGGGCCCCGCCTGGATCTCCACCTGCGCCATCACGGTGTCCCGGACGACGCCGGTGACGATCCCGGTGAACCGGTTGCGCGCCGACGACGAGCGGGTCGCGCCCGGCTGCGGCGCCTCGTGCAGCTCGGTGGCCACCCGGGCCAGGTCGGCGCCGTCGACCTGCGCGGGCCCGCCGGCGGACCGGGTCGCGGCCAGCCGGTCGGAGTCGATCCAGCGGCGGACGGTGTCGTCGCTGACGCCGAGCAGGGCGGCCGCCTCGGCGATCCGGTAGGACGTGGGCACCGCCGCACTCTAGGGCCGCTTGTTCGATGCGAACGCCCTCCCGGCCCATCAGTTCGAGCGAGTGCTCGCCGCACGGCCCGATCCGGCGGCCGGTGCGGAACCGATAGAGCGAACATGAGCACGACTTCCCCTGCGGCCGTTCGCTACTTCCACGGCGGCACCGGCGGACTTGAGCCAGGGACCCGCCTGACACCCTTGAACCTCAGAACCGCGGACGACCCCATCCGGCGCGCCCGCTTGAATGCCGAGGTTCGCGGCGGCGGAAACCCCGGTCTCAGCTTCATTGACCGCAACTGGGTATACGTGAGCACGTGGCCGGACTTCTGTCACCTCTACGCCCGCAGCGTCGCCAACACTTCAAACGCGGATGCGGCGATCTACGAGGTGGCGGTGGACCCGACGGCACTCAGCCCGGACCCGGACTCCTCGTGTTGCCCCGGGGACGGGCTCGCCTTTCGAGTCGCCCAGGCAGAAGTCGTGCGGACCGTGCGAGTGGTGCCGTCTAGCAACAGCTACCCAGCATCCGTGTGGGAGGCCTGGCGATGCACCGCGCGACACGACGACATGTCTCTCGTAGTCCACCCGCGATATGACCGCCTGGCGGCCGTCGGCACCCAGCGAGCCACCGGCGACTTGATGCCCGGCCCTGCACTCTGGGCGCGCATGCGAAACGGCGGCTGCACAACCTTGGATTTCTAGGGTCGTTTGTCGATCAGGGGCGCCGGGCAGACGGGGTCGGTGACAGCCCAGAGCACAACCAACCCCGCCGGCGGGTCCGCGTCGGTGCGCACCCGCCGCATCCGTGAGGCCGCCCGCGAGCTCCTCGGCTTCGAGGAGTTCCGGCCCGGCCAGGAGGCGGCCATGCAGTCCGTGCTCTCCGGTCGCGACACCCTCGCCGTGCTGCCCTCCGGTGCGGGGAAGTCGGCCGTCTACACGATCGCCGGCACCCTGGTCGACGGCCCGGTGCTCGTCGTCTCCCCGCTCATCGCCCTGCAGCGCGACCAGGTCCAGCGGCTCGAGGACATCGGCGCGGACAAGGTGGGCGCTGCCGCGCTGCTGAACTCCAGCCTGTCCGACGGCCGCCAGCGGGAGGTGCTCGAGCAGCTGCAGGACGGAACGGTCCGCTTCGTCTTCCTCGCGCCCGAGCAGCTGGCCAGGCCCGAGGTCGTCGACGCCATCCGGGACGCCGGCCCGGCGCTGTTCGTCGTCGACGAGGCGCACTGCGTCTCCGCGTGGGGCCACGACTTCCGCCCCGACTACCTGCGGCTGGGCGGCGTCGTCCAGCAGCTGGGCCACCCGACCGTCCTCGCGCTCACCGCCACCGCCGCCCCGCCGGTGCGCGCGGAGATCGTCGAGCGGCTGGAGATGGACGACGCCGAGGTGATCGTCGCCGGGTTCGACCGCCCGGAGATCCGGCTGGAGGTCGAGCAGCAGCCCGACGGCCAGCACAAGCAGTACGCCATCCTGGACCGGGTCACCGAGCTCGCGAAGCTCGGCACCGGGATCCTCTACAGCGCGACCCGCAAGGGCACCGAGGAGTTCGCCGAGGAGCTCGCCGGCCGCGGGCTGCGCGCCGCCGCGTACCACGCGGGGCTGAAGAAGAGCGACCGCGAGGAGGTCCAGCGGCAGTTCATGGACGACGAGCTGGACGTCGTGGTCGCCACCACCGCGTTCGGCATGGGCATCGACAAGCCCGAGACCCGCTTCGTCGTCCACGCCGAGCCCGCGGACTCCATCGACAGCTACTACCAGGAGATCGGCCGCGCGGGCCGGGACGGCGAGCCCGCGCTCGCCGTCCTCGTGTACCGGCAGGAGGACCTCGGCATCCGCAAGTTCTTCGCCGCCGGCGCCCCGCCGGAGGAGGAGCTGCAGCAGGTCGCCGGGCTGGTCAAGGCCGGGGTCGAGGCGGGGCTGGACGGCGTGGACATCGCCGACCTGCGCGAGGAGACCGGCCGCCCGGCCACGCCGCTGGTGCGCGACCTCAACCTGCTGGAGCAGGCCGGCGCAGTCGTCCTGGACGACGAGGGCCACGCCGTGCCCGCCGCCGACGCGCCCAGCCCCGGCGAGGCGGCCGCCGCGGCCCGCGAGCTCGCCGAGCACCACATCAGGGTCGACGAGAGCCGCATCGAGATGATGCGCGGCTACGCCGAGACCACCGGCTGCCGGCGGCAGTTCCTGCTCGGCTACTTCGGCGAGCAGCTCGACGAGCCGTGCGGCAACTGCGACAACTGCAGCGCCGGGCTCTCGCAGGAGCAGCACACCGCCGACGCCGACCACCCGTTCCCGGTGGACATGGCCGTCGAGCACACCGAGTGGGGGCCGGGCCTGGTCATGCGCCACGAGGACGACCGCATCGTCGTCCTGTTCGAGGAGGTCGGCTACAAGACGCTGGGCCTGCAGGCCGTCATCGACCACCACCTGCTCGCCGAGCGCACGGCCGGGTGAACCGGGCCGTCTCGACCTGCGGGATCGGCCCGCCCCCTTGATCATGAACACGGACCGGGCGGAACAGGCCCGGCCGGGAGGAGCGCACGCGTGAAGGTCCTGGGCATCAACGCCATCTACCACGACCCGGCGGCGGCCCTCGTCGTCGACGGGAAGGTCGTGGCCGCGGCCGAGGAGGAGCGGTTCAGCCGGCGCAAGCACGGCAAGCGCCCCCTGCCGTGGAGCGCCTGGGAGCAGCCCGAGCTGTCCGCGGCCTGGTGCCTGAGCGAGGCCGGCATCCGGCCCGAGGATCTCGACGCGGTCGCCTACTCGTTCGACCCCGCCCTGATGGGCACGCCGGAGGAGTCCGGCCTGTTCGACGACGGCGACGTCATGCGCAAGAAGTACGCCGAGATGGCGCCGGACTTCCTCGCCCACGCCCTGCCCGGGCTCGACCCGGCGAAGGTCCGCTTCGTCAAGCACCACGTCGCGCACGCCGCCTCCGCCGGTCTCGCCGCGCCCGGCCACCAGGGCCGCCGCGACAACTCGGTGCTGGTGCTCGACGGCCGCGGCGAGGCGCACAGCCACCTCGCCGGCCGCTACCGCGACGGCCAGCTCGAGGTTCTCGCCGGCCAGGCGCTGCCGCACTCGCTGGGCCTCATGTACGAGGACCTCACCGACCACCTGGGCTTCCTGCGCAGCTCCGACGAGTTCAAGGTCATGGCGATGGCCAGCTACGGCAAGCCGCGCTTCGTCGGCGACCTGGCCGAGCTGATCCGCGCCACCGACGACGGCGGCTTCCGCACCGAGAAGATCGACTTCACCGAGTTCGCGCCCCGCCTGGGCAAGGGCGAGCAGTGGACCGAGGCGCACGCCGACCTCGCCGCCAGCGTCCAGCAGCGCCTCGAGGAGGTGCTCATCGACCTGGCCCGCTGGGTGCACGAGCAGACCGGCGACAAGGTCCTCACCCTCGCCGGCGGCACCGCCCTCAACTGCGTCGCCAACACCCGCATCCTCGCCGAGAGCCCGTTCGAGGAGGTCTGGGTCCAGCCGGCCGCCGGCGACGCCGGCACCGCGCTGGGCAGCGCCCTGCACGTGGCCCGCGAGCTCGGCGAGGACACCCAGCCGATGCCCGGCGCCGCACTCGGCCGCGGCTGGACCGACGACGAGATCGAGCAGGTGCTCATCACCGCCGCGATCGACTACGAGCGCCCGGACGACGTCGCCGAGGCCGTGGCCGAGGTGCTCGCCGACAACGGCGTCATCGCCTGGTTCCAGGGCCGCAGCGAGTACGGCCCGCGGGCGCTGGGCCAGCGGTCGCTGATGGCCCACCCCGGCTACGAGGCCAACCTCGAGCGGATGAACGACGTCAAGGGCCGCGAGCAGTTCCGGCCGGTCGCCCCGATGGTGCTGCTGGAGAAGGCCCCGGAGATCTTCAGCCGCGGTCCGATCCCCTCGCCGTACATGCTCTTCGTGCACGACGTGGCACCCGAGTGGCGCGACCGCATCCCCACCGTCACGCACGTCGACGGCACCGCCCGGATCCAGACGATCGACCCGCAGGAGTCGCCGCTGGTCCACCGGATGATCTCCGCCTTCGAGCGGCGCACCGGCATCCCGGTCGTGGTGAACACCAGCCTGAACACCGCGGGCCGGCCGATGGTCGACGACCCCCGCGACGCGCTGGAGTGCTTCGGTTCGGCGCCGGTCGACCTGCTCGCCATCGGCCCGTTCGTCGTCCGCCGGCCGAAGCGGACGCCCCGGCCGGAGTGACCGCCGGTGCCGGGTGCGACACGCGTCGCACCCGGCACTAGCGTCCGGTCATGGACTTCACCCTGTCCGCGCGGGCCGAGGACGTCTCCGGCCGGATGTGGGACTTCATGCGCGAGCGGGTCTTCCCCGCCGAGGCCGTCTACGCCGACTGGCGGGCCGCCCGCGGCCACGACGACCACGCCCACCCGCCGGTGCTCGAGGAGCTCAAGGCCGAGGCCCGCGCCCGCGGGCTGTGGAACCTCTTCTCCCCCGAGCTCTCCGGCCTGTCGAACCTGGAGTACGCGAGCGTCGCCGAGATCACCGGCTGGTCGCCGGTGATCGCCCCCGAGGTCACCAACTGCGGAGCCCCGGACACCGGCAACATGGAGACGCTCATGCTCTTCGGCACCCCGGAGCAGAAGGAGCGCTGGCTCACCCCCCTGCTGGAGGGCGAGATCCGCTCCGGCTTCGCGATGACCGAGCCCGAGGTCGCCAGCTCCGACGCGCGTAACATCCAGACGTCGATCGCCCGGGACGGCGACGAGTACGTCGTCAACGGCCGCAAGTGGTGGACCTCGGGTGCCGCCGACGAGCGGTGCCAGGTCTTCATCGTCATGGGCAAGACCGACCCGGACGGCGCCCCGCACCGGCAGCAGTCGATGGTGCTGGTGCCCCGCGAGACCCCGGGTGTGGAGATCAAGCGCCACCTGCCGGTGTTCGGCTACCAGGACCAGCACGGCCACTCGGAGATCGTCTTCCGCGACGTCCGGGTGCCGGCGGCGAACATCCTGGCCGGCGAGGGCGACGGCTTCATGATCGCCCAGGCCCGGCTCGGCCCCGGCCGCATCCACCACTGCATGCGCGCCATCGGCATGGCCGAGCGGGCGCTGGCGCTGATGGTGTCCCGCGCGCAGCAGCGGGTCGCGTTCGGGCGGCCCCTCGCCGAGCAGGGCACCGTGCGCGAGTCGATCGCGCTGTCCCGGATCGAGATCGACCAGGCCCGGCTGCTGGTGCTCAAGACCGCGGACCTGATCGACCGGCACGGCGCGAAGGGCGCCCGCACCGAGATTTCCGCGATCAAGGTGGCCGCACCCCGGGTCGCGCTGGCCGTCATCGACCGCGCCATCCAGCTGCACGGCGGGGCCGGGGTCAGCGACGACACCGTGCTGGCGCGGTTCTACGCCAGCGCCCGCACCCTGCGGATCGTCGACGGCCCGGACGCCGTCCACCTCCGCGGGGTGGCCAAGGAGGAGCTGGCCCGGGAGCGCCCGTACGCCGGCTGAGCGGAGTGGATCCGTCGAGCTGAGCGCGACGGATCCACTCCACCTAGCGGGTGGGGGACCGCCGGTACAGCCAGGCGCCGACCACGGCGACGACGACGCCGAGCACCAGGGAGCCCACGCCGACCCCCGCCCGGTCGCTGCCGAACCAGGTGGCCGACGTCGCCAGCAGCATCAGCGCGATGCCCAGCAGGAGCAGGCCGACGAGGCGCTCGCGGCGGGCCCGGGGGTCCGGTGAGGTCATGCGGCGACCCTACGGAGCCCTCAGCGCTGCCGCGTCGGGGGCTTGCCGGCCGCGAGCTGCTCCTGCGCCTGCTGCGGGTTGTAGGCGCACACGTCGCTCACCGAGGCCGCCGGGTCGCCGCCGGCCGCGGTGCCCGTCGCGGGGGCGCCGGCCGTCGGGGTGGAGGTCACCGGTGCGGTGGTGCCGCCGTCCGCGGACGGCGGCGCGGCGGGACCCGATGCCGTCGGGTGCAGCGCCTGCTGCACCAGCGACCGGATCTTCGGGTAGTCCGGGTACGCCGGGCTGATCACCGTGTCGTCGAACACGACGCTGCGGATGCCGGCGTCCTTCACCTTGAACGCCAGGTCGACGACGTCGCCGAGCACCGACTGCGGCATGTCGGTGGAGATGATGTCCTGGGCGGTCGAGGCCAGCTCCTGGTACTTGCGCAGCAGGGTCACCGGGTCGGCCTGGTCGACCATCGCCTGCAGCACGCAGCGCTGCCGGTCCATCCGCAGGTAGTCGGTGAGCCCGTAGCGGCCCCGCGCGAACTGCAGCGCGGTGTAGCCGTCCATGTGCTGCGCCGGCCCAGGGGTGATGTAGTCGTCGGGCAGCTCCTGGTTGGTGATGCCGTTGACCGGCACCCAGTAGTTCACGTTGACCGTGACGCCGCCGAGCGCGTCGACCAGCTTGCTGAAGCCGTCGAGGTTGACCAGCGCGAAGTAGTCCAGGTGCAGGCCCAGCGCCTCGCCGACGCCCAGCTTCAACCAGTCGGCGCCCTCGTCGTCGGTGGGGCCGAGCACGCCCGGGTGGGCGGCCGGGCCGTTGCGGTAGACCGCGTTGAGCAGGCTCTCGCTCTCGCTGCCGGCGTCGAAGCCGTTCGGGTACAGCGGTCCCAGCGGGCTGCTCGCCGGGAAGGGCAGGTTCTCCAGGTTGCGGGGGAGGCTGAACAACGTCGTCCGGCCGGTCGCGACCTGGACGTTGGCGACGATGACGGTGTCGGTGCGCACGCCCTCGCGCCCCTCGCCACCGTCACCGCCGAGCAGCAGGACGTTGACCTCCTTCTTGCCGCCGAAGGGCACCGAGGTGTCCTCCGGCTCGGTCACCGTCGCGCTCTCGTGTTCGGCGAACACCGAGTCGACCAGGTCGCGCTGGGCGCTGGCGAGCCGGACGACCTGCACCGCGGGCGCGACGACGGCCAGCGCCAGCAGCGCCACGACGACGCCGGCGACCCCGCGCTGCCAGGCGCGCAGCGGGCGCGGTCGCACCGCGCGCCACTGGGTCAGCACGGCCACGACCCACGCGAGGGCGACCACCACGGCGCCGACCATCAGCCAGACCAGCGCCGTGGAGTCGAAGGCCATCCGGACGGCGCCGTGCAGCCCCCGGGTGACGATCCACACGACGGCGGCCACGAGCAGCACGAACAGCCCGAGGACCACGGCACCGGTGCGGCGTCGTCCGCTGGCGAGGAAGGCGGTCCCGGGCACGACGGTGCCGGCCACGGTCAGGCCCAGCGCGCGGCCGAGGCCACCGGCCGGGTGCGGACCCGTGCGCGGGGGCGGCGGACCGGCGACGGGCGGCAGGCCGGCGGCGGACCGGGTCGCCCCGGCGTCGGCGGCGGCCGCAGCCGCGGCCTCGCGCCGGGCGCGGCGGCCGCGGGGTGGGACGTGGTCGCTCACGCGCAGGCCACCCGCTCGTCGATGCCGGTCATCCCGCCATGTTCTCACCTCGCGGGAGGGGGGTCGTCCGCACGCGAGCAGATCACCCTCCCAGGAGGGGCCGCTGTGGCGCACCCGACACGCCGGACGGCGCGCATGGGAACCCCCTCCCCGGGTACGGACGTTCCTACGGTCGCGTAGGTTACGAGACCGTAGGTCCGATCCGAGGAGGCCACCCATGGCACAGACGAGCCGGCAGACCGCCCTGCTCACCGAGCTGGAGCCGGTCGTGGCGCAGAACCTCGACCGCCACCTGTCGATGACGCAGGAGTGGCACCCGCACGACTACACCCCCTGGTCGCAGGGGCGCGACTTCGCGTTCCTGGGCGGCGAGGACTGGTCGCCGGAGCAGTCGCGGCTGGACGAGACGGCGAAGGCCGCGATGTTCACCAACCTGCTCACCGAGGACAACCTGCCCAGCTACCACCGCGAGATCGCCACCCGGTTCGGCCGGGACGGCGCGTGGGGCACCTGGGTCGGCCGCTGGACGGCGGAGGAGGGCCGGCACGGCATCGCGCTGCGCGACTACCTCGTGGTCACCCGCGGCGTCGACCCGGTCGAGCTCGAGCGCGCCCGGATGGACTACATGACCTCCGGCTACGACTCCGGCGACAAGACCCCGCTGGAGGCGGTCGTCTACGTCTCCTTCCAGGAGCTGGCCACCCGGGTGAGCCACCGGAACACCGGCAAGGCCACCGGCGACCCGATCGCCGACCAGCTGCTCGCCCGGATCGCCAAGGACGAGAACCTGCACATGATCTTCTACCGGAACCTGGTCAGCGCGGCGTTCGACATCGACCCCGACGCGACCATGCGGGCCGTCGCCGACGAGGTCATCCGGTTCGAGATGCCCGGCGCCACCATGGCCGGCTTCCGGAAGAACTCGGTGATCATCGCCAAGGCCGGCATCTACGACCTGCGGCTGCACCACGACGAGGTCATCTCGCCGATCCTGCGCACCTGGAAGGTCTTCGACCGCACCGACCTCGGCCCCGAGGGCGAGCGGGCCCGGGAGGAGCTGGCGCAGTTCATGGTCGGCCTGGACGCGCAGGCGACGAAGTTCGTGGACGGCCGCGAGCGGATGCGTGCCCGCCTGCAGGCCAAGCAGGACACCGCGCTCACCCCGCTCCCCCAGGCGTGATGCGGAGTGGATCCGTCGGCGTCAGCTCGACGGATCCACTCCGCCTAGGCTTGGCTCCCGTGCGCCTCGCGACCTGGAACGTGAACTCCATCCGCAGCCGCGTGGACCGGGCGGTGGCCTTCCTCCAGCGCAGCGACGTCGACGTCCTGGCGCTGCAGGAGACCAAGTGCAAGGACGAGCAGTTCCCTTCAGCGCGGTTCCGGGAGATCGGCTACGAGGTCGCCCACGTCGGCTACTCGCAGTGGAACGGCGTGGCGCTGCTGTCCCGGGTGGGCATCAGCGACGTCGAGGTCGGCTTCCCCGGCATGCCGTCGTGGGCCAAGGACGGCGCCGAGCCCGCCGCCGAGGCGCGGGCGCTGGGCGCCACCTGCGGCGGGGTGCGGGTGTGGAGCCTGTACGTGCCCAACGGCCGCACGCTCACCGACCCGCACCTGCAGTACAAGCTGGCGTGGCTGGAGGCGCTGCGGGTCGCCGCCGGCGGCTGGCTGACCGAGGACGCCGAGGCGCAGGTCGCGCTGGTCGGTGACTGGAACATCGCGCCGCAGGACGACGACGTGTGGGACATGTCGGTGTTCAGCCACTCCACGCACGTCTCCGAGCCCGAGCGGGCGGCGTTCCGCGGGATCGTGGAGGCCGGCTTCACCGACGTCGTCCGGCCGCACACCCCGGGCCCCGGCGTCTACACGTACTGGGACTACACGCAGCTGCGCTTCCCGCGCCGCGAGGGCATGCGCATCGACTTCCAGCTGTGCTCGCCGGCGCTGGCCCGCCGGGTCACCGACGCGCGGATCGACCGCGAGGAGCGCAAGGGCAAGGGCGCCAGCGACCACGCGCCCGTGGTGGTCGAACTCGCCGAGTAGCGGCCACCCGGGCCGGGGTGGCGAAGTGCTCCGGAGGGCCCCCGCAGTCGCTAGCTTCTGCGCATGCCGGGAGGCGTGCGTCTGACGATGTGGAAGTCGGGACGGTTCTCGCTCGCGTCGGAGGGGGACGACGGGAGCAGCTCCTTCCTCTGGGTGGACCCGAGCGGCGGCGTCACGACCGACGTGGCCGGCACCGACGGCGTCCGCCACCGGACGTTCGTCACCGCGGCCGAGCGCGGGGTGGCCGTCTCCGTCGCCCTGCCGGCGGAGCCGGCCGGACCGGCGCCGGTGTACGACGCGGAGCTGCGCGGCGCGCTGGACGGTCCGTGGAAGGCCGGCGTGCCGATCGACAAGGTGCTGCCCAGCGGCGCGCACGTGCACATCGACCGCGACGGCGACGGGACCGGGCACTTCTGGGAACACGGGACGCGCACCCGGGTGGTGGACGCCGACGGGTTCGAGACGCCCGCCGTGGACTGGACCCGGGTCTTCCACCCCTACGGCGACGCCCAGCACGGCGGCGACCGCCGGCAGCGCGAGTCCAGCGAGTGGGGCACCAAGACGCTGTCCAACGGGGACCGCATCACCTTCTCCGGCCTCAAGGTGACCACCCGCGACGACGCCGGGGGCGAGCGCACGGTGTGGGAGCGCGGCGAGTACAACCCGCGCACGGGGGAGCAGTCCCGCGGGGTCACCGTCGACAACCCGGACGGCACCCACTCCACGACCTGGAGTGACACCGGCCCGGGCAGCTCGTGGCGCGTGGTGACCGAGACGACCGACCGCAACGGCGACGGCACGCGCCACGAGTCGCACGGCCACGGCGACACGGTGGACGGCGAGTCCGACGAGGACGTGCATGGGGGGACCGACGGCGACGAGGACCCCAACGACCCGGCGACCCAGCCGGCCGGGGACGGTGAGGGGGCGACCGAGGGCGACCCGGACGGCGTGCCCTTCGACGCGGTGACCCTGCGGGAGCTGATCGGCGACGCCTGGCGCGACCAGGACGGCCTCGACACCCTCGGCGACGTGGAGGCACGGCTCCGGCCGTTCCTCGCGCGGATCCGCGCCGCGGCCGCGGCCGCGGGTGGTGGGGCGACGCCCGGCGAGCTGCTCGACTCCCTGGGCGCCCCGCCCGACGTCTTCTTCGACCTCACCGGTGTCGGCCACGACGCGACCGAGGAGCTCGACGACCTCGGCCGGCCGCACCCGTTCTTCGAGACCGACCTCGCCGCGTCGGTGGTCACCGCGGCGCAGGTCGAGGTCACGGGCTCGGCCGTCGCCGACCTGTCCGCCGCCGTCGCGCTCGACGCCCTCTACGGGGTGGCCGAGCGGCTCACCCTGACCGCCTCCGCCGTGGCCGCACCGTCGAGGATCGCCCGCCCGACGTTGTGACCGGGATCCGCCGGGCAGGGCGGAAGCTGCAGCTCAGGGTGGGTGTTGGACCTGTCGATGAGCACGCTGGAGCTCCCTTCCCCCACCCGCCTGTGGACGCCGTCGCGCGTCCTCGTCACCCGCTCCGCCGCGGAGCGCCCCTACGGGCAGCGGGTGCTCGCCCGGCTCGAGGCCGCCGGCGTCGACCGGATCGAGCTGCTGCCCGGCGACCGGCTGCCCGGCCTGCGCGGCGACGGTGACCGGGCGGCGTTCATGGCCGCCAAGCAGACCCTCGCGCTCGTCGTCCCGCCGCCGTCGGCCCGGCGCCTGCAGCCGATCCCGCCGTCCGCCGACTGGCGCTTCGACCTGGCAAAGGGCTGCCCCGCCCACTGCCAGTACTGCTACCTCGCCGGCTCGCTGTCCGGCCCGCCGGTCACCCGGGTGTACGCCGACCTCGACGAGGCGCTGACCGGCCTGGACGCCTACGTCGGGCACGGCACGGTCACCTCGGGCACCGCCGAGCGCGGGGCGGAGGGGACGACGTTCGAGGCGTCCTGCTACACCGACCCGCTCGCGCTGGAGCACCTGACCGGCGGCCTGGCCACCGCGATCAGCCACGTCGGCACGCACCCGTTCCCCGGCCCGGTGCAGCTGCGGGCCACCACCAAGTTCGACGACGTCGCCGGGCTGCTGGACCTCCCGCACGCCGGCCGCACCCGGTTGCGCTTCAGCCTCAACGCGGAGACGGTCGCCCGGCGGTTCGAGGGCGCCACCTCACCGGTGGCCGGCCGGATCGCCGCGCTCGGCGCGGTCGCCGCCGCCGGCTACCCGGTCGGCCTCACCCTCGCCCCGATCATGCCGGTCGAGGGCTGGCGGGAGCAGTACGGGCAGCTGCTGGACGACGTCGCCGCGGCCCTGCCACCGGGCGCCGACGTGACCGTCGAGTGCATCACCCACCGGTTCACCCCGGGCAGCAAGGAGACGCTGCTGGACTGGTACCCGCGCACCCGGCTGGAGATGGACGAGGCGCAGCGCACCCCGAAGCGCGGCAAGTTCGGCTCGGTCAAGCACGTCTACCCGAAGGAGACGATGGGCGAGCTGCGCGGCTGGTTCACCGCGGCGATCGCCGAACGGCTGCCCGGCGCCCGGCTGCTCTACTGGACCTAGCGGTCGGAGGGGCTCAGCGGGGCCGGTGCTGGGCGAGGCCGACCGGCACCGGGCCCGGCCACAGCGCCTCGAGCGCCTCGGCTGTCTCCTCGCGCAGCTCCCGGGCGGCCCCGACGGTGTTCGGCCCGCCGCGCTGCTCTCCCGCCGCCTCCTCGCGGACGTCGGCGACGACCACCGTCGTGTTGTCGACCGGCGAGAGCAGCGCCTCGTCCCGCAGCGCCCGGGCCACCTCGGTCGGGGTGCCCGGAGCGGCCAGCAGGTCGGCGATCCGGTCGGGGCTCACCACGTCGGACAGCCCGTCGGAGCACACCATGAGCCGGTCGCCGGCCCGCACGTCGAGCCGGATGACGTCCAGCGCCGCCACGTCGTCCTCCGCGCCGTGCAGCGCGGCGTAGACCGCCGAGCGCTGCGGGTGCACCTTCGCCTCGGCCGGGGTGAGGCTGCCGGCGTCGATGAGCGCCTGCACCAGCGTGTGGTCGGTGCTCACCTGGTGCAGCACCCCGGCCCGCAGCACGTAGCCGCGCGAGTCGCCGATGTGCAGCAGGTGGACGCCGTCCGCGTCGGCCCGCATCGCGGTCAGCGTGGTCGCCATCGTCCGCAGCCGCGGGCGCACCGTGTACGCGGCGCGGATCCGCTCGTTCGCGCTGGCCACCACCTGCACCGGGTCGGGGGCGCCGTCCGCGCCGCTCCAGCCGGCCAGCGGGGCCATCCAGGTGGCCACCAGCGAGGAGGCGACCGCACCGCCGACGTTGCCGCCGACGCCGTCCGCGATCGCGATCAGCAGCCGGCCCGCGCAGGCGGAGTCCTGGTTGTCCGGCCGGGGTCCGGTGTGCGAGACGGCCGCCGAGTCCAGCACGAGCACCCGCCGGACACCTCCTCGCACCACCGTCTCCGCCGGACGAACACCTCGTGCACAGCGATCGACGAACGGTAGAGCACGCGCCCCCGGTCCGGGACGACGGCTGGCCGAACAGCGCTCCGCGGCCGCCGGGTGGCCCGCTCCCCCGCCGACTACCGTGGGCACCCGTGCTCGTGCTCCTGCCGCCGTCGGAGACCAAGCAGCCCGGTGGCGACGGCGCCCCCCTCGACCTGGCCACCCTCGGCTCCCCGGAGCTCACCCCCGTGCGCGCGCAGCTCGTCGAGACGGTGGTCGCGCTCGCCGGCGACGTCCCGGCCGCCCGCGCCGCGCTGGGCCTGTCGGCCAAGCAGGACGACGAGATCGCCCGGAACGCCGTGCTCCGCACCAGCCCGACGATGCCCGCGCTCGAGCGGTACACCGGGGTGCTCTACGACGCCCTCGACGTCCGGTCGTTCACCCGCGCCCAGCGCGCCCGGGCCGGTGCCCGGCTGGCGGTGGGGTCCGCGCTGTTCGGCCTCCTGCGCGCCGACGACGCCGTCCCGGCGTACCGGCTGTCGGCCGGATCGGCGCTGCCCGGCCTGCCGTCGCTGCGCTCGCTGTGGAAGCCGGTGCTCACCGACGTGCTCACCGGCACCGGCGAGCTGGTCGTCGACCTGCGCTCGGGCGCCTACGCGGAGCTCGCCCCGGTGCCGGACGCCGTCACGGTGCAGGTGCTCAGCGAGCGGCCGGACGGGACGCGGGCCGTGGTCTCGCACTTCAACAAGGCGCACAAGGGCAGGCTGGCCCGGCTGCTCGCCACCACGACCGCCGAGCCCGACTCGGCCGTGAAGCTGCGGGCGCTGCTGCGCCGGAACGGGTTGCACGTGGAACACCGCAGCGACGGACGGCAGGGCGACCAGCTCACCCTCGTCGTGCCGGCGGACGCGGTCACCCGGTGACCCGCGACCCCGCCGGCTACGCCGACCTGGCCGACTACGCCGCCATCGGCGACGGCCGCACCGTGGCGCTCATCGCCCGCGACGGCCGCATCGACTGGCTGCCGCTGCCGGAGATGGACGGCCCGCCCGTGTTCGCCGCGCTGCTGGACGCCGACAACGGGGGCTGCATCGAGCTGCGCCCGGTCGGCGAGTTCACCGTCGAGCGCGCCTACGTGCCCGACACCAACGTGCTGACCACGACGTTCACCACGCCGACCGGCACGGTGCGGGTCACCGACTCGCTCAACAGCGGGGTCGCCGGCCGGCTGCCCTGGTCCGAGCTGGCCCGCCGGGTCGAGGGGCTCACCGGGTCGGTGCGGCTGCAGGGCGCCGTCCGGCCCGGCACCTGCCTGAACACCGCCTCGCCGTGGGTGCACCAGACGGTGCACGGCCCGGTGCTGCGCGTCGACGACCTGACCCTCGCCGTCCGCACGCTGGGCGCGGACGACGTGGTGGACGGCGACCGGCGGGTCGACGTCGCCTTCACCACCGAGCCCGGCTCGCGGCACCTGCTGGGCCTGGTGGCCACCCGCAGCGAGCCGCTGTTCCTCCCGCCGGCCGACTCGATCGACTCCGGCGTCGACCGCACGGTGGCGAACTGGCAGGCCTGGAGCGGCACGTTCGACTGGGACGGCCCCTGGGAGGACGCCGTCCGGCGCAGCACCCTGGCGCTGAAGCTGCTGACCAACGCGGCGACCGGGTCGATGGTCGCCGCGGCGACCACCTCGCTGCCGGAGAGCCCCGCCGGCGGGAAGAACTGGGACTACCGGTTCGCCTGGGTGCGCGACTCCGCCTACGTGCTCACCGCGCTGTTCCGGTTCGGGCTGCGCGAGGAGACCCACGGCGCGATCAGCTGGCTGCTGTCGACGATCCGCCGGCACGGCCCGGAGCCGCAGGTCTTCTACACGCCCCGCGGCGAGCTGACCGACGGCTACGCGGTGCGCGACGTCCCCGGGTGGCGGGGCCTCGGCCCGGTGGTCGAGGGCAACCGGGCCGAGGACCAGCTCCAGCTCGGCGTCTTCGGCGACCTGTTCGGCATCGTCTCCCTCTACGTGGAGAACGGGAACGTGCTGGACGCCGCGACCGGCCGGATGCTCGCCGGCATCGCCGACCTGGCCTGCGACCGCTGGCGGTCGAAGGACTCCGGCATGTGGGAGCTGACCGAGGTGCGGCACCACACCACCTCGAAGCTCGGCTGCTGGCAGGCGCTCACCAAGGCCGTCGAGCTCGCCGACGACGGGCAGATCCCCGGCGACCCGGCCCGGTGGCGCTCCGAGGCCGACCAGATCCGCCGGTGGGTGGACGAGCACTGCTGGTCCGAGGAGCGCGGCGCGTACGTCTGGTACCCCGGCACCCACCAGCTGGACGCCTCGATCCTGCTGCACGCGATCAGCGGGTTCGACCGCGGCGAGCGGATGAGCCGCACCCTCGACGCGCTGCGCGAGGAGCTGGGCGCCGGCCCGCTGCTGTACCGCTACAGCGGCGCCGCCGACGAGGAGCCGGCCTTCGTCGCCTGCTCGTTCTGGATGGTGTCTGCGCTGCGGCTGTGCGGCCGCGCCGACGAGGCCCGCGCGCTGATGGACGAGCTGGTCGGGCTGGGCAACGACGTCGGGCTGCTCGCCGAGCTGGTCGACCCGACCACCGGCGAGCAGTGGGGCAACCTGCCGCAGGGGCTCAGCCACCTGGCGCTGGTGAACGCAGCCATCACGGCGTCCTCTCAGCACTAAGGGACTTGTACGGTCCCAGCATGAGCGACGACGAGCTGTGCCTGCGGCCGGCGACCGAGCTGGCGGCGCTGGTGCGGGCCCGTGAGGTGTCCGCGCGCGAGCTGCTCGAGGCGCACCTGGACCGGATCGACCGGGTCGGCCCGGCGCTCAACGCGATCGTCACGCTCGACCCGGACGGCGCCCGGGCCGCGGCCGACGCCGCCGACGCCGCGCTGGCCGCCGGAGAGCCCGTGGGTCCGCTGCACGGCCTGCCGGTGGCGCACAAGGACACCCACGCGACCGGCGGGATGCGCACCACCTGGGGCTCCCCGCTGTTCCGGGACACCGTCCCGGCCCGCGACGAGCTGGTGGTGGCCCGGTACCGGGCGGCCGGCGCCGTCCGGGTGGGCAAGACCAACGTGCCGGAGTTCGCGGCCGGCTCGCACACGTTCAACCCGGTCTTCGGTGTCACGCACAACCCGTACCGGCACGGGCTGTCGGCCGGCGGCTCCTCCGGTGGCGCGGCCGCCGCGCTGGCCGCGGGCCTGGTCCCGCTGGCCGAGGGCAGCGACATGGGCGGCTCGCTGCGCAACCCGGCCGCGTTCTGCAACGTCGTCGGGCTGCGGACGACGCCCGGCCGGGTGCCCACCTGGCCCGCGCCGCTGGGCTGGTCGACGCTGTCGGTGCAGGGGCCGATGGGCCGCACCGTCGCCGACGTGGCGCTGCAGCTGTCCGCGATCGCCGGTCCCGACGCCCGGGTGCCGATCAGCCTGGAGACCCCCGGTGCGGGGTTCGCCGCGCCGCTGCCCGAGGACCTGACCGGCCTGCGCGTCGCCTGGACGCCCGACCTGGGCGGCCGGGTGACGGTCGACCCGGCGGTCACCGCCGTGCTCGAGGCGCAGCTCGGCGTGTTCACCGGCCTCGGTGCCACCGTCGAGGAGGACTGCCCGGACCTCTCGGACGCCGACGAGGTGTTCGGCACGCTCCGCGCGTGGCTGTTCGCCCAGGCGCACCTGGACCGGTCGCGGGAGCACCCGGACCTGGTCAAGGAGAGCATCCGGTGGAACGCCGAGCAGGGCGCCCGGCTGACCGGCGCGGACCTCGCCCGGGCGGAGGCGGCGCACACCGAGCTGTACGAGCGGGTGGTGTCGTTCTTCGGCCGCTACGACGTCCTGCTGGCGCCCACCACGCAGGTGCTGCCCTTCCCGGTGGAGCTCGAGTACCCGACCGAGATCGGCGGGGTGCCGCAGGAGAACTACCTGGAGTGGATGCGCTCCTGCACGGTCATCTCGGCCACCGGCTGCCCGGCGCTGTCGGTGCCCGGCGGGTTCACGCCCGACGGGCTGCCGGTGGGCCTGCAGGTGATCGGTGCGCCGCGCGCGGACCGGCGGGTGCTGGAGGTCGGGCACGCCTTCGAGCAGGCGACCGGGTTCGGCCTGCGCCGTCCCGACCTGGGCTGAGCCCCCGGGCCGGGCCCGCGCGTCCGCGCGGCGGCCGCCCGGGGGAAGGACGGGCGACCGCCGCGCGATGCGGGTGCCGGCAGCCGGCGGGCGCCGGGGGGAAGACCGGTGACCGCCGCCTGACCAGCGTCGTGCCGTGCGCCGAGCGCAGTGGGGAAGGACGACGTCGCGCACCTGAGGTCGATGAGGGGAGCGAGTCCCCGTCCTCGTCCGTTGAGCGGGACCCGGTGGTCCGGGCCGGGCACCTCCGTGTGCCCCGAAGAAATGGTGCAGGGTGGTGCGTCACATTTCCGTGAGCGGCGCGCCGCATTTCCGAGAATGGTCGACGACCGCACCCGGGAATGGCCAAGTCGACTCCCCGGAATGGTCAGCGCGCGCCGGCCCCCACGGCGTCGGGCTTCCCGCGGGTGACGCGGGCGTAGACGATCGTGCCGAGCAGGAACAGCCCGGACAGGATCAGCACGACCGCCGTGAACGCGTTCACGAACGGCAGGTCGACGCCGGCCAGCACGACGACCCCGACCGCGAGCAGGGCCAGCGCGCACACCAGCGCGAGCACCGCCTGCAGCGGCCGGCGGCGCACCTGGTCGACGCCCTCGGCCGCCTTCTCCTTCGCCTGGTCCAGCGGCTTGCGCGCCCAGTCGAAGCGGGTGGCCAGCACGGCGAGGCCGGCAGCGATGAGCACGAACCCCGGGCCGGGCAGCACCAGCAGCGCGATGCCGGCCAGGGTGAGGAAGCCGCCGAGCGCGGCGACGACGACGGTCTTCACCGCCCCGGGGTGCCCCGCCGGACGGCGCGCCATGCGCCGTCCGGCCCCGCCGTCAGTGCCCGCGCAGCCCGCGCAGCGTGCGGACCGCGACGACGAGCTCGGCGAGCTCGTGCCGGTCCCCCGCGGCCAGCTCGCCCAGCTGCGCGGCGGCCCGCTGCTGCCCCGGGCTCCAGGCGTCGGCCCACCGGCCCACCAGCTCGTCGGCCGGGTCGTCGTCGCCGTCCCGCAGCCGCAGCACGTCGGCGGTGAGCGCAGCCTGCTCACCGGCCAGGTCGTCGCGCAGCGCGGTGCGCGCGATCGACGGCCAGCGGCGGTCCCGGGGCAGGCCCGTGACCAGCTCGCGCAGCGGCACCAGGCCCAGCCGCTCGGCGAGGCACTGCGACACCCGCCCGGCCTGCGCGATCGGCGCCCCGGTCCGCTCGGCGACCACCGCGAGGTCCAGCGCGGTCGGCAGCAGCGGCGCCGCGGCCACCTCCGCCGCCAGCTGCTCCGGCACCCCGGAGGCCCGCAGCGACGCCGCCCGCTCGGCGTACGCCTCGGCGTCGGCGCCCAGCAGCCAGCCCGGCAGGCCCGCCCGGACGGCGGCCACCGGCCCGGCGAACCGGTCGACCGCGGCGTTGATGCCGGGGGCGGGGTCCGCGGTCAGCTCCGGCACCCGCAGCAGCCAGCGGGTGCCCCGCTCGGCGAGCCGGGTCGCCTCGGTGCGCAGCTGCACCTGGGTCGCGGCGGGCACCCGGTTGTCCAGCTCGCGCGGGGCGTCCCACAGCCGGTCGACGTCGAACACCGCCCGGGCCACCGCGTGCGCCCGCACGACGGCCGGCAGCGGCGCGCCGGTCTCCTCGGCCAGCCGGAACAGCCCGGTCACCCCGGCGACGTTGACCGCGCGGTTGGCCAGCGCGGTCGCCACGATCTCCCGGCGGAGCGGGTGCGTCGACAGCGCGGCCGGGAACCGCCGGCGCAGCGGCGCCGGGAAGTAGCCCGACAGCAGCTCCTCCAGCGCCGGGTCGTCCGGCAGCCCGGAGTGCAGCAGCTCGTCGCCCGCCTCGATCTTGGCGTAGGCGAGCAGCACGCACAGCTCCGGCGAGGTGAGCGCGTTCCCGTCGCGGCGCCGCTCGTCGATCGCCCGGTCGCCGGGCAGCGCCTCGACCGCCCGGTCCAGCCGGCCGGCGCGGCCCAGGTGGCGCATGAACCGCTCGTGCGCGTCCAGCAGCCCGCGGGCCGAGGCGGTCTCCGTCGCCAGCGTCGCGTTCTGCGCGTAGTTGTCGCCGAGCACGCTGGCCGCCACGTCGTCGGCCATCTCCACCAGCAGCCGGGCCCGGCCGACGGCGTCCAGCCGGCCCTCGTCGACCACCCGGTTCAGCGCGATCTTGATGTTGACCTCGTGGTCGGAGGTGTCGACTCCGGCGCTGTTGTCGATGGCGTCGGTGTTCACCCGCCCC
Organism: Modestobacter sp. NPDC049651; assembly: GCF_040659695.1. Taxonomy (NCBI): domain Bacteria; kingdom Bacillati; phylum Actinomycetota; class Actinomycetes; order Geodermatophilales; family Geodermatophilaceae; genus Modestobacter; species Modestobacter sp. NPDC049651. The sequence goes on from NZ_JBFAOG010000003.1 coordinate 212,769, forward strand.
CCGGTCAGCGCGTACTCGACCCGCCCGCGCTGGGTGAGCCCGAGGTTGCCGCCCTCCCCCACCACGCGGACGCGCAGCTGCCCGCCGTCCACCCGCACCGCGTCGTTGGCCTTGTCGCCGACGTCCAGGTGGCTCTCCGTGGCGGCCTTCACGTAGGTGCCGATGCCACCGTTGAACAGCAGGTCCACCGGGGCCAGCAGCACCGCCCGCACCAGCTCCGCGGGGCTGAGGTCGGTCACCCCCTCGGCCAGGCCCAGGGCCTGGCGCATCGGCTCGGACACCGGCACCGACTTCGCCGTCCGGGGCCACACGCCGCCGCCGGGGCTGATCAGCGCCCGGTCGTAGTCGGCCCACGACGAGCGGGGCAGCTCGAACAGCCGGCGCCGCTCGGCGTACGACGCGGCCGCGTCGGGAGCGGGGTCGACGAACACGTGCCGGTGGTCGAAGGCCGCCACCAGCCGCAGGTGCTCGCTCAAGAGCATGCCGTTGCCGAACACGTCACCGGACATGTCGCCGATGCCGACGACGGTGACCTCCTGGCTCTGCACGTCGATGCCGAGCTCCCGGAAGTGCCGGGTCACCGACTCCCAGGCGCCGCGGGCGGTGATGCCCATGGCCTTGTGGTCGTAGCCCACCGACCCGCCGGAGGCGAACGCGTCGCCCAGCCAGAACCCCCGCTCGGTGGCGACCGCGTTGGCCAGGTCGGAGAAGGTCGCCGTCCCCTTGTCGGCGGCGACCACCAGGTAGGTGTCGTCGCCGTCGTGCCGCACCACCCGCTCCGGCGGCACGACCTGGCCCTCGACCAGGTTGTCGGTCATCGACAGCAGGGCGCCGATGAACAGCCGGTAGCAGGCCTGGCCCTCGGCCAGCACCTCGTCCCGCGACGCCCCGTCCGCCGGGGGCCGCAGGACGACGAAGCCGCCCTTGGCGCCGGTCGGCACGATGACGGTGTTCTTCACCGTCTGAGCCTTCACCAGGCCGAGCACCTCGGTGCGCAGGTCCTCCGGGCGGTCGCTCCAGCGCAGCCCGCCGCGGGCGACCGCGCCGAAGCGCAGGTGCACGCCGCGCACCCGCGGCGAGCTCACCCACACCTCGCGGGCCGGCCGCGGCTCGGGCAGGTCCGGCACGGTCGCGGGGTGCAGCTTCAGCGCCAGCGGGGCGCCGCCGCCGAGCACCCCGGGCGTGTAGGCCGTGGTCCGCACGGTGGCCTGCACCGCGGCCAGCAGCGCCGACAGCACGCGGTCGGCGTCCAGCGTCTCGACCCGGGCGATCGCCGCCGTCAACGACTCGACCAGCGCCGCCGACCGGGTCTCCCGCCGGGCCGCCCGGTCGGGGTGGAACCGGGTCTCGAACAGCGACACGAGCTGGGCGACGACGTGCGGGTGGGCGGCCAGCACCTCCTCCACGTAGCCGGCCCCGAACGGCAGGCTGCCCTGCCGCAGCCACTGCACGTAGGCGCGCAGCACGGCCACCTGGCGCCAGGTCAGCCCGGCCAGCAGGACCAGCGCGTTGAGCCCGTCGTCCTCGGCGCGGCCGGACCACACCGCCGCGATCGCGTCGGTGAACCGCTCGGCCAGGCTGCCGGGGAAGGGCACCTCGACGTCCGGCGCGGCCAGCCCGAAGTCGTACACCCAGGCCAGCGGGGCGCCGATCCGGTCGATCTCGTACGGCCGCTCGTCGACGACGTCCACGCCCATGTGCTGCAGCACCGGCAGCACGTCCGAGAGCAGCAGCCGCTGCCCCACCCGGTAGACGGTGAGCCGGCGCTCGTCCGGCGCGCCGCCGCGCGGCGTCCACAGCCGGAGGTCCAGCGCGCCCGGTGCCAGCCGGTCCAGCCGGTCCAGGTCCTCGACGGCCGTCCCGGCGGGGAAGTCCTCCTGGTAGGACGCCGGGAAGGCGTCGGCCACCCGGGACAGCACCCGCGGGGCGTCCGCGCCGTGGCGGGTGGCCAGGGCGTCGCCCAGGTCGTCGGTCCAGCTGCGGGCGGCGCCGGCCAGGGCGGCCTCCAGCGCGGGGACGTCGACCTCCGGCAGGGCCGCGCCGCTGCGCCGGCTCACCGGCACCCGCACGACCACGTGCAGCCGGGTGAGCACCGACTCGGTGGAGCGCACCGTGTAGTCCAGGCTGGTGCCGCCCAGGTGCTCCAGCAGCAGCTGCTGCATCGCCAGCCGGACGTGCGTGGTGTACCGGTCGCGCGGCAGGTAGACCAGCGCGGAGAAGAACCGGCCGTACGGGTCGCGGCGGAGGAACAGCCGGGTCTGCCGGCGCTCGCGCAGGTGCAGCACGGCCAGCGCCACCGGGAACAGCTCGTCGACGTCGACCTGCAGCAGCTCGTCGCGCGGGTAGGCCTCCAGCACCCCCAGCAGCTCCTTGCCGGTGTGGCTGTCGGCCGGCACGCCGGAGCGCTCGAGCACGGAGTCCGCGGTGCGCCGCACCAGCGGCACCTCGCGCACGCTGCTGGTGAACGAGCTGCCGGGGAAGAGCCCCACCAGCAGGTGCTGGCGGGGCCGGTCCGCACCCCGAGCCGCCCCACCCGCCGGCAGCGTCACGACGACGAGGTCCAGCCAGGCCGGCCGGTGCACGGTGGAGCGGGCGTCGCCCTTGGTCACCAGCACCCGCGCGTCGCCGAGCACCGCCGGGTCGGCCAGCGCCGGCGGGGCCACCGAGGTCACCCGGTCCCGCGAGCGGCGCAGCACCCCGAGCTCGGTGCCGCGCACCAGCCGGGTGCCGGGGCGGCCGTCCGGGCCGGTCACCAGCTCGACGGCGCGGGCCCCGAGGAAGACGAAGTTGCCGTCGACCAGCCAGCGCAGCAGCGCGGCGGCCTCGGCCGGGTCCTCACCGGGCCGGTCGGCGTCCGGCGCGGCCGGCAGCGCGTCCAGCGCGGCGGCGAGCTCCAGGGCCCGGGCGGCGAGCGCGGCGGAGTCCTCGGTCACCGACCGGACGTCGTCCAGCACGGTGCGCAGCCCGGCCAGCAGGTCACCGGCCGCCTCGTCGTCGACCGAGCCGACCAGCTCCACGGCCATCCACGACTCGGCCAGCGCGTCCGCGCCGCACGCCCCGGCGTCCGCGCTGTCGCAGAACGCGGTCAGCCGCCCCGCCGCGTCCCGGCGGACGACGACGACCGGGTGGACGACGTGGCCGGTGTCCAGGCCCTGCCGCACCACCTCGGCGGTGACCGAGTCGACCAGGAAGGGCATGTCGTCGACGACCACCCGCACGACCGACGACCCGTCGGGACGGCGGTGCAGGTCGAGGACGGCGGTGCCCGCCGGCCGCTCCCCCGCCAGCCGCACGTGGTCCAGGGCCAGCGCGGCCAGCGCCTCCGGCTCGCGGCCGACCACCTCGCCCGCGGGCTCCCCGGACCAGAACCGGTGCAGCAGCGCCGGCAGGTCCGCAGCGCCGCAGCCGGCGGGCAGGTCGGCGTCCAGCCGGTCGCGGGCGGTGGCCGCTGCGCGGTCCAGCAGCCGGTTCTTCTCGTCCTCCGCGGCCTCCAGCGAGGCCATGTCGTCGAGCCGGTCGACCGGGTCCGGACCGGGCTCCGCAGGGTGGTCGGCATCGGGGCGGTCGGAGACGGAACCGGGGCGGACCATGTCCGGCCACGCTAGCCGCCGGGGAGACCGCCGTCACGCGCAGCAGCGCGTCCGCGTGGCGCGCCGCCGCGCGGCTCAGCGGCGGCCGTTGACCTCCAGCGGCAGCACCAGCTCGGCGATCCAGCTGAACAGCGCGATCAGGAACCCGCCGGCCACCGCCGGCCACAGCCCGTCGACCTGCAGCCGGTCGGACAGCGCCGCGGTGATGCCCAGCAGCGCCGCGTTCACCACCAGCAGGAACAACCCGAGCGTGAGCACGACGAAGGGCAGCGAGAGCAGCCGCAGCACCGGGCCGAGCACCGAGTTGACGACGGCGAAGAGCAGCGCCACCCACAGGTACGTGCCGGCCTCGCCGTACCGGCCCCCGGCGGTGTCGACCGTGATGCCGTTCACCAGCCGGGTGACGAAGTAGATGATCACTGCCAGGACGACCACGCGGAGCGCGAACTTCAGGATGGCCTTCACGGCGGGCACGCTAGCGGCCGCACCTGTCCGCAGGCGTCTCTCCCCGCATCTAGCAAGATCTTGCGTCGGCGCTAGACGGGCGCAGACGACCCATGAGGCGACCAGCGCCACAGCCGTTCCCCGGAAGTCCTCCGCCTCCCGCCGGCTTGTACGACGTGCCGGCCCGGGCAGACCCCCGGGCTCCACCCCTCCGTCGCTGCGAGCGACTCCTCGCCGAGAGGCGGCTGACGGGCCGGCCATCGCGCGCCCCGTCGACGTCGCCCGTCGGCGGGGCGTTGCGTACCCGGCCACCCGCGCCTCGTCCCCCTCTCGAGCACCACCACCCCGTGCGGCGTCGTCCTGACCGGCCGGCCGTCCGCACACTGGAGCGCGATGCCCGAGACGCCGACGCCTGGAGCGGCCGCCAGCCGCCCGTCACCCGGCTGGACCGCCCGGCTGCGGCGGCTCCCCCGCCGCGCGGTGCTGCGCAGCCTGGTGCTGGTGCTCCTGGTCGCCGCGGGAGGTCTCGTCGCCCTCCTGGTCGGCGTCCCCTCGATCGGTGCCGTGCGCTCCTGGCTCGACCGCAGTGGCCCGGCCGGCTGGGCCGGGCTGCTGGTGGGCATGTCGCTGATCACGCTGGCCCCCGTGCCGCGGGCCGCGGTCTCCCTGCTGGCCGGCGTCGTCGCGGGCCTCTGGGGCGGCCTCGCCCTGGCGCTCAGCAGCGGCGTGCTCGGCGCCCTGGCCGGCTTCTGGTCGGCGCGCTGGCTGGGGCGCGAGACCGTGACCCGGCTGGCCGGGCCCCGCCTGGCGCGGGCCGACGCCCTGCTCGCCGAGCGCGGCGCGCTGGCGGTGCTGAGCGGGCGGCTGGTCCCCGTCATCCCGTTCACCCTGATCAGCTACGCCAGCGGGCTGTCCGGGATCCGGCCGGGCAGGTACCTCCTCGGTTCGGCGGTGGGGCTGGCGCCGGGCACCCTGCTGCACGTCACGGTGGGCGCGACGGTCGGGACCACTGGGCCCGGGGGCGGGCTGGGGCTGCTGGCCAGCCTCGTCCCGCTGGCCCTGGCGCTCGTCGCCCTGCTCGTGCTGCGTCCCTGGCGGCGTCGCCACCGGTCGCGGCCGTCCCCGGAGTCGAGCTCGATCTAGCGCTCTCTAGGGCAGAGCAAAGAGAGCCGCAGACGGACCTCGCGATCGCTGCTGTGGCTGCTCGCCCATTCGAACACACGTTCGACGATCGTGCTAGCGTTCCGGTCACCGCGAGGGACGACGGTCGGCGGACCCGATCGTCGATGACCGTCTGGACCTGTCTAGCCATCGCGCTAGACGGCCGCAGATGGCCCTCGCGTCGACGACGCATGCCCTGTTCTACGCATGTCTACCGACACAACTAGACGACCCCATACCCTGCTCGACATGGACCCCGTCCGGAACCCGTACGCCCCCGGCGCCGGCCAGCGCCCGCCCGAGCTCGCCGGCCGCGACACCGAGCTGTCGGCGTTCGACGTGGTCCTCGAGCGGATCGCGCACGGCCGCCCCGAGCGCTCCCTGGTGCTCACCGGGCTGCGCGGCGTGGGCAAGACCGTGCTGCTCAACCAGCTGCGCTCCGCCGCGATCAACCGCGGCTGGGGCACCGGCAAGATCGAGGCCCGCCCCGACCAGTCGCTGCGCCGTCCGGTCTCCTCCGCACTGCACATGGCGCTGCGCGAGCTGCGGCACCCCGACCAGGAGTCGATGGACACCGTGCTGGGCGTGGTCAAGGCGTTCGCGCTGCGGGGGGCGGGCGGGTCGGACGGCCCGGCCAAGGTGCGCGACCGCTGGCAGCCGGGCATCGACGTGCCCGCCGGCAGCGGCCGCGCCGACTCCGGGGACATGGAGATCGACCTGGTCGAGCTGCTCAGCGACGCCGCGGGGCTGGCCGCCGACGTCGGCAAGGGCGTGGCGCTGTTCATCGACGAGATGCAGGACGTGCAGCCGCAGGACGTCTCGGCGATCTGCGCGGCCTGCCACGAGCTCTCCCAGCAGGGCGCGCCGCTGATCGTCGTCGGCGCCGGGCTCCCCCACCTGCCGGCGGTGCTGTCGGCGTCCAAGAGCTACTCCGAGCGGCTGTTCCGCTACCTGCGCATCGACCGGCTGGACCGCCCGGCCGCCGACCGGGCGCTGCTCGCCCCGGCCGAGCGGGAGGACGTCACCTTCGAGCCGGCCGCGCTGGACGCCCTCTACGACGCCGCCGACGGCTACCCGTACTTCGTGCAGGCCTACGGGAAGGTCACCTGGGACGTCGCCGCCTCCTCCCCCATCACCGCGGCGGACGTCGCGATGGCCGCGCCGGCCGCCGAGGCAGAGCTGGCCGTGGGCTTCTTCGGCTCCCGGTACGACCGGGCCACCCCCGCCGAGCGGGAGTACATGCACGCGATGGCCGAGCTCGGCGGGCCGCAGGGCAGCCCGGTCGCCACCGCGGAGGTGGCCGCGACGCTGGGCCGCAAGCCGGCGTCCCTCTCCCCCGCCCGCGACTCGCTGATCAAGAAGGGGCTGGTCTACTCCGCCGAGCGCGGGCAGATCGCCTTCACCGTCCCGCACTTCGGCCGGTACCTGCTCAGCCACGCCGAATGAACGCGGGGGCTCGTGGGCAGACTGCCCCCGTGACCACGCCGAGCGACGTCCGTGCCCCCGAGGAGATCCGCGTCCCCGTCGACGGCGGGGAGCTCGCCGCCCTCTACTGGGCCGCCGACGCCCCCGGCGCGCCGCTGGTGGTGCTGCTGCACGACATCACCGGCAACGCCCTGGTGTGGGCCCGGGTGGCCGGGGCGCTGGCCGGCGGGTGCGAGGTCGTGGCGCTGGACCTGCGCGGCCGGGGCGGCAGCGCCGACGTGCCGGGGCCCTACGGGTTGTCCGTGCACGCCGCCGACGTCACCGCGCTGCTGGAGCGCTTCGGGGCCGACCGCGAGGGCGGCGCCGACGCGACCGTGCTGGCCGGTCACGGCATGGGCGCCTTCGTCGCGGCGCTCGCCACCGCCGGCGAGGCCCGCGACCTGGTGCACGGCCTGGTCTTCGTCGACGGCGGCCTGCCGCTCGCCGTCCCGCCGGCCGCGGACGTCGACGACGCGCTCGCCGCCGTGTTCGGCACGGAGCTGGACCGGCTGTCGGCCACCTTCGCCGACGAGGGCGCCGTCCGGGCCTACTGGTCCGGGCACCCGGCCGTGGGGCCGTGGGTCGACGAGCCGGCGGTCACCGCGTTCGTCGCCCGCGACCTCACCGGCACCCCGCCCCAGCTGCGCAGCGGCGTCCACCCGGAGGCGGTGCGGCTCGACGGCGCGGACCTGCTGGACAACGAGCTGGTGCTGGAGGCGACCACCGACCTGCCGGTGCCGGCCACGCTGCTGTGGGCCCCGCGCGGCCCGCAGAGCGAGGCACCCGGGTTCTACGACGAGGTCCGGCTGAGCCGGCTGGGCCTGGACGGCGCGCACGTGACCGCACGCGAGGTGCCCGGCACCGACCACTGGTCGGTGCTGTGGGCCGCCAGCGCGGTCGCCGAGGTCGCCGACGCGGTGCGGACCGCGGCCGACCGGGGTCGCTGACCGGCGGTCAGCTGGTCGCGGGCACCCGCGCGGGCACCCGCTCCGGGCCCGCCTCGGCCGGGCGCGGGGCGTCGACCGGGTGCGCCCGCACCGCCAGCACGGCGACGTCGTCCTCGGCGCCCTCGGCGAGCAGCTCGGCGAGCAGCCCGTCGCACAGCGCCTCCAGCGGCCGGTCGACCAGGCCGGCGAGCGCCCGCCGCAGCCGCTCCCGGCCGGCGTCCAGGTCCGACGCCCGCCGCTCGAACAGCCCGTCGGTGAACATCAGCAGCGTGCTGCCGGCCGGCATCTCCACCAGCCCGTCGGCCCGCTCCGACGTGCCGCCGATGCCCAGCGGCGGGCCCACCGGGGCGGCGAGGTCGACCACCGTGCCGTCGGCCAGCAGCAGCACCGGCATCGGGTGGCCGGCCGACGACCAGCGCAGCTGGCGGACGCCGCGCGCCCGCTGCTGCTCGTCCTGCTCCACCCGCGCGACCATCGCGGTGGCCAGGTTCTGCACGCCCAGGCCGACGACGGCCAGGTCGACCCGGCGCAGCACGTCGGCGGGCGCCTCCTGCCGGTCGTAGGCGATGGCCCGGACCAGCGTCTTGAGCTGGCCCATCGTCGCGGCGGCCTCGAGGTCGTGGCCCATCACGTCGCCGATCACCAGCACGGTGCTGCCGTCGGGCTGCAGGAAGGCGTCGTACCAGTCGCCGCCGATGGCGATGCCCGCGGTGGCCGGCAGGTAGCGCACCGCCAGCTCGAGGTGGTCGGGCTGCACCGGCGCGGACAGCAGGCTGCGCTGCAGCCGCTCGGCCACCCGGCTCTGCGCGGCGGCCAGCCGGGCGTTGTCCAGGGCGAGCGCCGCCCGGCGCGAGGCGACCTCCCCGGTGCGCAGCTCCGCGTCGGTGAACGGGCCGCGGTCGGCGCCGTGCACCAGCGTGATGACACCGAACAGCTCGCCGCGGGCCAGCAGCGGGAACGCCGCGACCGACGACGGCCGCAGGTGCCGCAGCGGCTCGCGTGCCGCCTCGGTGGTCATCGTGGCGATGACCTCGTCGGTGAGGTCTTGCAGGACGACCGGCCGGCCCTCGCGCAGCGCGGTGTTCACCGGGGCGTTGGGGCGGTTGGTGTGCGGGCGCAGGCGGGCGTAGTCGCGGGCCAGCGGCAGCTGGGCGGGGTCGCGGTGCGCCAGCCCGACGTCGCGACGCCGGCCGCCCTCGTCGACGACGCTGACCAGGCACCAGTCGGCGAGCAGCGGCACCACGAGCTCGGCGAACCGCTGCACGGCCTCGTCGGTGTCGGTGGTCGACGTCATGGCGATGTTGATGTCGCCGAGCAGCATCAGGTGCCGGCCGGCCAGCTCGGCGGCCGCAGCGGACTCGGCGGCGCGGGCCGCCTCCTCCTCCCGGGCGGCGACCGCGTCGACCCGGGACTGCTCCACCTGGCGGCGGCGGGTGACGTCGTCGTAGGTGACGACCAGCCCGGCGTCGGTGCGGAAGGCGTCGACCTGGAACCAGGTGCGCAGCGGCTCGAACCACGCCTCGAAGCTCGCCGGCTCGCCGGTGGCGACCACGCGCTCGTAGTGCTCGGAGAACGGGCTGCCGACCGCCTCGGGGAACTCGTCCCAGACGACGCGGGTCAGCAGCTCCTCGACCCGGCGGCCGAGCACCTCGGCGCCGGCCCGGTTGATGTAGCTGAACCGCCAGTCGGCGTCGAGGACGAAGAGCGGCCGCTGCATGCCCTCGACGGCCTGCAGGAGCAGGTCGCCGGGCGCAGCGCCCACCCCTGTCATGGCACCACTGTGCCTCATCGGGGGGCACCTGCCCCACAACCGCGCTCCTGCGGCCCGGCGCCGGTCGCCCGGACGGGTGACGCGGGCGGCCGGGTCGTGCTCAGCGGACCGGGCGGGCGGCCAGGTCGCGCTGCTCCGACTGGGCCTCCTCGGCCGGCACCTCGCCGTCGCGCCGCTCGCCGTGCGCGTCGGACTCCAGCAGCGTGGCCTCGTCGAACGGCCGCCGGCCGGCGAGCACCTCGGTGAGCTGGTCGCGGTCGAGCTCGTGGGTCCAGTTCGCGACCAGCACGGTGGCGATGGCGTTGCCGGCGAAGTTGGTCAGCGCGCGGGCCTCGGACATGAACCGGTCGATGCCGACGATGAAGCCGACGCCGTCCAGCAGCTCGGGGCGGTGCGAGGACAGGCCGCCGGCGAGGGTGGCCAGCCCCGCCCCGGTGACGCCGGCCGCGCCCTTGGACGCGACCACCATGAACACCAGCAGGCCGATCTGCGCGCCGAGCGACAGCGGCTCACCGAGCGCCTCGGCGATGAACAGCGAGGCCATCGTCAGGTAGATCGCAGTGCCGTCGAGGTTGAACGAGTACCCCGTCGGCACGACGATGCCGGCCACCGGCCGGCTCACGCCGACGTGCTCCATCTTGGCGATCAGCCGCGGCAGCGCGGTCTCCGACGAGGACGTCGAGACGATGAGCAGGAACTCCTTGCCCAGGTACCGCAGCAGCTGCAGCACGTTGACCCGGGCGGCGAACCACAGCACCAGCCCCAGCACCACGAGGACGAACACGATGCACGTCGCGTAGAAGCTGAGCATCAGCACCAGCAGGCTGGTCAGCGCGTCGGCGCCGGTGGCCCCGACCACGGCCGCGATCGCGCCGAAGGCACCCACCGGGGCGAGCCACATGACCATCGCGAGCACGCGGAACACCAGCTTCTGCAGGTGGCCGATCCCGCGGAGCACCGGCTCGCCCGCCGTCCCCATGGCCTGGACGGCGAAGCCGACCAGCAGGGCGACCAGCAGCGCCTGCAGCACCGAGCCGGAGGTGAGCGCGGACAGCAGCGTGGTGGGGATCAGGCTCAGCACGAAGCCGCTGAAGCCGCCCTCGGACTCGGCCTCACCGGCGTACCGCTCGCCGCTGCTGCGCAGCTCGTCGGTGAGCTGGAGGCCGTCGCCGGGGTGGATGACGTTGCCGATGACCAGCCCGATCGCCAGCGCGACGGTCGACATGAGCAGGAACCAGGCCAGCGCGATGCCGCCGACCCGGCCCACCTGGGCCGCCTGCCGGATCGAGCCGATGCCCAGCACGATCGTGCAGAAGATGACCGGGGCGATGAGCATCTTGATCAGCGCGACGAAGGCGTCGCCGATCCACTTGAGGTCCGTCGCGAAGTCCGGGAAGAGCAGGCCGACGCCGATGCCCAGCGCGACGGCGACGACCACCGCCGGGTACAGCCAGTGGGTGCGGTCCCGGTGCTGTCGCGCCGGTGGCGTGCCGGCGTCGTGCCCGGCGTCGGCGGCGGGGGTGCTCCCAGTGGCCATGACAGCTCCTGTGCGCTCGGTGTGCGTGCGCGGTGATCTTCCCGCCGGGAGCGGCGGTCCGCAGGTCCAGGAGCCGGACGCGACGGGACCCGGGGAGCCACCGTGGTGGCTCCCCGGGTCCCGGGGGTCGAGCGGTCGAGCGGTGGGACCGTCAGTGCGCCAGCACGACGGACAGGTCGCCCGAGCCGTAGCCCGCCACGTCGACCCGCAGGTCGATGCGGTTGAAGGCGGCGGCCAGCCCGGCGATGTCGCCCGGCACGGCGTCGCCCGGGGCGATCAGCTGGTGCAGCTTCGAGTGGTTGACGCCCTCGCCGTTGAACATCGACGCGGCGATGTTCACGACCTCGTACAGGGCCTCGAGGTGCATCGGGTAGAGCTCGCCCTCGTCGATGGCGTCCTCCAGCCCGCCCTTGGGCAGCAGGGCCAGCGCGCCGGCGAGCCAGGCACCCAGCCGCAGGTCGACCAGGACCAGGGCGGTGGTCGCCATGGTCGGGTCGACGTACACGGCGACGGCGGGCTTGTCGTTCAGCGAGACCGGCTCGCCGGGGGAGACCACGACGTCCTTGCCGAAGAGGCCCTCGAACAGGTCGCGGACGTCCTTGGCGGTCGGGAGCGGCGCGGGGACCACGGCGGTCACGCGATCACCCCGTCCAGCGCGTCCTTGAAGGTGTCCTCGTTGAACGGCTTGGCGATGAGGAACAGGGCGCCGGCGTTGGCCGCCTTCTCCCGCATCTCCGGGGAGCCCTCCGAGGTCACGAAGCCGAAGGGCACCTGCGAGCCCGACGCGCGCAGCGCCTGCAGGCACTCGATGCCGGTCATGTTCGGCATGTTCCAGTCGGACAGGACCAGGTCGGGGGACTCCGAGCCCACCTTCGCCAGGCACTGGGCGCCGTCCTCGGCCTCGACGATGTCGTGGTCGTCGTAGCCCGCCTGGCGCAGGGTGCGGATGACGATCTGCCGCATGACGCGGCTGTCGTCGGTCACCAGGATCTTCACAGCGGCTTCTCCTCGTTCCGCTCGGCGTGCGGGGCCACGGCGGTCCCCTGCACGGTGATGGTCAGGAACTGACCGCGCCACTGGCCGGCGACGCGGCAGACGTCGTCCAGCCGGCCGGTGGCCGGCGCGGACCCGATCTGGGGGAGGCCCAGCCGGGACTCACCCGGCAGGACGCTCTTGATGTTGCCGCCGAGCACGTTGGCGAGCTCGCCGAGGGCGTCCTTGACGTCCTCCGCGTCCACGTCGGCCGGCGGGTGGAACATGAGGACGCTCTGGGTGAGCGCCTCGGCGGTGGCCGGCGCGCAGGTCACCACGACCGAGCCGGTCCACGGCCCGGTGATGTCGACCCAGGCGCTGACGACCTCGGCCGGCGGGGGCACCGGCACGGGGACGAAGGCCTCGCCGTCGCCGACCAGGGTCGGCCACACCTCGTCGGCGATGGCCTGCACCGTCGACGTCTCCAGCAGCGCGGTGATCGGCTGCGCGGTCTGCGCGGCGGTCATGCGGGCAGCCCTTCCGTGAGCAGGCCGAGCATGGCGAGCTTGTCGCGCATCGCGTCGGCGGTGAACGGCTTGATCAGGTACTCGTGGGCCCCGGCGGCCAGCGCCTTGACGATCTGGCCGGTCTCGCTCTCGGTGGTGACCATCATCAGCGTCACCTGCCGGTAGGCCGGGTTGGCCCGCACGGCGAAGACGAACTGCAGCCCGTCCATCACCGGCATGTTCCAGTCGATGCAGCAGAGGTCGGGGACGTACCCCTCCTCCAGCACGTCGAGGGCCTGGCGTCCGTCCCCCGCTTCTCGGACCTCGAAGCCGAGGTCGGTCAGGATGGAACCGACGATGCGCCTCATGGCGCGGGAGTCGTCGATCACGAGCGCTCGCATGGTCAGGACCCCTTCCGCGGGCGGTAGGCGGAGCCGCGGCCGACGACGACCCGCTCCCAGTTGTCGTCGACACCGAGGGTGGTCTCGGCAGCGCCCAGGAACAGCCAGCCGTCCGGGCGCATGATCTGGCGGACGCGCTGCAGGATCCCCTGCTTGGTCGCCAGGTCGAAGTAGATGAGGACGTTGCGCAGGTAGACGACGTCGAACGGCCCCAGGCGGGGGAACGGCGTCGCGAGGTTGCACTCGCTGGCCTGCACCATGCGGCGCAGCGTCGGCGAGATCTCCCACTCGTTGCCGGCCCGGGTGAAGTGCCGGACGAGCATCGCCGCGGGCATGCCGCGGTTGATCTCCAGCTGGCTGAACCGGCCGGCCCGGGTGCGCTCGACCATCTCCCGCGACAGGTCCGTCGCGGTGATCGACACCCGGGTGGCGGCGTCGGGCAGCGCGTCGGCCAGCAGCATCGCGATGGTGTACGGCTCCTGCCCGCTGGAGCAGGCGGCCGACCAGATGTTGATCCGCTCGTGCGGCCCGCGGGCGGACAGCAGCGAGGGCAGCACCGTGCCGGTCAGCGCGGTGAACGGGTCGCCGTCGCGGAACCAGGAGGTCTCGTTGGTGGTCAGCGCCTCGACGATCCGGCGGGTGCTGGCGGCGTCGGGCCGGCTGCGCACCGACTCGACCAGCTCGCTGACGCCGGGCAGGCCCAGCTGCTGGGCCATCGGCAGCAGGCGCGCCTCGACGAGGTACTCCTTGCCGGGCTGGAGGACGATCGCGCTCTCCCGGTGCACCAGCTGGCGCACCCAGTCGAAGCTCGTCGCGGTGAGCGTCATCGGAGACCTCCGGTGGTCACGCGGGCCCGGACGCCGGGCAGCACGCCGGCTGTCGGCCGGTGGACGGGCAGGTGGCGGACGATCGTCTCGGCGACCCGGTCGAGCGGCACGACCTCGTCGGCGAAGCCGGCCTGGGTGACCGCGCCCGGCATGCCCCACACCACCGAGGTGGCCTGGTCCTGGGCGATCACGGTGCCGCCGGCCTCGCGGATCTGGCCGGCGCCGACCTTGCCGTCGGAGCCCATGCCGGTGAGGACGACGCCGAGCACCGCCCCGCCGTAGGCGGCGACCGCCGAGCGGAACAGCACGTCGACGGCGGGCCGGCAGAAGTTCTCCGGCGGGCCCTGGTCCAGGTGCGTCTGCTTGCTGCGCCCGGCGGCGGCGACCGTCAGGTGCCAGTCACCGGGGGCGATGTGCACGGTGCCGGGGACCAGCGGGGTGCCGGCGACCGCCTCGACGACGGTCAGCGGGCACAGCCGGTCCAGCCGCTGGGCGAACTGCCGGGTGAACACCGGCGGCATGTGCTGGGTGAGCAGCACCGGCACCGGCAGGTTCGCCGGCAGCGCCGGGAGGACCTTGGCCAGCGCCTCGGGGCCCCCGGTGGAGGAGCCGATCACCAGGACGGCCGGCTCCTGCCGGGCGACGGTGCGCGGCGCCGGCGGGCGCGGGGCGACCGGGGCAGGCGCCGGGGCGCTCGAGGTGAGCGGCCGGCCGGTGAGGGCCTTGATCTTGGGGATGAGCTGCTGGCGGACGCTCTCCATGGACTGCGCGACGCTGCCGACGTTGGCCGGCTTCGTGACGTAGTCGTTCGCCCCGCCGGACAGCGCGTCCAGGGTGGCGGAGGCGCCCCGCTCGGTGAGCGTGCTGAACATGATGATCGGGACGCGGCTGCGCTCGCGCCCGCCCTGGCCGGCGCGGATGGCCCGCACGGCCTCGATGCCGTTCATCTCCGGCATCTCGATGTCCATGGTGACCAGGTCGGGCTTGAGCTGCTCGAGCTTGCCCAGCGCGACCTTGCCGTTCACGGCTGTGCCGACGACCTGGATGGCCGGGTCCTCGGAGAGGACGTCGGTGACGATCTTGCGGACGACGACCGAGTCGTCGACCACCATGACCTTGATCGGTTCCACGCGCTCCCCCGCTGCCGTTGTTGCCGGCCATCGGGCCGTGCACAACTCTCATCGGCAGCAGGTGGGGCGTGCTTGAGTGCTTTCCCGGGCGGAAGTTGCCAGGAAAGCGCGCGTCTGGTGGAGGGACGCGCGGCCGCGGGACGTGCGCGGGGGCTACTGGCCGGTCGGCAGCGGCCGGCCGGTGACGACCGCCCACGGCTCGCCGAGGACGGCGAGCGACTCGGCGTCGAGCAGGTCGGCCATGGCCACGCCCTGCACGCAGCCGGCGATCGCGTTCCACACGCCCTCGGCGCCGTCGCGGCTGGTCAGGCCGCTCTCGGCGAAGGCCTGGACGGCGAGCAGCTGGGCCGCCGCGAGCACCCGCGTGCGACCGGAGACGTGCGCGGCCCAGGCGGCGCCGTGCATCGCCGCGGCCCACGGCCGGCGCTGGGTGCGCACCGCGTCGACGGCGATCCGCCACCGGCGGCAACCGGCCTCGTCCAGCCCGCGGACGGCGGTCAGCACCTCGCCGACCCCCTCGGTCGCGGGGCCGAGGTCGGGGCGCGGCGGGGCGAACAGCGCGGTGGCGGCGGTGTAGGGCTCGGTGAGCTCGCGCCGGACGGCGGGGTCCAGGCCCCCGGCCGCCCACCAGCCGGTGGCGGCGTCGGAGAGGACGTCGGCGGCGGCCGCGGTCACGGCCGGGTGCAGGTCCGCGGCCACGGCGTGCTCGGCGCCGAGGACGTCGTCCCGGACGAGGCGCTCCAGCGCCGGGGTGTTGCCGATGGTCCCCTGCTCGAGGAGGGTGGCCAGCCGGGCCGCGCGGGCGTCGCCGTCGGTGAGCTCGGCCGGCACGTTGCGCAGCTGGGGCGCGCCGCCGGCGGCCAGCTCGTGGGCGCGGCGGGCGCGGACGGCGAGCGCGGCCCGCTCGTGCGCCGACCGGCCGTGGCCGCGGTGCGCGGCCGCCAGCCGCTGCAGGGTGGGGACGTCGGCGCCCAGGCCGGTCAGCAGCACGTCGGCGACCTGCCCGCCGGCGGGCAGGCGGACCAGGTCGAAGCCCAGCGTCGCAGCGCTGACCAGGGAGTAGGGCACGGGTCGCCTCCAGGAGAAGTGGTCTCCCCATCGTGGGGAAACCGGCTCCGAAGCGCCACGCGGCCGTCACCCGGGCGGCGGACCGCGATCGGGTGACGGCCGCGCGTTCACGCCGATCCGTCAGTCACTGCTCACGCAGCGTCAGCATCAGTAGGTGAACCGGCCCACCGCCACGCGCAGGTCGGTCGACATCCGGGACAGCTCGTCGACGGCGGCCTGCGTCTGCGCCAGCGCCTGGGTGGTCGACCCGGCTGCGGTGGAGACACCGGTGATGTTCTGCGCGATCTCCGTCGACCCGCCGGCGGCCTCCTGCACCGACCGGCTCATCTCGTTCGTCGTCGCGGTCTGCTCCTCCACCGCGCTGGCGATGGTCAGCTGGAAGTCGTTGATGCTGCCGATCGTCTCGCTGATCCCGCCGATCGCCGCCACCGCCCTCGCGGTGTCGGCCTGGATGGCCTCCACCTTCCGTGCGATGTCCTCGGTCGCCTTGGCCGTCTCCTGCGCCAGCTCCTTGACCTCGTTGGCGACCACCGCGAAGCCCTTGCCGGCCTCCCCGGCCCGGGCCGCCTCGATGGTGGCGTTCAGCGCCAGCAGGTTGGTCTGCTCGGCGATGCTCGTGATCGTCTTGACGACGGCGCCGATCTCCTGGCTGGAGGTGCCCAGCTTCTCGATCGTCGCCGTGGTGTCCTGCGCCTCGGTCACCGCCGCCGCGGCCACCCGGGCGGCCTCGTTGGCGTTCTGGGAGATCTCCCGGATCGAGGCACCCATCTGCTCGGCACCCGCGGCCACCGTGGCCACGTTCCGCGACACCTCCTCCGCCGCCGAGGACACGACGCCGGACTGCGCCGAGGTCTCCTCCGCCGACGCCGAGATCTGCGCCGAGGACGCCGACAGCTCCTCCGACGACGCCGCCACGGCGTCCGCCGACTCCGCGATCCCCGCGAGGGTCCGGCCGATGCTGCCGGCGGCCTCGTTGAGCGCCCGGGCCATCTGGCCCACCTCGTCGTCGCCGGTCACCGGCACCCGCACCGTGACGTCCCCGGCCGCCATGACCTGCAGCCCGTCGCGCACCTGGCGCACGCCGCGGACGATCCCGCGGGAGATGAACCACGACAGCGCGATGCCGAGCGCCAGGACGACGACCGCCACCAGCACGGTGGCCAGCCGGGTGACCTGCTCGAGGTGGTCGCTGTCGCTGCGCAGCTGCTGCACCCGGGTGTCGACCGACGCGACGAGGTCGTTCATCCCGCCGTCCAGCACGTAGTAGATGTCCCACTTGTCGCCGGTGGAGACCGCGTCGCCCTCGTCGAGCCGGCCGGCCTGCCACAGCTGGAAGATCTGCTCGTTGAACTGCGCCATCTTCGGCCACTGCTGCTCGACGACGTCGAGGCTCGCGCGGCCCTTCGCGCTGAGCAGGCTGCGGTCGATCGTGAACAGCTTCTCGAACTCGGCGGCGGCGGCCCGGTAGGTCTTGACGTTGTCACCGGCCGGGTCGGCCGCCGTCGCGCCGCCGTCCACGCGGCTCTTCCACGCGGTGATGTTCTGCCAGTTGGTCGCCCACAGCAGCTGGTACTTGGCCTCGAGCACGTCGTGCTGGACGTCGACGGCGGCGTCGATGTCCCGGTCCATCGCGCTGGACCGCTGCTGGGAGTACAGGGCGGTGCCGCTGACCAGCAGCAGCCCGGCCATCACCACGGCGGCCAGCGCGGCGATCCGGGTGCCGATCCCCCGGTCCCGCCACCAGCGCCGCGTGGTGCTCCGTGCGGTCAGGTCGGACATGTCGGTTCTCTCTCCTCGTGCGTGGGGTGCGGGGTGAGCAGTGCGGGGGCTCAGAAGGAGAAGCGGCCCACGGTGCCGCGGAGGTCCGACGCCATCCGGGACAGCTCGTCGACGGCCAGCCGGGTCTGGGACAGCGCCTGGGTGGTGGCACCGGCCGCGGTCGAGACGCCGACGATGTTGGTGGCGATCTCGGTGGAGCCGCCCGCGGCCTCCTGCACCGAGCGCGACATCTCGTTGGTGGTGGCGGTCTGCTCCTCGACGGCGCTGGCGATGGTCAGCTGGAAGTCGTTGATCGAGCCGATGACGCCGGAGATGCCGCCGATCGCCTCGATGGCCCGGGTCGTGTCGGCCTGGATGGCCTCGACCCGCCGCGCGATGTCCTCGGTGGCCCGCGCGGTCTCCTGCGCCAGCTCCTTGACCTCGTTGGCGACCACCGCGAAGCCCTTGCCGGCCTCCCCGGCCCGCGCGGCCTCGATGGTGGCGTTCAGGGCCAGCAGGTTGGTCTGCTCGGCGATGCTCGTGATCGTCTTGACCACCGCGCCGATCTCCTGCGAGCTGGTGCCCAGCTTCTCGATCGTGGCCGTGGTGGCCTGCGCCTCGGTGACCGCCTGGGCGGCGACCCGGGTGGCCTCGTTGACGCTCTGGCTGATCTCCCGGATGGCCGAGCCCATCTCGTCCGCCCCCGCCGCGACGGTCGCGACGTGCCGGCTGACCTCCTCGGCGGCCGAGGAGACGACGCCGGACTGGGCGGAGGTCTCCTCCGCGGACGCCGAGATCTGCGCCGAGGAGGCGCTCAGCTCCTCCGAGGCGGCGGCGACGGCGTCGGAGGAGGAGACGACGGTGGCCATGACCGCACGGAGGCTCTCCTGGGCCTCGGCCAGCGAGGTCGCCATCCGGCCGATCTCGTCGTGGTCGCGGGCCTCCGGGGTGACGGTGAGGTCACCCCGGGCCAGGGCCTGGACGGCGGCCTGGACCGAGCGGACCGTGCTGGTGATCCGGCGGACCACCAGCAGCCCGAGCGCGCCGGCCACCAGGATCGAGGCGGCGGCGATCGACAGCAGCAGGGTGACGGTCCTGCTCGTCTCCTCCTCGCTGGCGGCGTTGCGCGAGGCGGCGACCTTCGACTGGGCCTGGCCCTCGGCCTCGAGCCCGTCGGCCACCACGGTGAACTGGCCCTTGAGCTGGTCCCGCAGCACGGCGGCGAAGGCGGCGGTGTCCCCACGGTCGGCGGTGGGGAAGAGGGCCGTGGAGGCGATCTGCTGCACCGCGTCCCGGGCGGTGCCGAAGGCGGTCATCGACTCCTGGTCGACGATGGCCGGGGTGTAGGCCTCCAGCGCGGTGTCGACGTCGGCCAGCTTCTCGTCCATCTCGCCCTTGAGCTCCTGCCGGCGGGCGGCGTCAGAGACGCCGTACTCCAGCAGGCGGGCGCGGTAGGCGGCCCACGCCCGCTGCACGGCGGCGAGGTCGTTGAGCGGCTTGAGGTTCTCCGCGTAGATCTGCTCCTGCGCGTCGCGCAGGTCGTGGACCCGGCTGACGGCCAGCCCGTTGGTGCCCAGGACGACGGCGCCCAGGACGGCCAGGACGACGCCCAGCTTCAGCCCGATGGGGCGGTCGGTGAACCAGTTCCACCACCGGCGGGGACGAGTGTTCATGGTGCGTTTTCCTCCGAGTGCTCGTCGTGCGCGGACACCACTTCCAGCCGGTGGTGCCGCTGTGACCGGTGGTGCGTACGAGGAGTGTGTCGACGCGGGACCCGCCCCGTCGCACAATTCCGGCCGTGTCGCAGAACGGCGTCCGAAAAAGGTCGGTGACCGTTCGCGGACATTTCTTTGTCGACTCGGGGAATGGTGCGGGAAATGGCACGGCCGCCGCACCCGGAGGTGCGGCGGCCGTGGGGGAGGAGCGCCCGGGAAAGGGCCCGGGTCAGTAGGTGAAGCGGCCCACCGTGGTGCGCAGCTCGGCGGCCATCCGGGACAGCTCGTCGACCGCCACCCGGCTCTGCGTCATCGCCTGGGTGGTGGCGCCGGCCGCCGCGGAGACGCCGGTGATGTTGGTGGCGATCTCGGTGGACCCGCCCGCGGCCTCCTGCACCGACCGGGACATCTCGTTGGTGGTGGCGGTCTGCTCCTCCACCGCGCTGGCGATGGTGAGCTGGAAGTCGTTGATCGAGCCGATCGTCTCGCTGATGCCGCCGATGGCGGAGACGGCCTTGGCGGTGTCGGCCTGGATGGCCTCCACCTTGCGGGCGATGTCCTCGGTCGCCCGCGCGGTCTCCTGGGCCAGCTCCTTGACCTCGTTGGCCACGACCGCGAAGCCCTTGCCGGCCTCCCCGGCCCGCGCGGCCTCGATGGTGGCGTTGAGCGCCAGCAGGTTCGTCTGCTCGGCGATGCTCGTGATGGTCTTGACGACGGCGCCGATCTCCTGCGAGCTGGTGCCCAGCGCGGTGATCGTCTGGGTGGTCGACTGCGCCTCGGTCACCGCGGCAGCGGCCACCCGGGCGGCCTCGTTGGCGTTCTGGCTGATCTCCCGGATCGACGCGCCCATCTGCTCGGCCCCCGCGGCCACGGTCGCGACGTTGCGGGAGACCTCCTCGGCGGCCGAGGAGACGACACCGGACTGCGCCGAGGTCTCCTCCGCCGACGCCGAGATCTGCGCCGACGAGGCGCTCAGCTCCTCCGAGGAGGCCGCGACCGCGTCGGCCGAGCCGACGACCGAGGTCACCAGCGCCCGCAGGCTCTCCCGGGCGCTGTCGAGGGCGGCGGCCATCCGGCCCACGTCGTCCCGCTGGTCGATCCCGGTCGCCGCGGTGAGGTCGCCCTCGGCGAGGCGCTCGGCCGAGCGCCGGACCCGGGTGAGCGCGCCGGCGATCGCCCGGGCGGTGAGGGCACCCAGCCCCAGGGCCAGCAGGCCGCCGAGGACGACCACCAGCAGCAGGACCAGCCGGGTCGAGCCGTATGCGGCCCGGGCGTCGGTCGCGCTCTGCTGGGCGATCTTCCCCTGCAGGGCCGAGAGCCCCTGCAGGTCGTCGACGACCTTGGCCCCCGCGGGCGTGACCGTGGTGGCGCGGAACTGGGTGAACTCGGGCGTGTTGGTCTTGCCCGCCGCGGCGAGCGCCTCCAGCTGGGCGCCGGCCTCGATGTACGCGTCGTAGTCGGTCATCGCCTGGGTGAGCGCGGAGCGGGCGGCGGCCGTCGGCGCGGTCTCGCGCAGCAGCCGGGCGGCGGCGTCCTTGAGCTCCTGGCGGGCGGCGTCCCGCTGGGCCAGGAAGTCCTTCTTGGCCGCGGGGTCGGCCGAGTAGGTCGAGTTGGTCGAGGCGAACCGGTTGTTGAGGAACTGGAACCGCATCTCGTCGGCGAGCTGGGCGCCCCGGACGTTCTGCGCGTACATGTCCTCGGTGCGGTCGGCCGTCGCGGACAGCGAGGTGAGGCCCACCACCCCGACGACGGCGGCGACGAGCACGGCGACCGCCACGGCCAGCGTGATCTTCGTGGTGACGCCGAGGTCGCGGACTCGGGTCCACGGACGCGCTGACTTCACGGTGGTGCTCCTGACGTGATCGGGTCTCTTCTGTGCGGTCATGGTGGCGGCCCGACCGCCCGGTCCGCAGTTCCTGGAATGCGTGTCCCGCCATTTCCGAAAATGGCGCGACGACCATTCCGGAATGGCGCCATGTCGACTCGGAGCCGCCGGCGGTCTCCTGCACCGAGCGCGACATCTCGTCGGTGGTCGCGGTCTGCTCCTCCACCGCGCTGGGGACGGTCAGCTGTACGTCGTCGATCTGCCCGATGACGCCGCTGGTCCGGCCGATCGCGTGGACCGCGGACGAGGTGCCGCCCTCGATCGCCTCCACCCGGCGGGCGATGTCCTCGGTCGCCGTCGCCGTCTCCTGCGCCAGCTCCTCGACCTCGTCGGCGACCACCGCGAAGCCCGTGCCGGCCTCCCCGGCCCGCGCCGCCTCGTCGGCGTTCCGGCTGGTCTCCCGGATCGACGCGCCCATCTGCTCGGCACCCGCGGTCACCGTCGCGGCGTTCCGCACACCTCGCCGGCGACCAGCACGCCGAGCGCCAGCCGGCGCTGACGCCGATGAGGTCGTCCTGCGCCCGGGTGCCGAACGGCGACACCTGGCCGGCCAGCGCCTCGTAGGAGCCGGAGGTGCCCCGGGCCGGCCCCAGCGGCCCGAGGACCGTCTCCGACAGCTGCACGAACTGCCCGGAGTCGTCGGTCGCGTCGGCCACCAGCGCGCGGCGCTCGGCGGTCGGCCGGTGCTCAGGTGGTCCTTGCGCTGGTACTCGAACTGCCCCTCGGTCGACTTCCCGCGCCCGGCACGGGCGCGGTCACCAGCTGAAGCGGCCCACGGTGGTGCGCAGGTCGACGGCCATCCGGGACAGCTCGTCGACCGCGCCCTGGGTCTGGGACAGCGCCTGGGTGGTCGAGCCGGCGGCGGTCGAGACACCGGTGATGTTCGCGGCGATCTCGGTGGAGCCGCTGGCGGCCTCCTGGACCGACCGGGACATCTCGTTGGTGGTGGCGGTCTGCTCCTCCACCGCGGAGGCGATGGTCAGCTGGAAGTCGTTGATCTGGCCGATGACGCCGGAGATGCCGCCGATCGCCTCCACGGCACGGGTGGTGTCGGCCTGGATGGCCTCGACCCGCCGCGCGATGTCCTCGGTCGCCTTCGCCGTCTCCTGGGCCAGCTCCTTGACCTCGTTGGCCACGACCGCGAAGCCCTTGCCGGCCTCCCCGGCCCGCGCGGCCTCGATGGTGGCGTTCAGCGCCAGCAGGTTCGTCTGCTCGGCGATCGAGGTGATCGCCTTGACCACCGCGCCGATCTCCTGGCTGGAGGCACCCAGCTGCTCGATGGTGGTGGTGGTCGACTGCGCCTCGGCGACCGCCTGGGCGGCGACCCGGGTCGCCTCGTTGACGCTCTGGCTGATCTCCCGGATGGCCGAGCCCATCTCGTCCGCCCCCGCCGCGACGGTCGCGACGTTGCGGGAGACCTCCTCGGCCGCGGCCGAGACCACACCGGACTGCGCGGCGGTCTCCTCGGCCGAGGCGGAGATCTGGGTGGACGACGCCGCCAGCTCGGTCGAGGAGTTGGCCACCGCGTCGGCGGCGGCGGCCACGGAGGTCATCGTGGTGCGCAGGTTGCCGACGGCCCGGCCCAGCCCCTCGGCCATCCGGCCCAGCTCGTCGCGCGACGTGGCGCGCGGGGCGACGGAGAGGTCGCCGTCGGCGAGCGCGTCGACCGCGGTGGCCACCGAGCGGACGGTGCCGGTGATCTGCCGGATGACCCACCAGGCCAGCGCGCCGGCCACCAGCAGGCTGACCGCGAGCACCGTCCACAGCAGGACCGTCGCGGAGTGCGCCTGCGCGGCGCCCGCGTCGTTCACCTCGCCGGCCTGCTCCACCTGGAGGTCCTGCTCGGCCTGCATCTGGTCCATCAGCGTGTCCGTGGCGTCCTGCAGCGGACCGGTGACGGCAGCCGCGGCGGCGGCCACCGTGGCGGGCGTCGGGGCCGTGCCGGCAGCGGGCACCAGGGTGCCGGTGGCGACCTTGTACCAGGCGGTCAGGTCCGCGGAGAGGGTGTCGAAGTTCGACGGGCTGGTGGCCACCGACTCGTAGGCGGCGAGCTTGTCCTGCAGCTCCCCCTGCCGCTCGGCCAGCTCGTCGGTCAGCTGCTTGCGGCCGGCCGGGTCGGCCATCGGGTAGGTGATGTAGCGGGCGCGGTCGCCCTGGAACGACCGCTGGATGCCGGCCAGCTGGTTCAGCGGGCTCACGCTCTCGTCGAACAGCACCTGCTGCTGGTTGCTGAGGGCGGACATCTTGGCGGTGGCCAGGCCGGTGAGGCCGACGGCGACGAGGCCGATGAGGGCGACGCTGGCGCCGATCTTGACACCGACGGGGCGGTCGGCGAGCAGGTGCAGGGCAGGGGTGCGCATGGCGGGCTCCGGGGCAGGGGAGGCAGGTGGTCGGTGCGCGTGCTGGAGATGCGCCGCGGCCGGCCGGGGGACGGCCGGCCGCGGGTCGATCAGGAGCGGTGGTGTCAGGTGCCGACGGCGCGGTTGACGTCGAGCGCGAGCAGCAGCTGCCCGGAGAGCTTGTAGGCGCCCCGGATCAGGTCGCGGGCGGTGCCGTCGAGGGTGTCCGGCGGGGCCTCGAAGTCCCGCACGTCGACGTCGACGACGTCGGCGATGCTGTCGACCAGCACGCTCACCGCCTCGCCGTGCAGCCGGATGACGATCACGACCGGCTCCTGGCCCTCGGGCCGGGGCTTGCGGCCGAGCCGCTCGCGCAGCTCGATGGCGGTGACCACCTGGCCGCGCAGGTTGATCAGGCCGGCGACGGCCGGGGGAGCCAGCGGCACCCGGGTGATCCCCTGGCTGCGCAGCACCTCCTGGACGTGCTCGACCTCGACGCCGTACAGGTCGCCGTCCAGCCAGAAGGTGGCCAGCTGGCTGGTGGCGGGCGGGGCCGCGGCAGCGGTGCTCATGGTCAGACCTCCTGGAAGGTGGTGGTGTGCGTCGGGAAGGAGTCGAACGCGGGCTCGCGGGTGGGGGAGGGGAGACCGCTGGACTGGGCCGGGGCGGAGTAGAACGCCGGGTCGGCGGCGAGGATCGCCGCGCGGACGTCGAGCAGCTCGGTGACCCGGTCGCCGATGACGGCCGAGCCCAGCAGGCCCATGTCGTCGATGTCGCTCTGCACGGCGGCCTCGCCGTCGACGATGTCGAGGATCTCCTCGACCACGATGGCCACGCTGCGGCCGTGGTCGGCGTAGACGATGACCTCCAGCACCTCGCGGTCGCTGTCGCCGTAGGCACCCAGGTGCCGGTCCAGCCGGACGATCGGCAGGATCTGGCCGCGGTACTGCACGACCTCGCGCTGGCCGACCCGCTCGACGGTCTCGGTGCGCACCTGCTCGAGGCGGGTGACGGTGTCCAGCGGGATCGCGACCCGCCGTCCGCCGCCGATCGCGGCCAGCAGCATCCGCTGCCGCTCCTGGGCCGACGCGGCCGCCTGGGCGGCGGCGACGCGGCTCTCCTGCCGCTCGGTGGTCTCGGTGCGCAGCGCGCGCCGGGCCAGCGCCTGGACGTCGAGGATCAGCGCGACCGCGCCGTCGCCGAGCACCGTGGCGCCGGAGTAGAGGCCGATCTGCTTGAGCTGGCCGCTGACGGCCTTGACCACGATCTCCTCGGTGTTGATGACCCGGTCGACGACCAGGCCGAACCGCCGGCCCTCCGACCGCAGCACCGCGATGACCACGTGGCCGTCGTGCCGGTCGCTGGGCAGGCCGAGCACCTCGGAGAGGTGCACCAGGGGGAGCAGCTCCCCGCGCAGCCGGTAGACCGAGGCGCCGCCGACGTCCTCGACCGCCGCGGCGGCCTTCTCGGCGTCCAGCGCCACGAGCTCCTGCAGGCTGATCTGCGGGATCGCGTAGCGGTCGCCGGCGCACTCGATGGTGAGCGCCGGGATGATCGCCAGGGTCAGCGGGATGCGCAGCCGCATGCAGGTGCCCTGGCCGGTCACCGACTCGACCTCGATGGTGCCGCCGATGGCCTCGATGTTGGTCTTGACGACGTCCATGCCGACCCCGCGGCCGGAGACGTTGGTGACCGCGGCGGCGGTGGAGAAGCCGGGCAGGAAGATCAGCTGCAGGAGGTCCTGCGGACCCATCCGGGTCAGCGCCTCGGGCGTGATGAGGCCCTTCTCGACCGCCTTCGCGCCGATCTTGGCCGGGTCGATGCCGGCGCCGTCGTCGGCGACCTCGACCACGACCTGGCCGCTCTCGTGCCGGGAGCGCAGCGTGAGCACGCCCTCGGCGGGCTTGCCCGCGGCGGCGCGGCCGGCGGCGTTCTCGATGCCGTGGTCGACGGAGTTGCGGACCAGGTGGGTCAGCGGGTCCTTGACCGCCTCGAGGAGGGTCTTGTCCAGCTCGGTGTCCTTGCCCTCCATCTCCAGCCGGATGGTCTTCTGCAGCTGCAGGCCGAGGTCGCGGACGACGCGGGGGAGCTTGCTCCAGATGTGGTCGATCGGCTGCATGCGCGTCTTCATCGCGCTCTCCTGCAGCTCGCTGGCGATCAGGTTCAGCCGCTGCGAGGCGCGGACGAGGTCCTGGTCGTTCTGCCGGCCCACGTACTGCACGATCTGGTTGCGGGTGAGCACCAGCTCACCGACCAGCTGCATGAGGTTGTCGAGCAGGTCGACGTCGACGCGGATGGTGCTGTCGGCGACGCCGCGGCGGGTCTGCGCCTCGGGGGTGCCCGGCTCCGGGGGCAGCCCGGACGACGGCTCGGCGGCAGCGGGCCGCGCGACCGGTGCGGCGACGGCGGCCGCCTCGACCACGGCCTCGGCGGCCTCCAGGACGGCGGCGGCCGGCTCCTGGGCGGGGATCGTCTCCGCCGCCGGCACCGGGGCCGGCGCGGGGACGACGGGCTTCTTGGCGCGCGGCGCGCGCTTGGCCGGGGCCTTCTTCGCCGGGGCCTTCTTCGCCGGCGCCTCAGCGGCCGGTGCCGGCGCCTCAGCGGCCGGTGCCGGGGCGGGCTCGCCCTCCTCCAGCGCCTGGCTGATCACGGCCACCGTGCTCGCGACGTCGACCGTCCCCTCGCCGCCGGTCGCCTCGATGGCGGCCAGCAGGTCGCGGATCGAGTCGACCATCCGCAGCAGCGCGTCGGTGCGGTGCGGGTTCAGCTCGAGCGCGCCGTCCCGCAGCCGGGAGAGCAGGTTCTCGCCGACGTGGGCGACCTCCTCCAGCCGGTTGAACGCGAGGAACCCGCTGGTGCCCTTGATGGTGTGGATCGTCCGGAAGATGCTCGACAGGCGCTCCCGGGACCGTGGGTCCTGCTCCAGGGCCACCAGGTCCTGGTCCAGCTGGTCGAGGTTCTCGTGGCTCTCCACGAGGAACTCCTCGACGATGTCGTCCAGACCGTCCACGCCTGCCTCTTCCCCTGTGGTGCGCCGTCGGGCCCGTCCCGGCGGCAATGGAGATGGTCGGCGGACGGTCGTACGCAATCAAGGTGAACACGCCATTCGGACGCCATTTTCTGGAATGTCGACACAAATGGCACAGAATGGTCGGTGACCGTCTTCTGGAAGCCATTCGGTGCCTTGTCGACATCGGCGTCCGGAGCGTGCACCCGCCGCGTGCGGCCGGCTGCCGGGTCCTGCTGCTCCGTCCCCGGCATCGGCAGTCGCACCGGCGGGGTTGACCACCTGGCCCGGAACGGCGCCCACCGGGGGAGGGGAGCGGCGCCGGCGCCCCAGGGAGAACATCCGTCACCGACGGAACGCCGGTCAGGCTCCCAGCGCGCCGGCCAGCCGCTCGAGCAGTGCCTGCACGCCGGCCAGGTCGGGCACCCGGTACCGCGCGGTGGTGCCGCCGTCGCCGACCTTGACGGTCACGTCGCCGTCCGGCAGCGCCCGGAAGGCGTCCTCGTCGGTGACGTCGTCGCCGAGGTAGACCGCGGCGGCCGCGCCGAGCTCCGCGCGCAGCCGGAGCAGCGCCGAGCCCTTGTCCGCGTCGGTGACCGCGAGCTCCAGCACGTCCTTGCCCGGCTTGGGGGTGTGGTGCGGTCCGGCCGCGGCGGCCGCCCGCTCCAGCAGCGCCCGGCCGGCTGCCGGGTCGGCGGTGCGCACGTGCACGGCCACCGCGGCGGGCTTGACCTCCAGCCGCGCGCCGGGGACCGCGTCGACCAGCGGGGTCATCACCGCGACCAGCTCGTCGCGGACCTCGCGCAGCTCCCCGGCCAGCGGGCCGTCGAACTCCGCGCCGTGGCTGCCGATCCAGCGGAACGGGCCGGTCAGGCCGCTGGTGGCCTGGAGGTCGGCGACGCCGCGGCCGCTGACCAGCGCGACGGTGACCCCCTCGGCGCCGGCCAGCCGGGAGAGCAGCTCGGCGGTGCCGGGCTCGGGGACGGCGGTCGAGGGGTCGTCGCGCAGCCGGGCGAGCACCCCGTCGTAGTCGCTGGCCAGCAGGAGCGGGCGGCGGCCGGCCAGCCCGTCGAGGGCGGCCGCGAGCGCCGCGTCCAGGGAGCTCACGCCTGCTGCCGGAGCGACTCGAAGAACGAGTTCGCCCAGTGGTCGAGGTCGTGCCGGGCGATGTGCCGGCGCATCGCGCGCATCCGCTTCGCCGCCTCCGCCGGGTCCATCCGCAGCGCGCGCAGCAGCTGGTTCTTCACCCCGGCGATGTCGTGCGGGTTGACCAGCAGCGCCTGCTTGAGCTCCGCGGCGGCGCCGGCGAACTCGCTGAGCACCAGCACGCCGGCGTTGTCGCCGCGCGCGGCGACGTACTCCTTGGCCACCAGGTTCATGCCGTCGCGGTACGGCGTCACGAGCATGACGTCGGCCGCCCGGTACATCGCGGCCAGCTCCTCGCGCGGCATGGACTGGTTGAAGTAGCGGACCGCGGAGCCGGCGATCGAGCCGTACAGGCCGTTGATGTGGCCCACCTGCTGCTCGATCGTCTCCCGCATCGTCACGTAGTGCTCGACGCGCTCCCGGCTGGGCGTGGCCACCTGCACGAAGGTGGTGTCCGGCGCTTCGATCGCGCCGTCCTCGAGCAGCTCCTGGAACGCCTCCAGCCGGACGGCGATGCCCTTGGTGTAGTCCAGCCGGTCGACGCCGAGCACGACCTTCTTCGGGTTGCCGAGCTCCTCGCGGATCTCCTTCGCCCGGGCGAGCACCTCCGGCGAGCTGGCCAGCTCGTCGAACGAGCGGACGTCGATCGAGATGGGGAACGCCCGCGCGGTGACCGTGCGCCCCTCGTAGGACACCGTGTTGCCCTTGGTCGGCAGGTCGTGCAGCCGGCGGGCCAGGGTGACGAAGTTGCTGGCGGCGGTCGGCTGCTGGAAGCCGATCAGGTCCGCACCCAGCAGGCCCTCGACGATCGCCGCGCGCCACGGGAGCTGGGTGAACAGCTCGTAGGGCGGGAACGGGATGTGCAGGAAGAAGCCGATGGTCAGGTCGGGCCGCCGCTGGCGCAGCATCGCCGGCACCAGCTGCAGCTGGTAGTCGTGCACCCAGACGATCGCGTTCTCACCGGCCACCTCGGCGGCCCGGTCGGCGAACCGCTTGTTGACCTGCACGTAGGTGTCCCACCAGGTGCGGTGGTACTCCGGCTTCTCGACGACGTCGTGGTAGAGCGGCCACAGCGAGGCGTTGGAGAACCCCTCGTAGTAGCGGTCGACCTCCTCCTCCGACAGCGGCACGGGCACCAGGTGCATGCCACCGGAGTCGAAGGGCTCGGGGGCGTCGCCGGCCGCACCGGACCAGCCGACCCACGCGCCGCCGCGCCCGGCGACGAACGGCTCGAGCGCGGTCACCAGCCCGCCGGGGCTGCGCTGGTACGACACCTGGCCGTCGGGGCCCGTGACCTGGTCGACGGGCAGCCGGTTGGCGACCACCACCACCGGACTGTCGGCTGCCACCTGGATGTCCTCCGGTTCCTGTGCGGGTTCCGTGCTGGCGACGACCCTACTGACCCGCGAGCAGGTAGCCCACCGCAGCGACCGCCAGCCCGAGCACCAGCGTCCCGGCCAGGTAGGGGACCGCGCGGGCCACCCGCCGCTCCTCCACCAGCCGGACGACGTCCAGGCCGAAGGTGGAGAAGGTGGTGAGGGTGCCGCAGAACCCGGTGCCGACCAGGGCCAGCACGGCGGGGGAGACGTCGCGCAGGCCCAGCAGGACGCCGAGCACCGCGCTGCCGGCCACGTTGACCGCGAGCGTGCCGACGACGCTGCCCCGGCCGCGGCGGGCGACGGCCACCCGGTCGGCGAGCAGCCGCAGCGGCGCCCCGACCAGCGCGCCGAGCGCGACCCAGAGCGCGGTCACAGCACCGCCCGGGCGGCCCGCAGCCCGGCGACCACGGCCAGCAGCCCGCCGACCACCGACGCCAGCACGTAGCCGGCCGCGGTCACCCAGGCCCCGGCGTCGGCCAGCCGGACGGCGTCCACGGCGAAGGTCGAGTACGTGGTCCAGCCGCCGAGCACCCCCGTGACCAGCAGCGGCCGCAGCCAGGGGTGGTCGGGCGCCCGCGCGCCCAGCACCGCCACCAGCACGCCGATCAGCGCGCAGCCGGTCAGGTTGACCAGCAGGGTGGCCCACGGCCAGGCGCCGGCGGCGTGGGGGAGCGCCGTGGCCACGCCCCAGCGGGCCAGCGCCCCGGCGACGCCGCCGACCGCGGCGGCGACGTACGGCTTCACGGTCCCCAGCCTGCCAGGCGCCGCTCCGGCGGTCGGCGGACCCCGGCGGCCCGTCAGCCCCGGCGGGTCTCCGGGAACAGCAGGTCGACGAACCGGGCGACGGTCGGCTGCGGCTCGTGGTTGGCCAGCCCCGGCCGCTCGTTGGCCTCGATGAACACCGCGTCCGGGCCCTCGACGTCGGGCACCAGGAAGTCGAGGCCGGTCACCGGGATGCCGATCGCCCGGCTGGCCCGCACCGCGGCGGCGGCGATCTCCGGGTGCAGCCGGTCGGTGACGTCCTCGATCGTGCCGCCGGTGTGCAGGTTCGCGGTGCGCCGCACGCGCAGCCGGTCCCCGGCGGGCAGCACGTCGGTGAGGCTGCGGCCGGCGGCGGCGACCACCTGCTCGGTCATCGCGTCCAGCGGGATCGACGACTCGCCGCCGGTGGCCCGCTCCCGGCGCCGGCTGGTGGCGCGGACCAGGGCGGCGACGTCGGACCGGCCGTCGCCGACCACCTCCGCCGGCCGGCGGACGGCGGCCGCCACCACCTCGTGGTCGATGACCACCACCCGCAGGTCGTCGCCGGCCACCAGCTCCTCCACCAGCACGTCGGGGCAGTGCTGGGCGGCCAGCGCCACCGCCTCGTCCAGCGCGGCGTCGTCCCGGACGCCCATGGTGATGCCCTGGCCCTGCTCGCCGCGGGCCGGCTTGACGACCACCTCGCCGCACGCGGCCAGCAGCTCCCGGGCCGGCCTGGGGTCGGCCGCGTCGACGACGGCACCGCGGGGCACCCGCACCCCGGCCCGCTCGACGATCCGGCGGGTGACCCGCTTGTCGTCGCAGCGGCTCATCGCGACCGCGGAGGTCAGCTCCGACAGCGACTCCCGGGTGAGCACCGACCGGGCGCCGCGGGTCAGCCGCAGCTCGCCCCACGCCGCGTCGGTCACCTCCACCCGGATCCCGCGGCGCAGCGCCTCGTCGGCGATGACCCGGGCGTAGGTGTTGAGCGCGGCCAGCCCGGCCGGGGGAGCGGCGTAGAGCGGGGTGTTGATCGGGTTCTTCCGCTTCACGCAGACCGCGGGCACCCGCTCGAAGCCGAGCTTGCGGTACAGCGCGAGCGCGGCGGTGTTGTCGTGCATCACCGACAGGTCCAGGTGGGCCCGGCCCCGGCCGACGTACCGCTCGGCGAGCACCCGGACCAGCGCCTCCCCGGTGCCCGGTGGCGCGTCCTGCGGGTCGACGGCCAGGCACCACAGGCTCGTACCGCCCTCCGGGTCACCGAACAGCAGCGCGTGGTCGACGCCGGTGACCGTGCCGACGACCGCGCCGGTCCGCCGGTCCTCGGCGACCAGGTGGGTGAAGGCACGGGTCCGGTGGTTGGCCCACATGGTCTCCGGGGTCGCCTCCACCATCCCGGCACGCCGGTAGAGCTCGTCGACCCGGCGCATCTCCGCCAGCGAGGTCGCCGTGCGGACGAACACCCCGCGCACCGGCTCCTCGCGGGGGCGGTAGCGGTGCAGCGGCAGCCGCAGCACGAACGACGGGTCGATGAACAGCTCGTCGGGGGCCGTGCCCACCAGCACCTGCGGGTCCCAGGCGTAGACGCAGATGTCCCGCCGTCCGGACTCCTCGGCGCGCAGCGCCGCCACGATGCCGGACAGGTCGCCGAACGTCTGCCCGAACACCAGCCGCCCCCAGCCGAGGTCGGCCACCACGTCCCGGCGCATCTGCCGCCGCTCGCGGTCGGTCGGCGGCCGCCAGGGCCGGCCGGTGAGCGGGTCGGGCACGGGACGGGAGTGGTGGCCGGCGACGCGGCGGGTGCTGGTCACCCCGTCCATCGTGCCGCCCCGATCGTGTGCGTTCCACGTGGAACCGGTTCCCGGCCGCCTCCGCGGGGCACCCCGCACCCATGCGGACACGACGACTGCGCGACCTGACCGTCTCCGCCCAGGGCCTGGGCTGCATGGGGATGAGCGAGTTCTACGGGACCGGCGACCAGGCCGAGGCGGAGCGGACCATCCACCGGGCGCTCGACCTGGGCGTCACCTTCCTCGACACCGCCGACATGTACGGCCCCTTCACCAACGAGCGGCTGGTGGGCGCCGCGATCGCCGGCCGCCGCGACGAGGTGGTGCTGGCGACCAAGTTCGGCAACGAGCGCGGCGAGGACGGCTCGTTCCTCCGCATCAACGGCACCCCCGAGTACGTGCGGAAGGCCTGCGACGCCTCGCTGCAGCGGCTCGGCGTCGACGTCATCGACCTCTACTACCAGCACCGCGTCGACCCCACCGTGCCGATCGAGGACACCTGGGGCGCGCTGAAGGAGCTGGTCGAGGCGGGCAAGGTCCGGTACACCGGCATCTCCGAGGCCGCGCCGGGGACCATCCGCCGGGCAGACGCCGTCCAGCCGGTCACCGCGGTGCAGACCGAGTACTCGCTGTGGACCCGCGACCCCGAGGACGACGGGGTGCTGGCCACCTGCGCCGAGCTCGGCATCGGGTTCGTCGCCTACTCGCCGATCGGCCGCGGCTTCCTCTCCGGGCAGATCCGCAGCCTCGACGACCTCGACGAGTCCGACTTCCGCCGGCACAACCCGCGCTTCCAGGGGGAGAACTTCCGGCGGAACCTGGAGCTCGTCGACCGGGTGCGGGAGATCGCCGACGGCAAGGGCGTGACCGCGAGCCAGCTCGCGCTGGCCTGGGTGATGGCCCGGTCCGGTGCCGAGGGCAACCCGGCCGTGGTGCCGATCCCGGGCACCAAGCGGGTGCCGTACCTGGAGGAGAACGCGGCGGCCGCCGACGTCGAGCTCACCGCCGACGACCTCCGCGCGCTGGACGAGGTGGCCCCGGTCGGCGCGGCCGCCGGCGACCGCTACCCGGACATGTCGTCGGTGCACCGCTGACCGCTCACTAGGCTCGGCAGGGTGAGCACCCCGCTGGTCGTCGCGATCAGCGTCGTGGCCGGGGTGCTCGCCCTGCTCGGGCTGCTCAGCACCGGCCTGCGCCGGCGCACCGGCACGCTGCACCTGGCCGGCGCCGGCCTGCTCGAGGTGCTGCTGGTCGTGCAGGCCGCGATCGCGGTCGCCGGGCTGGCCGGCGGGCACCGCCCGGCGGAGCTGGCCACCTTCCTCGCCTACCTCGCCACCGTGGTGCTGCTGCCCGTCGCGGGCACGCTGTGGTCCCGGGGCGAACCGACCCGCTGGGGCGGCACCGTGGTAGCCGTCGCCGCGTTCACCGTCGCGGTGATGATCTGGCGGCTGCAGCAGATCTGGGAGGTCACCGGTGGCTGACCTGGGCCGCCCGGCGGAACCGGGCACCAGCGCCGGGCCCGGCCGGGTGCTGGTCGCGCTGTACGCGGTGTTCGCGATCGCCGCCGGGGCCCGCGCGGCGGTGCAGATCGCGACGCAGTTCGACGAGGCGCGGCTGGCGTACGTGCTGTCGGCGCTGGCCGCGGTGGTCTACGTGGTGGCCACCGCGGGCCTGGCCCGCGGCGGCCGCACCGGCCGCCGCACGGCCGTGGCCGCCTGCAGCGTGGAGCTGGCCGGTGTGCTCGTCGTCGGCACGCTGTCGCTGGCCGACCGCGAGGCCTTCCCCGACTCGACCGTCTGGTCGGGCTACGGCTCCGGCTACGGCTTCATCCCGCTGGTGCTGCCGGTGCTCGGCCTGTTGTGGCTGCGCCACCTCGCGGAGCAGGCCGAGCACCCCCGGCAGGACGGGCCTCAGAACTCGCCGAAGTCCCCGCCGCCGAAGTCGTCGCCGCCACCGAAGTCCCCGCCGCCGTCGGCGTAGTCGCCGCCACCGCCGTCGTACCCGCCGTCGGCCTGCTCGCCGTCCTGGAAGCCCTCCGCGTAGGCCTCCTCGTCGCCGCCGCCGAACAGGCCGCCGTCGCCGAGGCCGGTGTCGAACAGCGCGTCGGCGACCGCGGAACCGACGACCACGCCGGCGACGGTGCCGAGCAGGCTGCCGCCGATCATGCTGCCCATCCCCATGCCGCCGCCGCCCATGAAGCCGCCGCCGCGCCCGTACCCGCCGGGGCCGTAGCCACCCGGGCCGTAGCCGCCGGGGCCGTACCCGCCGCCGTAGCCGGGGCCGCCGCCACCGCCGAAGGTGCGCTCCAGGAAGCCGGGCTGGCGCAGCTCGGCGCGGGTGGCCGTGCGGGCCAGCGTGCGCGGGTCGTCACCCTGCGGGCGCTCGGAAGCCGGGACGTTCGCCGACAGCTGCTCGAGCACCTGGCGCCGCTGCTCCGGCGTCAGCTTGCCGAACGCCTCGGCGTGCGCCTCTTCCACCTTGTCCGGTGGCGCGGTGCGCAGCAGGTAGCGGTAGCGCTCGATCGCCCGCTCGTCCTCGGTCTGCCCGGCGCCCCCGCGGCCGCCCGCCGCCGGCTGGCCGTACCCGCCGCCGTACCCGTTGGCGCCGTACCCGTTCCCGCCGCCGCCGTACTGCTGGTCCCCGTACTGCTGCTGGCCGCCGTACTGCTGGTCCCCGTACTGCTGGTCGCCGTACTGCTGCTGGCGGCGCCCGAAGAGCCGGTCCAGGAGTCCCATGCCGTGTCCTTTCCTCGTCCTCGACAGACGAGCGGGCCGCACCCGCCGTTCCCCCGTCCGGTCCCCGCCGGACTACCCGCCGGAGCCGGCCCTGACGCCTGACCGGGTGGTTTCCCGTCCCCGCCCCATCGGTCGCGCGCAACCGGCCGCCGGCGGGTCGCTAGAGTCCATGCGTGGCTCCCGAGGCCGGTCGACCGGCAGACCCCGTGGGCGTGGACGTGCCGACGCAGGCCACCGCCGCGGTCGCCGACGCCGCCGGACGGGCGGCCGGCGCCGACGGGCAGGCCCGGCAGGCCTCGATCGTGGGGGCGGCCGAGGCCGCGGTGTCCGGCACGCGCTCCACCACCGGCGCGCAGGCCGCGCTGCCGGGAGTGCTCGCCGACGTGCCCGTCGCGGTGCTGGTCATCGACCGCGCGACCGGCACGGTCACCTACGCCAACAGCGCCGCGATCGAGCTGGCCGGCAGCGTCCGGCTGCCGGTGGCCATGGAGGAGTGGAGCGGCGCGGCGGGGCTGACCGACCTCACCGGGGCGCCGCTGTCCCGGTCGGGCAACCTGCTGCGCGAGCTCGCCGCCGGGCGGCCGGTGACCGGCGAGGCCGTGCGGCTGGTCCCCGCCCGCAGCACGGACGAGGAGCGGGCCCGCGAGGACGACCTGGAGCGGCTGCTCTGGGTCACCGGGTTCCCGCTGAGCCAGGAGCACAGCGAGCAGCAGCTCTCGCTCGTCGTCTTCCTCCAGCTGGAGGAGGGGCACGCGCTCGGCGACCCGGAGACGCAGCTGCAGGCGCTGCGCGAGCGGGCGGTCGTCGCCACCGACATCGCGTTCACGATCAGCGACCCGCGGCAGCCCGACGACCCGCTGGTGTGGGTCAACCCGTCGTTCACCCGGATCACCGGGTACTCCTACGAGGAGAGCGTCGGGCGCAACTGCCGGTTCCTGCAGGGCCCGTCGACCGACCGCGCCCGGCTGCAGGAGCTCCGGGAGGCGCTCACGGCGCAGCAGCCCATCACCACCACGCTGCTCAACCACCGCAAGGACGGCACCGCCTTCTGGAACCAGCTCGCGATCACCCCGGTGTTCGACGGGGACGACGAGCTCATCAGCTTCGTCGGCGTGCAGACCGACGTCACCGAGCGCGTGCGCGTCGAGGCCGACCGGGCTGCCGCGTTCACCGCCGAGCAGGAGGCCCGCAAGGACGCCGAGGAGGCCCGCGCCGCCGCCGAGGAGGCTCGGCGCGCCGCCGAGCGGGCGCAGGGCCGGCTGGCGCTGATGGCCGAGGCGACCAGCACGCTGAGCGCCACCCTGGACATGGGCGACCTGCTCGATCGGCTGGCCGGGCTGTGCGTGCCGCTGCTGGCCGACTGGGTCTTCCTCACCCTGACCGACGACAGCGGGGCGATCACCGGCACGGCCGGCCGGCACCGTCGCGGGCTGGCCGAGCCGCTGCGCCGGTTCGCCGCCGCCCGGGTGGCCGACCTGCCCGAGGCCGCCCCGATCCGGCGCACGCTGGAGAGCGCTGAGCCGCTGCTCGTGGAGGACATCACCCCCGACCTGCTGGCCCGGGCGCTGCCGAGCTCGGAGGGCCGGGCAGCCGTGGCGGAGCTGGGCGCCAGCGCGGTGCTCACCGTGCCGCTGGTGGCCCGGCGCCGGACGCTCGGCGTGCTGTCGCTGGTCACCGAGAGCAAGCAGCGCGGCTTCAACGCCGAGGACGTCGAGCTGGCCCGCGACCTGTGCCGCCGGGCCGCGCTGGCGATGGACAACGTGCGCCTGTACCAGCAGGAGCACACGGTCGCCGAGACGCTGCAGCGCTCGCTGCTGCCCGACCTGCCCGAGATCACCGGGGTGTCGGCGGCCGCCCAGTACGTCAGCGCCTCGTCCGCGGCCGACGTCGGCGGCGACTTCTACGAGCTGCTGGCGCTGCCCGACGACACGGTGGGCATCGCCATCGGCGACGTCGTCGGGCACGACGTCGCCGCCGCGGCCGCCATGGGCCACCTGCGCGGGCTGCTGCGCGCCTGCATCTGGGACGCCGACGACGGCGACCCCGGCGTGGTGCTGGGCCGGGTCGACCGGCTGGTGCAGGGCCTGCACGTCGCGCCGATGGCCACCCTCGTCTACGCCCGGGCGGTCCGGCCGGAGCGCGACGGCGGGCCGTGGCGGCTGCAGGTCGGCAACGCCGGGCACCCGCCGCTGATGGTGCGGTACCCCGACGGGCAGGTCGACGTGCTCGACGACGTGACCGGCCTGCTGATCGGTGTCGACGGCGGGGCGCGGCGGCAGGCCCGCTGGTTCGAGCTGCCCGCCGGCTCGACGGTGGTTGCCTACACCGACGGGCTCATCGAGCGGCCCGGCGCCGACCTCGACCAGGGCCTCGAGCAGCTGGCCACCCGGCTGGCCGCGGCGCCGGCCGACGCGACCCCCGCGGAGCTGTGCGTGGCCGCCGTCGGCCCCGAGCCGGACCGCCGCGACGACATCGCGGTCATCGCCGTCCAGCTCACCTGACGCGCCCGCCCCGCTCAGCCCTCGACGGGGCGGAGGCCGTAGCCGCCGCGGTGGAACAGCAGCGGCGGACGCGACGGGTCCGCGCCCAGGTCGAGCACCCGGCCGACGACGATCGTGTGGTCGCCGCCGTCGTGCTCGGCCTCGAGCGTGCAGTCGATCCAGGCCACCACGTCGTCGAGCACCGGGGAGCCGAGCGGGCTGGGTACCCAGCTGACCCCGGCGTACTTGTCGGTGCCCGAGCGGGCGAACTGCCCCGACAGCTCCGCCTGCGACTCGGCCAGCACGTTGACGCAGAACGTGCCGACCTCCCGCACCTTCGGCCAGGTGCTCGACGTGCGGGCCGGGGCGAAGGCGACCAGTGCGGGCTCCAGCGACAGCGAGCTGAACGACTGGCAGGTGAACCCGAGCGGGCCGTCGGGCCCGGCCGCGGTCACCACGGTCACGCCGGTGGCGAAGTGGCCCAGCACGTCCCGCATCGCCCGGGGGTCGATCACCTGGGCCGGGACGTCGGCGCGCGCGGAGGGGTCAGCGGTCATGCCCCGATTCCACCACCCCGCGGGCGACGTTGCGCCCGCCGGCCCGGTGCAGCGAGCTGGGGAGCGGGTGCCCGACGGCCCGCTCGGTGACCGCGGCGGCGGCCAGCACGGCGTCCAGGTCGATGCCGGTGGCCACACCGGCGTCGACCAGCCAGTAGACGAGCTCCTCGGTGGCGATGTTGCCGCTGGCCCCGGGGGCGAACGGGCAGCCGCCCAGCCCGCCGACGGAGGAGTCCAGCTGGGTGACCCCGGCCTGCAGCGCCACCAGCGCGTTGGCCTGCCCGGTGCCGCGGGTGTCGTGGAAGTGCACGCCCAGCGGCACACCGGGGCTGGTGCGGCGGACGGCGTCGAGCAGCTGGACGACGCGCAGCGGCGTGGTGGTGCCGATCGTGTCGCCCAGGCACAGCGCGTCGGCACCGGCGGTGACCGCGGCCCGGGTGACGTCGACGGTGCGGGGGATCGCGGTGCGCCCTTCGAACGGGCAGTCCCAGGCGGTCGCGACGACCACCTCCAGCGAGCCGCCGGCGCCGTGCGCCAGCGCCGCGATCTCCGCGACGGCGGCCAGCGCGGCGGAGGTGTCCCGCCCGGCGTTGGCCCGGCTGTGCGAGTCCGACGCCGAGACGACGTACTCCAGGTGCGCGATGCCGGCGTCCACCGCGCGGACGGCGCCGCGGGCGTTGGCGACCAGCGCGGAGAAGTGCACGCCGTCGAAGCGGTGCAGCTCGGCGGCCACCTGGTCGGCGTCGGCCAACGCCGGCACCGCCTTCGGCGAGACGAACGACGTCACCTCGACCCGGCGCACGCCGGTGGCGACCACCGCCTCCAGCATGGCCAGCTTGTCGGCGAGCGGCAGCGGGTCCTCCAGCTGCAGGCCGTCGCGCAGCCCCACCTCGCGGACGTCGACGGCGGTGGGCAGCACCAGGTCGAACTCGTTCATACGCGCATCATGCGCCCCGTTCCACGTGGAACGGGGCGCATGGCGTGACGTGCTCAGCCGAGGGCGCGACCCACCGCGACGGCACGGGTGTCGGGGGCGGCGACGCGGGCGGCGTCCGCCTCCTGGTCGTTGTCCTCCGTCTGCGACCGGCGCTCGGCCTCGACCCGCGCGGTGTAGCTGGCCACCTCGTTGGTGATCCGGTCGTCGTCCCAGCCCAGCAGCGGGCCGACCCGCCGTGCCACCGGCTCGGCCGACTCGACGCCGCGGTGCGGGGTCTCGATGGAGATCCGGGTGCGCCGGGCGAGCAGGTCGTCCAGGTGCAGGGCGCCCTCGTGGGTGACCGCGTAGACCATCTCGACCATCAGGTACTCCTCGGCGCCGGGCACCGGCTGGAGCAGCGTGTGGTCGTCGGCGGCGAGCGCGAGCACCTCGGGGGTGAGCGAGCCGTACCGGTTGAGCAGGTGCTCGGCCTGGAAGCGGTGGATGCCCCACTCCTCGGAGAGCCGGCCCAGCTGGTTGACCATCGCCGCGTAGCCCTCGGCACCGGCCAGCGGGATGTTCTCGGTGACGCTGCCCGGCACCGACCGGGTGACGTCCTCGGCCACCGCGTCGACGGCGTCCGCGGCCATCGGCCGGTAGGTCGTGTACTTCCCGCCGGCCACCGCGATCACGCCGGGCACCGGGCGGGCGACGGCGTGCTCGCGGGAGAGCTGGCTGGTCATCTCGCTGTCCCCGGACAGCAGCGGGCGCAGGCCCGCGTAGACACCGGTGATGTCGTCGTGGGTGATCGGCGTCGCGAGCACCTTGTTGACGTGCTCGAGGATGTAGTCGATGTCCGCGCGCGACGCCGCCGGGTGCGCCTTGTCCAGCGTCCAGTCGGTGTCGGTGGTGCCGACGATCCAGTGGCTGCCCCACGGGATCACGAACAGCACCGACTTCTCGGTGCGCAGGATCAGGCCGACCTCGCCGTTGATCCGGTCCCGCGGGACGACGATGTGCACGCCCTTGCTGGCCCGCACGTGGAACCGGCCGCGGCCGCCCATCAGGGTCTGGATGTCGTCGGTCCACACCCCGGTGGCGTTGACCACGACCTGGCTGCGGACCTCGACCTCCGCGCCGGTCTCCACGTCGCGCACCCGGGCGCCGGTGACCCGGCCGCCGGCGTGGACGAACGAGACGACCTCGGCGGAGTTGAGCACCGTGGCGCCGTACTGGGCGGCGGTGCGGGCGACGGTGAGCGTGTGCCGCGCGTCGTCGGCCTGCGCGTCGTAGTAGCGCACCGCGCCGACCAGCGCGTCCGGCTTGAGCGCGGGGAACAGCGTCCGCGCGCCGGTGCGGGTCAGGTGCTTCTGCGCCGGCATCGGGGTCGACAGCGCCCCGAACCGGGCCAGCCCGTCGTAGAGGGTCAGGCCCGCGGTGACGTAGGGCCGCTCCCAGTGCTTGGTCAGCGGGTAGAGGAACGGCACCGGCTTGACCAGGTGCGGCGCGAGCCGGTTGACGCTGAGGTCGCGCTCGTGCAGCGCCTCGCGCACCAGGTTGAACTCGAACGACTCCAGGTAGCGGAGCCCTCCGTGGAAGAGCTTCGAGGAGCGGGACGACGTCCCGCTGGCGAAGTCTCGGGCCTCGACGAGGGCCGTGCGCAGGCCGCGGGTGACGGCGTCCAGCGCCACGCCGGCGCCGGTCACCCCGCCTCCGACGACGAGCACGTCGAACTCACCTTCGGCGAGCTCGGCCCACGAACGGGCGCGCTGCTCGGGTCCGAGCGGCGGGACTGCGGTCATTCCGACACCTCCGGCGGAAACTGCGACGTGGACCACGGTAGGCGGACTGCTGGGGGCCGTCGACGGATCCTGTTCGACCATGTCGGACGCCGTGCCCTACGGTCTGCCCTCGTGCCCGGCAACGTCCAGTCCCTCGAGCGCGCAGCCGCGATCCTGCACGCGATCGCCGGCAGCGGCGGGCAGATGGGGGTGACCGAGCTGGCCTCCGCGGTCGGGCTGGCCAAGACGACGACGCACGGCCTGCTGCGCACGCTGCTGGACCTCGCCTTCGTCGAGCAGGACGCCCGCACCGGCCGGTACGCCCTCGGCGCCGGGCTGCTCGGCCTGGGCTCGCACCACCTGGACGCCAACGAGCTGCGCTCCCGCGCCTCCAACTGGGCCGACGCGCTGGCCTCCCGCAGCGGCTGCGCCGTCCGGCTGGGCACGCTCGCGGGGTTCCAGGTGGTCGTCGTCCACCACGTCTTCTGCCCCGACGACTCCCCGCAGGACCTGGAGGTGGGGCTCGTGCTGCCCGCCCACGCCACCGCGCTGGGCAAGGTGCTGCTCGCCTCGCGCTCCGCCCGGTCCCGCCCGGCGGCCGACGTGCGGCTGGAGCGCCTCACCCCGTCGACCCTCACCGACCCGGTGTCGCTGGCCGGTGAGCTGGAGGCCGTCCGCGGCCGCGGCTGGGCGCAGACCCGGGAGGAGCGGCTGACCGGCGTCGCCGGGGTGGCCGCCCCGGTGCGCGGGCCCGGCGGGCTGGTGGTCGCCGCGCTCGGCGTCACCGGGCCGGTCGACCAGCTGCTCACCACGGCGGGCACCGCCCGGCCCGCGGTGGTCGGCATGGTCGTCGACGCCGCCGCCGCGGTCTCCCGCGAGCTGGTGCCCCGGCCGGGGGACGGCCGCCGTGGCTGAGCGGTACGTGCTGGCGGTCGACCAGGGCACCACGTCGACCCGGGCCATCGTCTTCGACCGCGGCGGCCGGCTGGTGGCCGTCCGGCAGCGGGAGCACCGCCAGTTCTTCCCCCGGCCGGGCTGGGTGGAGCACGACCCGGAGGAGGTCTGGGCCAACACCCAGCTCACCGCCGCGCAGGTGCTCCGGGACGCCGCCGCGCTGCCCGGCGAGGTGGTGGCGCTGGGCATCGCCAACCAGCGGGAGACCACCGTGGTCTGGGACCGGGCCACCGGCCGGCCGGTGCACCGCGCGCTGGTCTGGCAGGACACCCGCACCGGGCCGCTGGTCGAGGAGCTCGCGGCCCGGCCCGAGGCGGCCGTCGTCCGGGACCGGACCGGGCTGGAGCTGGCCGGGTACTTCGCCGGTCCGCGGTTGCGGTGGGTGCTCGACGCCGTCCCCGGGGCGCGCGAGCGCGCCGAGCGCGGCGAGCTGCTGTTCGGGACGATGGAGACCTGGCTGGTCTGGAACCTCACCGGCGGGCCGGACGGCGGGGTGCACGTCACCGACGTGACCAACGCCAGCCGCACGCTGCTGATGGACGTGCGCACCTGCCGCTGGGACCCCGACCTGCTCGACTTCTTCGGCGTGCCGGCGGCGGTGCTGCCGGAGATCCGCCCGTCGGTCGGGGTGCTCGGCACCGCGACGGCGCTGCCGGTGCCGGTGCCGATCGGTGGCGCGCTGGGCGACCAGCAGGCCGCGCTGTTCGGCCAGACCTGCTTCGCGCCCGGCGAGGCCAAGTGCACCTACGGCACGGGCAGCTTCCTGCTGCAGAACACCGGCACCGAGCTGGTGCGCTCGGCGCACGGGCTGATCAGCACGGTCGCCTACCAGCTGGCCGGGGAGCCGGTGCACTACGCGCTGGAGGGGTCGATCGCGGTCACCGGGGCGCTGGTGCAGTGGCTGCGCGACAGCCTGGGCCTGATCACCACCGCGCCCGAGGTGGAGACGCTGGCGCGCACGGTCGCCGACAACGGCGGCTGCTACGTGGTGCCGGCGTTCGCCGGGCTGCTGGCCCCGCACTGGGAGGGGCAGGCCCGCGGGCTGGTCGCCGGGCTCACCGGCTACGTCACCAAGGGCCACCTGGCGCGGGCGGTGCTGGAGGCGACCGGGTGGCAGACGCGGGACGTCGTCCGGGCGATGGACGCCGACTCCGGGCTGCCGCTGGACACGCTGCGGGTCGACGGCGGGATGACCACCAACAACCTGCTCATGCAGTTCCTCGCCGACTCCCTGGGCACCCCGGTGGTGCGGCCGATGGTGGGGGAGACGGTGTCGCTGGGCGCGGCCTACGCGGCCGGCCTGGCCGTCGGGGTGTGGTCGG
The DNA here is from genome assembly GCF_040659695.1 of Modestobacter sp. NPDC049651. NCBI lineage: Bacteria > Bacillati > Actinomycetota > Actinomycetes > Geodermatophilales > Geodermatophilaceae > Modestobacter > Modestobacter sp. NPDC049651. The sequence goes on from NZ_JBFAOG010000003.1 coordinate 255,092, forward strand.
ACACCGAGGCGCTGCGGCGCAACTGGCACCGGTCGGCCCAGTGGTCGCCGCAGCCGGCGCGGGTCGCGGAGCTGGACGCGGAGTACCCGCAGTGGGAGAAGGCCGTGCGGCTGAGCATCGCCTGGGGCCAGCGCCCCTGATCATCGTGCGGCAATGTCGTACAGCCGTCGTTGTGACCCGCAGCACTGCCCGCATACGTTGCCCGGGCCAGTCACCGACGACGGGCTGACCTGCTCGTTCGTCGGCCACATCACCGACGATGAGGAGAGCAACGGCGTGGACCACGTCAGCCTGTGGACCGTCTTCGGCAGCGAGTTCCTCGGTACCGCCATCCTGATTCTGCTGGGCGTCGGCGTGGTCGCCAACGTCAGCCTGGCCAAGACCTACGGCCACGCCTCCGGACTGATCGTGATCGCGTTCGGCTGGGGGCTCGGTGTCTTCGCCGGCGTGTACGCCGGTGCCAGCTCCGGTGCCCACCTCAACCCCGCGGTCACCATCGGCCTCTGGGTGAGCGGCGCCGCCGAGTACGCACCGGGCGTGCCGGTCACCTTCGGCAACACCCTCGTGTACGTCGTCGCCCAGCTGCTCGGCGCGTTCACCGGAGCCGTGCTGGCCTGGGCGGCCTACCGCAAGCACTACGCCGACCCGGAGACCCCTGCCGGCGACAAGCTCGGCACCTTCTCGACCGGGCCGGCGATCAAGAGCACCGTCGACAACCTGGTCACCGAGGTCATCGCGACGTTCGTGCTCGTCTACATCATCCTGCGCTTCGGCGACACCCCCAGCCAGCTGGGCCCGCTGGCCGTCGCGATGCTCGTGGTCGGCATCGGTGTCTCCCTCGGCGGCCCCACGGGCTACGCCATCAACCCGGCCCGCGACCTCGGGCCGCGCATCGCGCACGCCGTCCTGCCGCTGGGCAAGAAGGGCGACAGCAACTGGGGCTACGCCTGGATCCCGGTCGCCGGCCCCCTCGCCGGCGCGGTCCTGGCCGGCGCCGCCGCGCACATCTCGTTCTGAGCCGTACGCAGATCCACTCCACGACGAGCCGGTCCGGGCCACTCTTGACCGGGCCGACCCGCACCACCTCACCCGTCCAACGAAGGAGGGACCCCATGGCCGCCCAGTACATCGCCGCCATCGACCAGGGCACCACGAGCACCCGCTGCATGCTGTTCGACCACGACGGAGCCGTGGTCTCGGTGGGGCAGAAGGAGCACGAGCAGATCTTCCCGCGGGCCGGCTGGGTCGAGCACGACCCGCTGGAGATCTGGGCCAACACCCGTGAGGTCGTCGGCCAGGCCCTCGCCCGGGGCAACGCCAGCACCGCCGACATCGTCGCCGTCGGCATCACCAACCAACGCGAGACCACCGTGGTGTGGGACAAGACCACGGGCCGGCCGGTCTACAACGCGATCGTCTGGCAGGACACCCGGACCGGCAAGATCTGCGAGGAGCTCGGTGCCCTGGGCGGCGGAGCCGACCGCTACAAGGACCGGGTGGGCCTGCCCCTCGCGACCTACTTCGCCGGCCCGAAGGTGCGCTGGATCCTGGACAACGTCGACGGCGCGCGGGAGGCCGCCGAGCGCGGTGACCTGCTGATGGGCACCATCGACTCCTGGCTGATCTGGAACATGACCGGCGGGACCGAGGGCGGCAGGCACCTCACCGACGTCTCCAACGCCTCCCGCACGATGCTCATGGACTACCGGACGCTCTCCTGGATCCCCGAGATCGCCGAGGAGATGGGCATCCCGATGTCGATGCTCCCGGAGATCCGGTCGAACTCCGAGGAGTACGGGCGGGGCCGCAAGGCCGGCTTCCTGGCCGACGTCCCGATCGCCGGGTCCCTGGGCGACCAGCAGGCCGCGACCTTCGGCCAGGTCTGCTTCACCAAGGGCATGGCGAAGAACACCTACGGCACCGGCAACTTCATGCTGCTCAACACCGGCGAGGAGGCCGTCCCGTCGAAGAACGGCCTGCTCACGACGCTGTGCTTCAAGCTCGGCGACGCCAAGCCGGTGTACGCGCTGGAGGGCTCGATCGCCGTCACCGGGTCACTGGTCCAGTGGCTGCGGGACAACCTGGGCATCATCAAGGACGCCCCGGAGATCGAGTCGCTGGCCCGCACGGTCGAGGACAACGGCGGGGCCTACTTCGTGCCGGCCTTCTCCGGCCTGTTCGCCCCGTACTGGCGGTCCGACGCCCGCGGTGCGCTGGTCGGGCTGACCCGCTTCGTCAACAAGGGCCACCTGGCCCGCGCGGTGCTGGAGGCCACGGCCTTCCAGACCCGCGAGGTGCTCGACGCGATGAACGCCGACTCGGGGGTCGACCTCACCGAGCTGCGCGTCGACGGGGGCATGGTCGGCAACGAACTGCTGATGCAGTTCCAGGCCGACGTGCTCGGCGTCCCGGTGATCCGGCCGGAGATCGCCGAGACCACGGCGCTGGGCGCGGCGTACGCCGCCGGCCTGGCCGTCGGCTTCTGGTCGGACCTCGACGAGCTCACCGCCAAGTGGGCCGAGGACAAGCGCTGGGAGCCCGCCATGGACTCCGCCGAGCGCGAGCGCACGTACCGGAACTGGAAGAAGGCCGTCACCAAGTCCTTCGACTGGGTGGACGACGACGTCAGCTGAGCTGACCTGACCGAGGGCGGCACTCCCCGTGGGGGGGGTGCCGCCCTCGTCGTGCGTCAGGAGCCGAGCGCGGCCGCGACGACGGCCTTGGCCTCCTCCTGCACCTGCGCCAGGTGGTCGGCGCCCTTGAACGACTCGGCGTAGACCTTGTAGACGTCCTCGGTGCCGGACGGGCGGGCGGCGAACCAGGCGTTCTCGGTGACGACCTTGAGGCCGCCGATCGCCGCGTCGTTGCCGGGCGCCCGGGTGAGCTTGGCGGTGATCGGCTCGCCGGCGAGCTCGGTGGCGGTGACCGCCTCGGGGGAGAGCTTGCCGAGCCTGGCCTTCTCCTCGCGGGACGCCGCGGCGTCGATGCGCGCGTAGGCCGAGGCGCCGAACCGTTCCGTCAGTGACGCATGCAGCTGCGAGGGCGAGCTGCCGGTGACCGCCTGGATCTCCGACGCCAGCAGGGCGAGCAGGATGCCGTCCTTGTCGGTGGTCCACACGCCGCCGTCGCGGCGGAGGAACGACGCCCCGGCCGACTCCTCGCCGCCGAACCCGACCGAGCCGTCGAGCAGGCCGGGCACGAACCACTTGAAACCGACCGGCACCTCGACCAGCGTCCGGCCCATGTCGGCGACCACCCGGTCGATGAGGGACGACGACACCAGCGTCTTGCCGACCGCCGTGCCCGCACCCCACTCCGGCCGGTGGCCGAACAGGTACGAGATCGCGACGGCGAGGAAGTGGTTGGGGTTCATCAGCCCGCCGTCGGGGGTGACGATGCCGTGCCGGTCGGCGTCCGCGTCGTTGCCGGTGGCGATCTGGAACTGGTCGCGCTTGCCGATCAGCGAGGCCATCGCCGACGGCGACGAGCAGTCCATCCGGATCTTGCCGTCCCAGTCCAGCGTCATGAACCGCCAGGTGGCGTCGACCAGCGGGTTGACCACGGTGAGGTCCAGCCCGTGGCGCTCCCCGATCTCGCCCCAGTAGGCGACGCTCGCGCCGCCCAGCGGGTCGGCACCGATCCGCACCCCGGCGTCCCGGACGGCGGCCAGGTCGATGACGTTCGGCAGGTCGTCGACGTAGGTGCCGAGGAAGTCGTAGGGCTGCGCGGCCGCGCGGGCGCGGGCGAACGGGATGCGCTTGACGCCGTCCAGGCCGTTGGCCAGCAGCTCGTTGGCGCGCCGGGCGATCCAGCCGGTGGCGTCGGTGTCGGCCGGGCCACCCGACGGCGGGTTGTACTTGAAGCCGCCGTCGCGGGGCGGGTTGTGCGACGGGGTGACGACGATGCCGTCGGCGAGCCCGGTCGTCCTCCCGCGGTTGGCGGTGAGGATCGCGTGGCTGACCGCGGGCGTGGGCGTGTAGCCGTCGCGGGAGTCGACCAGCACGGTGACGCCGCCCGCGGCGAGCACCTCCAGGGCGCTCACCCAGGCCGGCTCGGACAGGCCGTGCGTGTCGCGGCCGACGAACAGCGGGCCGTCGTAGCCCTGCTGGGTGCGGTACTCGACGATGGCCTGGGTCGTGGCCAGGATGTGCGGCTCGTTGAAGGCGCCGTCCAGCGCGGAGCCGCGGTGGCCCGACGTCCCGAACACGACCTGCTGCGCCGGGTCCGCCGGATCGGGCTGCACCGAGTAGTAGGCGGTGACCAGGTGCGGGAGGTCGACCAGGTCACTCGGCTGGGCGGGCTGTCCGGCGCGGGCGTCGCTCATGCGCTGATCTTCGCGCCGCCGGGCCGCGCCGCGCGACCCGGGCTCACCCGCGCGGCGGAGCCGGGCAGGACCGTCGGTGGGTCGCCGTAGCCTGGTCGGGTGCTCGGGGACTGGCGGGAGATGGTCACCGACGAGGCGCTGGCCGACGCGGTCGGGCCGGAGGTGCTGGAGCGGGCCCAGCCGTACCTCGCCCGCAGCGTGCTCGACGTGCGGGTCGCCGAGGACGCGCACCGGCTGACCGGTCTGGTGCAGGGCGACGCCCCGGTGCCGTTCCGCACCACGGTGGTGCGCACCGACGGCGGCCGGATCGGCTGGGCCGGGGCGTGCACGTGCCCGGTGGGCGACGACTGCGAGCACGCGGTCGCCGTCCTGCTGTCGATGCGCAGCGCGATCGAGGCGGCGCCCGGCGGCCCGCCCCGGCCGGCTGCGCCCACCCGCACCTGGGAGCAGGAGCTCGAGGAGCTCGTCGCCGCCACGGCGGAGCAGCGGGCGGCCACCACCGTGCCGCTGGGGCTGCAGTTCGAGCTGGTCGACCCCGGTCCGGGCCGGGGGCGCACGTCGATCGGGGCGCCGGGCACCCGCCAGCAGCTGGTCCGGCTGCGGCCGGTCACCCCCGGCAAGCGCGGGCAGTGGGTCCGCACCGGCGTCTCGTGGCGGCAGCTGCAGTACGACAGCGTCCGCGCCGGCTGGGACCCCGCGCACCTGGCCGCGCTGCGCGCGCTGCACGCGACCCACTCGGCGGCGCGGAACCAGTACTACTCGTACGCCCCGGTCGACGTGTACCTGCACGAGTTCGGCCCCGGGCTGTGGCGGCTGCTGGCCGAGGCGGTCGCCGACGGCGTGCAGCTGATGACCGCTGACCGGCCGCACCGCCCGGTGCTGCTCGCCGGTGCGGACGCCGACGTCGCGGTCGACCTGCGGCGCAGCGGCGGGGACGCCGAGCTGACCGCGGTGCTGCGGGTCGACGGCCGCCCGGTCGACCCCGCGGCGCTGTCGTTCCTCGGGGTGCCGCCGCACGGGGTGACCGTCGAGCCCTCCGGCCCTGGCGGTCCCGGGCTGGTGCTGGCCCGGCTGGACCGCCCGGTGCCCCCGGCGCTGGCCGGGCTGGTGGCCCGCGGTGGCCGGATCGCCATCCCGGCCGCGGACGTCGAGCGGTTCCGCCGCGACTGGTTCCCCGGTCTGCGCCAGGCGGTGCCCGTCGTCTCCGTCGACGGCTCGGTCGAGCTGCCCGAGGTGGCGCCGCCCCGGCTGCACGCCACGGTGCGCTTCCCCGGCGACGCGACGGTCACCCTCACCTGGGCGGTGCGGTACGGCCCCGACCGGTCGTTCCCGCTGGGGGCGCCGTCCGCGCCCGGCGACGGCCGCGAGCCCGCGGCCGAGGAGGAGCTGGTCGAGGCGCTCCCCGGCCCCGTGGGCGGGCTGCCCGAGCTGTGGACGACGGAGCGCCGGCTGGCCCGGCACGTGGAGCTGGCCGGCGTCGAGGCGATGGAGTTCACCACGGAGGTGCTGCCCGGGCTGCGCGCCGACCAGGGCGTCGACGTCACGGTCGAGGGCACCCCGACGGCGTACCGGCAGAGCACGTCGGCGCCGCAGATCAGCTTCACCGCCCGGGACACCGGGGAGTCCGACTGGTTCGACCTGGGCGTCACGGTGACCCTCGACGGCCAGCACGTCCCGTTCGCCACGCTGTTCCAGGCGCTGGTCGCCGGGCGCACCCGGCTGGCGCTGGTCAGCGGCACCTGGTTCTCCCTGCAGCGCCCCGAGTTCGAGCAGCTGCGGCTGCTGATCGAGGAGGCCCGGGAGCTGCGCGAGGTGCCCGGCGACGGCACCGCGCAGGTCAGCCGGTACCAGATCGGGCTCTGGGAGCAGCTGCTCGGCCTGGGCGTGGTGGAGGCGCAGAGCGAGCGCTGGACCCGCGAGGTGCGCGGCCTGCTGGAGCTCGAGCAGGCCGACCCGCCGCCGGCGCCGGCCGGGCTGGCCGCGGAGCTGCGGCCCTACCAGCTCGACGGCTTCGGCTGGCTGTCGTTCCTGTGGGACCACTCGCTCGGCGGGGTGCTGGCCGACGACATGGGGCTGGGCAAGACGCTGCAGACGCTCGCCCTGCTGGCCCGGGCGCATGAGGCCGGGGAGCTGGACGGCACCCCGGTGCTGGTGGTCGCCCCGACCAGCGTGGTGCCGACCTGGGCGCGGGAGGCCGCCCGGTTCGCGCCCGGGCTGCGGGTCGCGACGATCGACGAGACCGAGCGGCGGGCGGGCACGCCGCTGGCCGAGCGGGTGGCCGGCGCGCACGTTGTCCTCACCTCGTACGCGCTGTTCCGGATCGACGGCGACTCGTGGTCGGTGCTGCCGTGGCGGGCGCTGGTGCTCGACGAGGCGCAGTTCGTGAAGAACCACCAGTCGACGACCTACCAGTGCGCCCGGCGGCTGGACGCACCGGTGAAGCTGGCGCTGACCGGCACACCGCTGGAGAACAGCGTGATGGACCTGTGGGCGCTGATGTCGATCGTCGCGCCGGGGCTGTTCCCCGACCCGAACCGGTTCACCGAGGCCTACCGCATCCCGATCGAGCGGGACGGCGACGCGGAGAAGCTCGCGCTGCTGCGCCGGCGGATCCGCCCGCTGGTGCGGCGCCGGACCAAGGAGATGGTCGCCGCCGATCTGCCGCCGAAGCAGGAGCAGGTGCTCGAGGTGGTGCTCGAGGAGCGGCACGAGAAGCTGTACCAGACGCACCTGCAGCGCGAACGGGCCAAGGTCCTCGGCCTGGTCGAGGACATGTCGAAGAACCGGATGACGATCTTCCGGTCGCTGACCCTGCTGCGGCAGCTGAGCCTGGACCCGGCGCTGGTCGACCCCGCCTACGCCGACGTGCCGTCCAGCAAGGCCGAGGCGTTCCTGGAGCACCTGCGCGAGGTGGTCGCCGAGGGGCACCGGGTGCTGGTCTTCAGCCAGTTCACCCGGTTCCTGGGCAGCATCCGCGACCGGCTGACCGCCGAGGGCATCGACTGGGTGTACCTCGACGGCCGCACCCGGGACCGCGACGCCCGGATCCAGGAGTTCCGCACCGGCAGCGCTCCGGTGTTCCTGATCAGCCTCAAGGCCGGCGGCTTCGGGCTGACCCTCACCGAGGCCGACTACGTCTTCGTGCTCGACCCGTGGTGGAACCCGGCCGCCGAGGCGCAGGCCGTCGACCGGGCGCACCGGATCGGCCAGGACAAGACGGTGATGGTCTACCGGATGGTGGCGGTCGGCACGATCGAGGAGAAGGTGATGGAGCTCAAGGCCCGGAAGCGGGCGCTGTTCTCCCGCGTCGTCGACGACGGCGCGCTCACCTCCGGAGCGCTGACCGCCGACGACGTGCGGGGCCTGTTCAGCTAGCGCCGGGGCGCGGCTCGCCCCGGTAGGTGCCGACGCTCCACAGGTTGCCCTCCGGGTCGCGGACGGTGAACTCCCGGCCGTGCCCGGCGTCGTGCAGCTCCTGCAGCACCTCCGCGCCGGCGGCGACCACCCGCGCGTGGACGGCGTCGACGTCGTCGGTGACCAGGTACGTGGCGGCCGAGCCGGGCCGGGCCGGCCACGGGTCGTCGGCGACGTCGCGGGCGGAGCCCAGCATCACGCCGCCACCGGGTGGCCAGGCCAGCTCGGCGTGCGCCACCCGGTCGCCGTCCGGGACGACCAGCGTCTCGGTGAAGCCGAGCACGTCGACGAGGAAGCGGATCAGGGCGTGCGCGTCCCGGGCGCGGAAGGCGGGCCAGACGGTGGGCTGCGGGATCGTCATGCCGGTGATCCTGGCGCGGCCGGGGGCCCGCCGTCTTGGACGAATCGGAGCAGCGCGTCGGCGTCCGGGCGGAGCAGCTGGTGCTCGGCGGCCAGCCAGCGGCGGGGCGGCAGGCCGGCCAGCGCCAGCCACTCGCGGCTGAGGTGCGACTGGTCGGTGTAGCCGTGCGCGGCGGCGAGGCCGGCCAGGTCGGGCGCGCCGCCGCGGGTGACCGCTGCGGCCAGCCGGCGCCGGGCGGCGGTGAACCGGGCCACCCGGGCGGCCGCCTTCGGCGTGAGCCCGAACTCTGCGGTGAAGCGGGCGCGCAGGTGCCGGTCCGACCAGCCGACCCGGCCGGCGACGTCCTCGACCCGGAGCCGGCCGGCGCCGGTCGTGGTCAGCCGCCAGGCCTCGGCGAGCTCCGGGACGACCGCGCAACGACCGGGGTCCACGAGCCGCAGCAGCACGTGGTCCAGCGCGACGAAGCGGGCCGGCCAGCCGACGGCGGTGCGCACCCGCTCGAGCAGCTCGGTGGACGTCGTCCCGAGCAGGTCCGCCAGCGGGACGTCGAGGGAGCCGAGCGTTCCCGCGGGAACGCCCAGCAGCGCCCGCGCGCCGGCCGGGGTGAGCGACAGCTGGATGCCGCACTGGCGCGTGCCGGTGGCGATCAGCGCCGGCCGGGTGTGGAGTCCGCCCACCAGGGAGTCGTAGGCGCCCGGTGCTTGCCGCCGATCGGCGTGGGCGGCCATCACCAGCGGCTCGTCGAGGGGGAGCACCAGGGTCAGGTGCGGGGAGGGGAGGCCGCGGTGCAGCGTCGGGGTGAGCCCCTCGTACCGGTAGCCCACCGCCTCGGCGACGTACGGCCGCAGCGCGGCCGGCGGGTGGTGCAGCACCGACTCCGCCACCCTTTCCGACCGCGACTCCGTCTCCGGCAGCACGGGGGCCAGCGTGGCGCGGCCGGCCGGTGACGTCCAGACCACCACCGGCCGGCGGGGTCAGTCCCACCAGAAGTGCCAGCGGGGTGCAGCGCGCAGACCCGCGGCGTACTCGTCGTGGCTGATCGGCCGGTCATCGGGCCCGGTCTGCGGGTGGAAGTTGTCCGGGCAGAAGGCGAAGTGCTCGTGCGCCAGCAGGTCGCACTGCCGGGCGGTGACCGGAGGCCGGGTGACGACCAGCTCGAGGGTCGCCCACCCGATGCCCACCAGGTACGCGCCGAAGCGGTCCTCCCACGACCGCAGCACCCCGGCGATCGCTGCGCCGGTCAGCGACCAGTTGCACGCCCCGGACCAGCCGAGCTGGGCCACCGCGTCGGCCGGGCGCACGGCGGGCACCAGCAGCAGGCCGCCGAACAGCGGCAGAGGGTGCTCGGCGGACAGCAGCACCCCGCTGTCGTCGGGCGCGCCGCGGCCCGGCGCGAGCCCCGGCCACGGTGGGTGCGGCAGCCGGGTGCCGTCGGGGCGGACCAGCTGGCAGCCCCACCAGGCCTGCCCCAGCACGGCCGCCGCATCGTCCGGCACCGTCGGCGGCATCGGCTCGCCGTCGGCGTAGGGGTGCTCGTCGAGCCGGCCGGCGAGCAGCGGCCACAGGCCGGTCCGGTCGAAGGCCTGCGCGCACCTCCGCCAGGTGCCCTCCGGGTCGTGCAGCGGTGCGGTGCTCGTCCAGGCGCGGGCGGTGTCCTCCAGGCCGTCCTCACCGCAGCGGGCGCGCACCTCGGTGAGCTCCGGTACGCCGGGCAGCAGGTCCAGCGCCTGCTGGGTGCCCGGCGCCGGAGCGCGCACCGGGGTGCGCAGGGTCAGGTCGGGGAACGCGGGGCCGTCGATCAACCAGGTCATGACTGTTCCTCTCGGGGGGGGGACCCGAGGGAAGCAGCGAGCGGGACGAGCGGGTGGGCCGTCGTCCACAGCGGGGGACGCCGTCCACAGGTCCAGCTCAGCGGTCGACGCGGGCCGCCGTCCGGCGTACGGCGAGACCCTGCAGCAGCAGGCTGGCGGCGAGCACGGCGCCGACGCCCTCACCGGCGCGCAGCCGCAGGTCCAGCAGCGGCTCGCAGCCCAGCGCCTGCAGCACCAGGTCGTGGCCGCGCTCGCGGCTGCGCTGCCCGGCCACCAGGCACGCCTGGACGGCGGGCTCCAGCTGCACGGCGACCAGCGCGGCCAGGGACGCTGCGAACCCGTCGACGACGACCACCGCCCGCTGCTCGGCCGCGCCCAATGTCACCCCGGTCAGCACCGCGAGCTCCGGGCCGCCCAGCTCGGCGAGCGCCGTCAGCGGGTCCTCGACCCCGCCGGCGCGGGCCAGCGCCGCGTTCACCACCTCGTTCTTGCGGGCGAGCATCGCCGAGTCCGCACCCGAGCCCAGCCCCACCACCGCGGCCGGTTCCACGTGCAACATCGCGCACGCCAGCGCCGCGGCCACCGTGGTGTTGCCGACGCCGACCTCGCCGAGCGCGACCACCCCGGCGCCGGCTGCGGCCGCCCCCAGCTCCCGGCCGGCGGCGACCAGCGCCGCCGCATCCGCGGCGGTCAGTGCCGCGGCGTGCACCAGGTCGCCCTGCGGCCCGGCCGGCCGGGCGGTCACCGCACCGGGCACCGGCCCGCCGGCCACCCCGGCGTCGACGACCACCACGTCCAGCCCCGCGCCGCGCGCGGTCGTGACGCCGACCGCGCTCCCGGCGACCGCGGCGGTCGTGACGTCGCGGGTGGTCCGCGGGTCGAAGGCGGAGACGCCGTGCGCGACCACCGGGTGGTCGGCGGCGGCGAGCACCAGCACCCCGCCGGTGGCGTCGCCCCGGCCCAGCGCCGCCGCGCGGTCGACGGCGGCGTCCAGCACACCCAGCGAGCCGGGCGGGGTGAGCAGCCGGTCGCCGCCGTCCCGGGCCGCGACGACGTCCGGCTGGTCCGGTCCGCGCAGCGCCGAGGGCGGGGGAGCCGAGCCCGGCCAGTGGTCGGTGGCGACCACGTCGGCCAGCGGCAGCCGCCGCGACCAGCCGGCCCGTTCCAGGCCGGGGGACGGCGGGCGCTCGTCGGGCCAGCCCAGGCACAGCCAGCCGAGGGTGACCACGCCGTCCGGCAGGCCGAGCAGCTCGGCGAGGTCCGCGGGGCGGAACAGGGTCACCCAGCCCATGCCCAGGCCCTCGGCGCGGGCGGCCAGCCACAGGTTCTGGATGGCGGCGGCGCAGCTCCACAGGTCGGCGTCCGGGAAGGTGGCCCGGCCGAGCACCCCGGCCGCCGGCGTCCGCCGGTCGCAGCAGACGACGACGCCCAGCGGCGCGTCCCGCACGCCCTCGAGCTTCAGGTCCAGCAGCCGGCGGGCGGCGTCCGGCTCGAGCTGCGCGGCCTGCCGCAGCCGCTCGCGGTCGGTGAGCACGGCGGCGCGGTCGCGGACGCCGGGGTCGGTGACGACGACGAAGCGCCACGGCTGGCTGTGCCCGACGCTGGGCGCGGCGTGCGCGGCGGTGAGCACCCGGCCCAGGACGTCGGCGGGCACCGGGTCGGGGCGGTAGCGGCGGACGTCGCGGCGCGCGGCCACCACCCGGTAGAAGGCGTCCCGCTCGGCCGGGTCGAAGGCCCAGCCGGCCGGGTCGGCGGCCCGCTCGCTCGCGGCGGTCGGGTCGCCGATCAGCGGCACCGGCCGCGGGTAGGTGCTCACGTCTCCACCTGCCGCAGGAACCGTCGCAGCGTCTCCAGGAAGACCTCGGGCTGCTCCGAGTGCACCCAGTGCCCGGCGTTCTTCACCCGCACCAGCCGGACCAGCGGGAACAGCTCGGCCATCCGCGGCCGGTCCTCGTCGAGCACGTAGTGCGAGTTCGCGCCGGCGATCCACAGCACCGGGCCGCCGAACTGCGCGCCGGGCGGCGGTGCCGGGAAGCCGCGCAGCTCGGCGAGCTCCTGCCCGAGCACGTCGAGGTTGAGCCGCCAGCGCCACCCCGCTCCGCCACCCGACCCGACCCGCCCCGGAACCCCGTCCCGGACGAGGGACTGCAGCAGGAACGACCGCACGCTGGTGCTCGGGACGACGGTGCGCAGCGCGGCGTCCGCCTCCTCGCGGCTGCCCAGCGAGCCGAGGTCGATGGCCTTCATGGCGGCGATGTAGGCGGCGAACGGGGAGGCCTCCTCGTCGGGGTCCTCGGTGCGGCCGCCGGTCTCCGGGTACTCCGACGGGGAGATGTCGACGACGACCAGCGCGCGCAGCAGGGCCGGGGATCGCAGCGCCAGCTGCATGGCGACCTTGCCGCCCATCGAGTGCCCGACCAGGGTCACGGGCTCACCGAACGACGCGAGCTCGGCGGCGACCAGCTCGGCCATGTCCACGTAGTCGACCCGGTCGGTCCAGGGCGAGTGCCCGTGGTTGGGCAGGTCCAGCAGGGTCACCCGGTGGCCGTCGGCGGCCAGCGCCCTGGCGGTCGTCGACCAGTTGCGGCCCTGGCCGAAGAGTCCGTGCACGAAGACCACCCGCGGCCCGGCGTCGCCCACGGTGCGTGCGGCCAGCCGGTCGGGAGCGGTCATGCCCCGATCCCATCAGATGTCGCTGCCGGAGTTCGTCGGTGGCCACGCCTACCGTGCTCGGGACCGGCCCGCCGACCCCAGGAGTACCCGTGCCCGGACGCCGACGGCGTGCCACCACGACCCGCTCGTCGTCCACCTCCCGGACGGCGACGGCGCGGAAGGCCGCGCCCCGGAAGGCCGCCTCCCGGACGGCGGCGCCCCGGGCGACCGCGGCCGCGGCCGGGCTGCCCACCGCCGGGCCGGGGGAGCGGGTGTGGGTGCTGGCCGTGCCGTTCCGGGCACCCGCGCCGGGCGCGACCTGGCACGCCGGGCTGTCGTCGCACGTGTACGTCGGCGCTGCGCTGCCGCCGGCGCTGGCCGCCTACGACCCCGGGCCGTACACGTTCGAGCGGTTCGCCGAGGACCAGCTGAACGCGAGCTCCCGCCCGCTGCCGCCGGCCCGGCCGATGACCCCGCGCGACGAGCAGCTGACCGGCGCCCGGGCCATCGCCGCGCACGCCGCCGCCGGCGGCCGGATGTTCCTGCTCGGCGACGACCCGGGCGTGGGCAAGACCGGCACCGCCGTCCTCGCCGTCCGGCAGATCGCGGACCTGCGGCCGGTGCAGACGGTGCTGGTGGTCGCCGACCGGCCGGCGGCGATCACCGTGCCGCACTGGGCCCGGTCGATCGCCGCGTTCGGCGGCTCCGCGGACGGGGACCTGGGTCTGCGCTGGTGCGTGACCACCTGGGACCGGCTGGGCAAGGTCGCCGGGCTGCTGAAGGCCACCGGCACCCGGTTCGACGTGGTGGTCGCCGACGAGGCGCACATGGTCCGGCACACCACGACCCAGCGCTGGAAGCACTGGAAGGCCGTCTCCGGTGCCGGCCGGGTCAAGGACGCGCCGTACGTGCTGCTGGCCACCGCCACCCCCGCGCACACCCCGCTGGAGCTGCCCTACCTGGCGCCGCACTTCGCGACGCTGCACGGCGAGCCGCTGCGCGAGTGGTCCGACCTGCCTCCCCGGCTGGCCGCGCACGGGTTCCACGTGGAACGCGGCCGGTACGGCTGGACGTGGACCGAGGACGCCGACGAGCGCCGCGCGGACCTCGCCCGGCTGCGCTCCTGGCTCGCCGACACCGATCCGCCGGCCACCCTGCACCGCCCGGCGCCGTGGGGGCCGGTCAGCGTCACCGGGACGGCGGTCGAGCTGACCCCGGCCGAGCGCGCGCAGTACGAGGCGGAGTGGTCGGAGTTCCGCGCCGAGATGCAGCTGGCGCGGCGCAAGCGGGAGACCGCCCGGGGCCGCGCGGCGCTGCTGCGGTTCCGGCAGAAGGCCGGGCTGATCCGCGCGGCGGCGACCGTCGACTGGGTGAAGGCCCAGGTGGAGGCCGACCGGCAGGTGGCCGTCTCGGTGGAGTTCGTCGAGACCGCAGCCGACCCGATCCGCGAGGCGCTGCTGGACAGCGGCATCGGGGTGGCCGGGATCTACGGCCGGGACCGCTTCGACGTCGAGGCCGAGCGGTTGCGGTTCCAGCGCGGCGAGGCGCCGGTGTGCGTGTTCACCGTGACCGCCTCGATCAGCCTGCACGCCGGCGAGCTGCTGCCCGGCGGCGGCACCGCCTCGACCACCCCGCGCGTCGGGCTGTTCCACCAGCCGCGGTTCTCCGGCATCGCCGCCCGCCAGGTCACCGGCCGCACCCACCGCGACCACCAGGTCTCGCCGTGGCGGGTGGCGTTCGCGGCGGAGACGGTCGAGGAGGACGTCGCCCGGGTGATGGTCGAGCGGCTGGCGGTCACCGGCTCCACGGCCGGCGGCGACACCGCCGCGCTGCAGCAGATCGCGGAGCTGCTGGACGCCGACTGGCTGCCGGCCGCCTCGTTGACCGGGTCCGACTGAGCCGCCGCCGACCGGACCGCCGCCGCTCGACGACCCTCACCCCGCGATGGCGCCCAGCTCGGCCACCGCATCGGCGGGCAGCTCCAGGCCCGCGCCGGCGACGTTCTCCCGCAGGTGGGCGACCGACGACGTCCCGGGGATGAGCAGCACGTTCGGCGACCGCTGCAGCAGCCAGGCGAGCGCGACCGCCAGCGGCGTGGCCCCCAGCCGGCGGGCGACCGCGTTGAGCGCGTCGGACTGCAGCGGGGTGAACCCGCCGAGCGGGAAGTAGGGCACGTAGGCGATGCCCTGCCGGGCGAGCTCGTCGACCAGGGCGTCGTCCTCCCGGTGCGCGACGTTGTACATGTTCTGCACGCACACCACCGGCGCGATGGCCTGCGCCTCGGTGACCTGCTCGAGCGTCACGGTGCTCAGCCCCAGGTGCCGGATGAGCCCCTGCTGCTGCAGCTCCGCCAAGGCGGCGAACTGCTCGCCGACCGGCTCGCCGTCCGGGCCGTCGACGGCACCCACCCGCAGGTTGACCACGTCGAGGACCTCGACGCCGAGGTTGCGCAGGTTGTCGTGCACCTGCCGGCGCAGCTCGTCGGGGGAGCGGCGCATGAGCCAGTTGCCCTCGCCGTCGCGGACCGCCCCGACCTTGGTGACGATCCGCAGCTCGGCCGGGTAGGGGTGCAGCGCCTCGCGGATGAGCTGGTTGGTGACGTGCGGGCCGTAGAAGTCCGCGGTGTCGATGTGGGTGATGCCCAGCTCGACGACGGTGCGCAGGACGGCGATCGCCTCGGCGCGGTCGCGGGGTGGGCCGAAGACGTGCGGGCCGGCGAGCTGCATGGCGCCGTAACCGGTGCGGGTGAGGACGAGGTCGTCGGCGAGGGGGAGCGTCCCGCCGGGGAGCGCGGTCGTGGTCATGACCCCACCGTCGGCCCCGCGGGCGTGCACAGCGAGAGCCCTGCCGGTCCTGGGGGTGGCAGGACCAGGCACGCCGCCCGCGACCGGGCCTACCGTTCCCGGTTGTGGAGAACCAGTTGGGCGACTTCCTGCGCGCCCGCCGCGAGCTGGTGCGTCCCGCGGACGTCGGACTGCGGGTGGACGGCGTCCGCCGCACCCCCGGGCTGCGCCGCGAGGAGGTCGCGCTGCTGGCCGGGATCAGCGCCGACTACTACCTCCGGCTGGAGCAGGGCCGCGACCGCAACCCGTCGGGGCAGGTGCTCGAGGCGGTGGCGCGGGTGCTGCAGCTCGACGACACGGCGACCGCCTACCTGCTCGGGCTCATCGCACCGCAGCCGCGCCGGCGCCGCCGGGCCCCGCGCCGGGAGGTGGTGCCGGAGGGCGTGCTGCAGCTGCTCGGGTCGCTGGGGCTGCCCGCGTTCGTCGAGGGCCGGTGGTTCGACGTGCTGGCGTCCAACGAGCTGGCCCGGGCGCTGTCGCCGCGCTTCGCGGTCGGCCGCAACCGGCTGCGCGACGTCTTCCTCGACCCGGCCGAGCGGGGGCTGTTCCCCGACTGGGAGGCCGGCACCGCCCGGCTGGTCGCCGGTTTCCGCGAGCGCATCGGCACCGACGCCGACGACCCCCGCGTGGTCGACCTGGTCGGTGAGCTGTCGCTGGGCAGCGAGCGGTTCCGGCAGCTGTGGGCCCGGCACGACGTGAAGGTGCCGGTCGGGACGGCGCTGCGGCTCGCCCACCCGGTGCTCGGCACGCTGACGCTCTCCTGCGAGAAGCTGGCGGTGAGCGGCACCGACGGGCAGCTGCTGTGCGTCCACCACGCGGTGCCGGGGTCCGGGGACGAGGAGAAGCTCGCCCTGCTCGGGTCGCTGGTCGCCGCACCGGCCCCGGCGACCGCGCCCGCCCCGGCGGCGCGGCCCGCCGGCGACGCCCGGGCCTAGTTCGTCGGGCCGGGCAGCCGCATGGGCAGGTGCAGGATGCCGTCCTCGTCGTAGTCCGGGCCGGACCGGCGGAAGCCGAAGCGCTCGTACCAGCGCTCCAGGTACGCCTGGGCGCCGATGTCGATGGTGCGGCCCTCGCACAGCTCGATCCCGCGCTGGACCAGCCGGGCGGACAGGCCCCGGCTGCGGGCGTCGGCAGCGGTGGCGACCCGGCCGATCGCGCGGTCCTCGCCGTTGTGCAGCACCCGGATCGTGGCGAGCACCCGGCCGTCGCCGTCCGGGCCGTCGTCGGCGACCCAGAGGTGGGTGGTCGTCGGCTCGGCGTCCCGGCCGTCCAGCTCGGGGTACGGGCAGGCCTGCTCGACGACGAAGACGTCGACGCGCAGCCGGAGGATGCCGTACAGCTCGGCGGGCGTCAGCTCGGCGAAGCGGGCCTCCCGCAGGACGGGCTCGGTGCTCACCCGGGCATCGTCGCAGGCGGCGGTCAGGCGGCCCGCCGGCGGACCGCGTCCCGGTGGGTCAGCAGGGCCCACACCACGTGCCCGAGCTCCATCCGCTCCCCGTCGCTGGGCAGCTCGTCGGGCAGCCGGCCTGCGCTCGCCGGCAGCAGCGGTGGGACGCCGCCGGCGCCCACGGCCCACGCCGGGTCGGCAGGCCCCCAGGTGCGCGCGCCCTCCGGCGTCCGCGCGACCAGCCCGCCGTCCCGTCGGGACAGCGTGAGGTCCAGGTCGTGCACCAGCCCGTGGTCGGCGTCGCAGAGCAGCACCATGTTCGACACGTCGGTGGGCCCACCGAACGCCCATCGGCGCAGGTGGTGGGCGTGCAGCCGCTCGATCCTGGTCTCCGTGCAGCCGGGCCGGGCGCAGCCGCCGTCCCGCGCCAGCAGCGCCCGGCGCTGGGCCGCGCTGGCGAGCCGGCGGCGCCGGCCCAGGGCCAGCGGTTCCCCGCCCTCGGTGACGACGACGGTCAGCGCGGCCTCGCACATCATCCGGCGCACCTGGGCCGGCCGGAGCGCGGGACCGCCCGCCAGGTGGGCCCGGCCGGCCGCGGCGTCGTCGGTGAGCACCTGGTGGTCGACGTGCACGACCACCTCCCGGCGGGGCGGGTCGCCGGCCCGCCGGCCGACCGGGGCGCCGTCCACCACCAGGTCGGCGAGCGCGGCGCAGCGGCGGGCGGTGAGGCGTTCCCGCGGGAACGCCTCACCCCCGGCGCAGCCGTCGTGATCGGCTGCGTGGGCGGCGGCGCGCTTCGCCGCCGCGCGGTCCCGGCGGGTGTCGCGCTCGACCCGCGAATCGACGGCGGTCACGAAGGCCGCACCCTGCTCGGCGTCCAGCCGCAGCCGGACGGAGAGCATGCCGTCGGCGTCCCACCACCACTCGCACGTCCGCTTGGCCGCGATGCGCTCGGCCTCGTCCGCGGCGTCCTGCGCGTCCTGCACCTCCGTCCGTCGCCAGGCGCGCACGACCCGCTCGAGCTGGCCGGCGGTCAGGTGCCCCGCCAGCTCGACGAGCTCCGCCTCCGTGCCGGGCTCCGCGACCCGGGTCAGCGCCCGCACCTTGGAGTACGACAACCGGCCGGCCGCGAACGCCGCCGCGGTCAGCGGCAGCGCGCCGAGCGCGCGGGCGACCCGCACGTGCTCGCGGGCCGGACCGGGCGCCAGGCCGCACCGCCAGGCCAGCCAGTGGGCGCAGGAGCGGACCCCGACCCCGCCCCAGCCCTCCCGCCGGTCGAACTCCGCCACCAGCGCGAGCCAGGCGGCCGTGGCCGCGGCCAGCCGCACGGCACCGGAGGTGATCTCCCGCTCCAGGTCGGCGAGGGACCGCTCCGGCGGGGTCGGGGCGGTCGGGGAGGGGAGAGTCAGGACAGCGGCACCCATGGACCGATGTTGCCCGGGGGGTCTGACAGAACCGCAGGTCAGCGACCTCGGGCGTTCCCGCGGGAACGCCCGACGGTCAGTTCAGCGCGACGTACTGGTCGGCGATCTGCGCCGGCGTGAGCACGTACTGGGCCAGGCTGGCGTGCGCGATGGAGCCGGCGAAGTGCTCGCTGGTGGGCGCGCTCGGCCAGGTCGGGCCGATGGTGTCGTACCCGACCCGCCAGTAGCCGGTGTACTGCTCGGCCTGGGTCACCGACGGGTCAGCGGCGACCTGGCCGCCGTCCACGTACAGCCGCATGCCGGTGCCGGGGGAGAACGTCGCGGTCATCAGGTGCCACGCGCCGTCGTTGTAGCTCTTCGGCGACGTCACGGTGGCCGGCTGCCCGGGGTAGACGCCGAACACCAGCTTGCCGGTGTCGGTCATGTAGACGTGCCGGTCGAACTGGGTCGACGCCGAGCCGTACGTGCCGTTGCCGAACCCGCACAGCTTCCCGCCGGTCCTCGTCTTCGTGCTGAACCAGAGCTGGATCGTGAACGACTCGGGGTCGGTGAGCGAGGTCGTCGTGTAGAGCAGGCTGCTGCTGCCGTCGAACGCGACCGCCTTGTTCACCCCGTTGCCGCAGTTCGGCCCGACCTGGCCGAGCCGCACCGAGCTGTAGGTGCCGACCACCCAGGGGTAGGGGCCGCTGTTGGCCGCGGTGCTGCCGGAGGTCTCCTGCATCGGGAAGTAGGCGTCGGCGGTGGACGCCGCCCCGGCGCAGGTGAAGTAGCGGAACGCCGAGAACGTGTTCGCCGCGGCGGAGGTGCTCGCGGTGAAGGTGGCCTGCGCGGCGCCCGGGACGGCCGCCAGCAGGAGCAGCGCAGCGCCGGCGCCGACCCACCGGCGCCGGGACCCGCCGCGCAGCCGCCACCGCCGTCCGGACGACCCGGAGGGCCCGGAGGACGACGGACCGGACGGCGCGGACGGCGACCGCCGGTACAGCAGCGCCGCGGCGACCAGCCCGGCCAGCGCGACGGCCGTGCCGGCCACCGGCAGCGCCCGGCCCTGCTGCGCCCACAGCACCGGCAGGCCCAGGCCGGGCAGCCGCAGCGTGCCGACCCCGTGCACCGCGGAGGGGTCCACGAGGGCGGTGTCCGCGGCCGCGTTGGCGTCGCCGCGCAGCTGCAGCCCGCCGTCCTCGACCGCGACCAGCCGGTGCAGCCGCAGCCGGCCGGGGGAGTCGGGGTCGTCGACGAGCAGCACCTGGCCGCGGTGCAGGTCGGCGCTGTCGACCGGCCGGACGACGGTGACGTCGCCGGGGGAGATGCTCGGCTCCATCGAGCCGGACATCACCACGGTGGCCTGCCAGCCCAGCAGCGCGGGGACGGTGGAGGCGAGCACCAGCAGCGCGAGCACGCCGAGGGCCGCGCGGGCGGTGGTGGAGACGAGGAAGGCGGCCCAGCTCTGCCGCCACGGGGAGGTGCTCACCGGGTCCGTGCCTCCCAGACGAGGGTGACGCCGGCCGAGCCGCCCTGGGCGGTCGACGGCGTGCTGGCCGGCAGCGACCAGTCGACGCGGTAGCTGCGGGTCTCCGCACCGGCGCCGGACGTCGTCCAGCCCGGCTTCCCCGCCGTCCAGGAGCGCGGGGCGGCGCTCAGCGGGGCGGTCCACACGGCGCCGGCGTCCCCGGGGAGCGCGGTGAAGCCGTTGCAGTTCTTGAAGCTGCCGCCGGCTCCGGCGGTGAGCGTGACCGAGAGGTAGGTGGCCAGGCCGTTGGTGGTCGTCACGTTGCTGACGTACGGCCGGACGTCGACCGGCGCGGAGCCCGTCGCGGTCACCTGGATGCACCGGCTGCCGGAGGCCCCCGGCTTGATGCCGGTGACGGTGAACAGGCTGCCGCCGGCGTCGTCGTCGGTCAGCGTGATCGTGCCGGTGGTCACCGTGGGCAGGTTGCGTGCGGCGGAGGCGTCGCTGAACCCGGCGTAGGCCGAGTGCCAGACCAGTCCCGCGGCCGCGAGCAGCGCGAGGCCGCCGGCCGTGGCGGAGCCGACGCGGGCAGCCCGCGGGGGAACCCGCCGGGTCGCTGCTCGCAGTCGTCTCCGCATGCTCCGAGCTTCGGGCGTCGACCCGACTGGATGAAGCCGTCGAGTGACCGGATCACTCCGCAGGGTGACCAGAAGTGGCGGTGTTACGGTCGGCCCCGGCACGGGGTGTCCCACCCGGGACTGAGATCACACCCGTCGAACCTGCTCCAGTTCGCACTGGCGAAGGGATGTCACCGGTGGACGCCACTTCTCTGTCCGCAGCCCGGACGGCACTGCTCCGGAGCACGCCGCTCGTGCACTGCCTCACCAACACGGTGGTGCAGACGCTGACCGCCAACGCGCTGCTCGCCGTGGGCGCCGCCCCCGCGATGGTGGTCGACCCGGACGAGGCCGCCGAGTTCGCCGCCGTCGCCTCCGCGGTGCTGGTCAACGTCGGCACGGTCACCCGGCCGACCGCCGAGGCGATGCGGGCCGCCGCCCGGGTCGCCGGGGAGGTCGGCACCCCGTGGGTGCTCGACCCGGTCGCCGTCGGCGGGCTGACCTTCCGCACCGGGCTCGCCGCCGAGCTGGTCGGGCTGCGGCCCACCGTCGTGCGGGGCAACGCCTCGGAGGTGCTGGCCACCGCGGGGGCCGGCACGGGCGGCCGCGGCGTCGACAGCACGGCCACCCCCGAGGACGCGCTGGACGCCGCCGCCGAGCTCGCCCGCCGCACCGGCGGCGTGGTCGCGGTCAGCGGCCCGGTCGACGTCGTCACCGACGGGACCCGCACCGTCCGGGTCGGCGGCGGATCCGCGCTGCTCACCCGCACCACCGGCGCCGGCTGCGCGCTCGGCTCGCTGGTCGCCGCCTACGTCGCCGCCACCGGCGACCCGCTCACCGGCACGGTGGCCGCGCACGCCCACGTCGCGGTCGCCGCCGAGCGCGCCGCGGCCCGCGCGGAGGGGCCCGGCACGTTCGCCGTCCACTGGCTCGACGCGCTCGACGCGGTGGACGCCGCCGCGCTGGCCGGGGCGCAGGTGTCCTGATGCGCCGGCCGTTCGACCCGACGCTCTACCTGGTCACCGACACCGCGCTGGCCGCTCCCCGGTCGGTGCCGGAGGTCGTCGCCGCCGCGGTCGCCGGCGGGGTCACCGCCGTCCAGGTGCGCGACAAGACCGCCTCCCGCCGCGACCTGCTGGCCCTCACCCGAGCGGTGCAGGACGTGTTGCCGCCGACCGTCGCGCTGTTCGTCAACGACGCCGTGGACGTCGCGCTGGTCGCCGGCGCCGACGGGGTGCACGTGGGCCAGGACGACCTGCCCGCCGGCGAGGTGCGCCGGCTGCTCGGCCCGGACGCGCTGATCGGCGTCTCCGCAGGCACACCCGACGAGCTGGCGACCGTCACCGCGCTGCCCGCCGGCACGGTCGACCTCGTCGGCATCGGCCCGGTCTGGGCCACCCCGACCAAGCCCGACGCCGGCGCCGCCCTCGGACCGGCCGGGGTGCGGGCCGTCGCCGACGCCGCCCGCGCGGCCGGGCTGCGGACGGTCGCGATCGGCGGCATCCACGCCGACACCGCGGGCGAGGTGGCCGCGGCCGGGGTCGACGGGATCTGCGTGGTCAGCGACATCTGCGCGGCCGCCGACCCGGCGGAGTCCGCGCGGCTGCTGCGGAAGGCGATCGGCCGGTGAGTGCGGCCGTCGCGCTGACCATCGCCGGGAGCGACCCCAGCGGCGGCGCCGGTGTGCAGGCGGACCTCAAGACCTTCAGCGCGCTGGGCACCTACGGCACCGCGGTCCTCACCGCGCTCACCGCGCAGAACACCCAGGGCGTCACCGGCGTGCACGGGGTGCCGGCGGACTTCGTCGCCCTGCAGGTGCACACCCTGCTCGCCGACGTGACGGTGCACGCCACCAAGCTCGGCATGCTCGGCACCGCCGAGGTGGTCCGCGAGGTCGCCCGGCTGCTCACCGACCGGCCGGCCGGGCCGGTGGTCGCCGACCCGGTGATGGTGGCCACCAGCGGCGACCGGCTGATCAGCGAGGAGGCGATCGCCGCCGTCCGCGACGAGCTGCTGCCGGTCAGCGACCTGATCACCCCCAACGTGCCCGAGGCCGCGGCGCTGCTGGACACCGCGCCGGCGACCGGCTTCGACGAGCTGGCCGGGCAGGCCGAGGCGCTGCGGGCGCTCGGCCCCGCCGCGGTGCTGCTCAAGGGCGGCCACCTGGGCGGCGACGAGAGCGTCGACGTGCTGGTCACCGCGGCCGGGGTGACCACCACCCGCCGGCCGCGGGTCGCGACGACCGCCACGCACGGCACCGGCTGCACGCTCTCCTCGGCGCTCGCGGCGCTCGCCGCCCGGGAACGTTCCACGGGAAACCCGGTCGACTGGGTGCCGCTGGTCGAGCGGGCGCGGGACTTCCTGCAGGCCGCGCTCGAGTCCGGCGCGGCGCTCGGCGTC
Organism: Modestobacter sp. NPDC049651; assembly: GCF_040659695.1. Lineage (NCBI taxonomy): Bacteria > Bacillati > Actinomycetota > Actinomycetes > Geodermatophilales > Geodermatophilaceae > Modestobacter > Modestobacter sp. NPDC049651. The sequence continues at coordinate 277,772 of NZ_JBFAOG010000003.1, forward strand.
GGGCACGGGCACGGCCCGGTGCACCACTTCGCCGGCTGGTGGTCCGCGTGACCTTCACCGAGGAGGCCTGGACGGCGACCGCCGGGCTGCGCGCCGCGATCGAGGAGCTGGCGTTCCTCACCGAGCTGGGCGAGGGCACGCTCGCCCCCGCGGCCTTCCGGCACTACCTGGAGCAGGACGCGCTCTACCTGGCCGGGTACGCGCAGGCGCTGGCGCTGCTGGCCGCCCGCGCCCCCGACCCGGACGCCGCCGCGTTCTGGGCGGAGTCCGCGGCGGTCACCCGCACCGTCGAGCTGGCGCTGCACGCGGACCTGCTCGGCTCGCCGCTGCTCGCGCCGGCGAGCGAGGAGCTGCTGCACTCGCCGTCCTGCCTGGGCTACGTGTCCTACCTGGTCGCGGCGGCGGCGACGGCGCCCTACGCGGTCGCCGCGGCCGCGGTGCTGCCCTGCTACTGGGTCTACGCCGACACGGGGGTGCGGCTGGCCGCGACCGCCCGCAGCGCCCCGGACCACCCGTACGCCCGCTGGGTGGCCACCTACGACGACCCGGCCTTCCAGGAGTCGGCCCGCCGCGCCCGCGCGCTGGTCGACGCCGCCGCCGAGCGGTCCCCGGCGGACGTGCCGGCGATGCACCGCGCGTTCGCCACCGCCACCCGCTACGAGCTCGAGTTCTGGCGGTCGGCGCACGAGCAGGAGACCTGGCGGCTGCCGCTGGGCTGAGCCGCTCAGTCGTCCTCGGCGAGCACCTCGCGCAGCACCCGGGCGGCCATCTCGTCGCCGCCGGCCGCGGCCACCGAGAAGTGCTCGATCGCGCCGTCCACGTCGCCGGCGTCCAGCAGCAGGACGCCGAGGTTGTGGTGGGAGTGCAGGTCGCCGCCCTCGATGCCGGCCCGGTAGGCGGCGGCCGCGGCGACGTCGTCGGACAGCTCGTCGCGGTACAGGTTGCCCAGCGGCAACCAGCTGGCCACCTCCCCGCGCAGCGCGCCCTCCTCCAGCAGGGTGCGCGCCTCGGCCACCCGGCCGGTGTCGCAGAGCAGGTCGGCCAGGCTGGTGCGGGCGTGCTCGTACACCTCGGCGCCGTCGCGCAGCCGCTGCTCCAGCGCCGGGTCGTGGGTGGCGTTCCACCGCCAGGTGGCGAGCGTCGCCGCGGCGACCTCGTCCCCGGCGTCCGCGGCCACCTGCACCCAGTGCCAGGCCTCCAGCTGCCGCCCGGACTCGCGCACGCTGTGCGCCAGCTGCAGCGCCGCGGCCGCATCACCCGCGCCGGCCGCCGCGCGGAACTCGGCCTCCGCGTCGTCCGCCCGGCCCTGCGCCTCCAGCACCTGGCCCAGCTCGTACCAGCCGCCCCGGTCGCCCGCGTCCAGCGCCCGGCGGGCCGCGACCTCGGCGTCGGTCCAGCGGCCGAGCTGCCGGAGCGCCACGGCCAGGTTGAGCCAGGCGTCGTCCTCACCGGCCCCGGCCGCCCGCTCGTAGGCGGCGACGGCCTCCTCCCAGCGGCCCAGCGACGAGAGGCTGTTGCCCAGGTCGAACAGCGCGACCGGGTCCCCGTGCGCGGCGGCACGCCGGAACCAGACGACCGCCTGCTCGTGGTCGCCGAGCTCGGCGAGGTCGCAGCCGCGGTCGATCAGGGCGGCGACGTCAGGACCCAGCTCAGGGGCGTCGTCGTCTCGGGGCACGGGCAGCAGTCTGCCCGCCCCGGCGGCCGCGCACGCCCTCCGGAAGGGGGGCACGCCCCCTTCAGGGGAGAAGCCAGTCCGGCGGGTCGGCCGGGCGCAGCCCGGGGTCGTCGGCGGCCAGCGTGCGCACCGGGCCCGGCGGGGTGAGCGGCCCCTCGAACCGCACGGTCACCCGGCCCAGCCCGCTGCCCCACACCCACCCGGGCCCGCGCTCGGCGTGGACGACGTCCTGCCCGGGGTACCAGGTGGCTCCCGCCGGCCGCACCGGCTCCACCGCGGCCACCTCCTCCTCGGCGACGGCGGCCGCGTCGACCACGGGCTCCGGCTCGGCGAACAGGTCTCCCTGCGCGTACGGCGACAGCCCGGAGACGCCGACGCCCAACAGCCGCAGCCCGCCGGTGCGGTCGACGCCGGCCAGCAGCCGGTGGGCCACCTCGGCGATCTGCCGGGGCTCGTCGATGGCGTGCGCGAGCGTCTGCGAGCGGGTGAGCGTCGAGTAGTCGAACCGGCGGACCTTGAGGGTCACCGTGCGCCCGGAGGTCCCCGACCGCTGCAGCCGGCTGCCCACCCGGGAGGCCAGCCCGTCGATCTCCGCGCCCAGCCGCGCGGGGTCGGTGAGGTCGACGGCGAAGGTCTCCTCGGCGCTCACCGACTTCGCCTCCCGGTCGGCGACCACCGGGCGGTCGTCGTCCGCGCGGGCCAGCCGGTACAGCCCGGTGCCGTGCGCCTGCCCGACCAGCGTGGTGAGGTCGACCAGCGACAGCCGGTGCAGGTCGCCGACGGTCTTCACCTGGATGCGGGCCAGCCGCTCGGCGGTCGCCGGGCCCACCCCGCCCAGGCTGCGCACCGGCAGCGGGTGCAGCACGTCGAGCTCCGACCCGGCCGGGACGACGGTCAGCCCGTCCGGCTTGTCCAGCTCCGAGCCGATCTTGGCCAGCGACTTCGACGTGCCCACGCCGACCGAGCCGGTGACCCCGCCGGTGGCCTCGGCGATGCGGGCCTTGAGCTCCTCGGCGAGCTTCGTCACGCCGTCGACGGACAGGTCGTGCCCGCCGGCGGCCAGGTCGACGTACGCCTCGTCGATCGACACCGGCTCGACCAGCGGTGACAGCTCGCGCAGCAGCGCCATGACCAGCTCCGACGTCCGCTTGTAGGCGGCGAACCGGGGGCCGAGGAAGGCCGTGCCCGGCGGGCACCGCCGGCGGGCCTCCGCGGTGGACATCGCGCTGCGCGCGCCGTAGGCCCGCGCCTCGTAGGAGGCGGTGGAGACCACGCCCCGCCCGCCGGTGCCGCCGACGACGACCGGTTTCCCGCGCAGCGACGGCTTGTCCCGCTGCTCGACGGCGGCGAAGAAGGCATCCAGGTCCAGGTGCAGGATGCTGGGTTCACGCCGCACACCCCGATGATGCCCCGGGATGATGGCGGGGTGACGGAACAGAGCCAGTGGGCGCGCATCACGCAGGAGAACCCCGACCACTCCGCCGGCTACGTCGAGCGGTTCCGCAAGCTCGCCGCCGAGGGCTTCGACCTGGGCGGGGAGGCCCGGCTGGTCGACGCGCTGCTGCCGCGCGGCGGCCGGGTGCTGGACGCCGGCTGCGGTCCCGGCCGGGTGGGTGCGCTGCTGCACGCCGGAGGGCACGACGTCGTCGGGGTGGACGGCGACCCGGTGCTCATCGCCGCCGCGCAGGCCGACCACCCCGGCCCGCGCTGGCTGGTGGGCGACCTCGCCGAGCTCGACCTGCCCGACCGGTTCGACGGCATCGTCTGCGCCGGCAACGTGATGGCGTTCCTCGCCGTCAGCACCCGGGGCGAGGTGCTCCGCCGGCTGCGCCGGCACCTGGCGGACGACGGGGTCGCGGTGTTCGGCTTCGGCGCGGGGCGCGGCTACCCGTTCGAGGAGTTCCTGACCGACGCGCGCGCTGCCGGGTTCGGCAGCGAGGTGCTGCTGTCGACCTGGGACGTGCGGCCGTTCACGCCCGGCTCGGACTTCCTGGTCGCCGTGCTCAGATGAGCTGGAGGCGGCGGGCGGCCGCCCCGACGGTCACCCGCTGCCCCCACGACAGGTCGAGGTGGTCGCTCTCCAGCCCGTCGCCGAAGGCCACCAGGCGGTCGGACTCGACGGTCAGCTCCACCCGCTCACCGGCCGCCAGCAGGCCCTCGGTGCACGCGGTGCCGGTGACCGGCGACGGCCAGGCCTCGCGGACGAACCAGGCCAGCGTGGCGTCCGCCGGCCCGGGCAGCGGCAGGGCGCTGCCCCGCTCCAGCCACACCGACCGGCACCAGCCGGTCGCCCCGGTGCCGGTGGCGACGATCAGCCCGGACGACGCCTGCCGCTCGGCCGGCCCGCCCGGCGCCGCGAGCCGCCAGCGCGCGGTCTGGTGGCTGGCCGACCCGAGGTAGACCTCGTTGAGCGCCAGCAGCGACTGGCCGTCGTCGGTGCGGGCCTCGACCATCGTGCGCGCGGTGGGCGACGGCCGGTCCCGCAGCAGCGCGGCCACCTCGCCGGGGGAGTGCCGGACCAGCACGCCGGGGTTGCGGCCGGGCTCGGGGTCGACGCCGATCACCGGCTGGCCGTCCAGGTACTTGGCCACGTTGGCCACCAGCCCGTCCTGGCCGACCACCAGGACGACGTCGTCCGGGGCGAACAGGAACCGGGGGAGGTCGGCCCGCTCCACCGCGCCGCGGCGCCAGTCCAGCGGGATGCCGGCGACCGCCTGCTGCAGGGCCCGGGTCTGGGCGGCGTCCCGGTCGGCGACCTCGGCGAGGTCCCGGCCGCGGGTGCGCAGGAAGAACTCCGCCTGGCCGCGGGTGCCGTGCCGGGCGACGAGCTCCTGCAGCTCCGTCGCCCGGCTGACCACGACCACCCGGGGGGCGAGGGTCACTGACCGAGCCCGACCCGGCCCGCCCCGAGCTTCGCGAGCACCGGCGCGAGCAGGTCCGGGGTGAGCACCAGGCTGTCGATCTTCGGCAGGTTCGCCGCCAGGTCCTTCGCCGCCAGCGCGACGAGCACCTCCGGCGCCACCCCGGCGTAGGCGGCGAGCTCCGCGGTCTTCGCCTCGGCGTCGGCCGCCCCGACCAGCCGCCGGGTCTCCGCCCGCACCTGGGCGGCGCGCTCGTCGCGCCGGGCCTGCGCCTCGCTGCTCACCTCGGCCGCGGCGGCCGCCTGCTCGGCCTCCCGGCGGGCGTTCACGCCGCGCTGGCCGACCAGCTCCTCCTCGCGGCGGGCCAGCTCGATCTGGTTGCGCAGCTCGTTCTCGCTGATCGCCCGCTCGCGCTCGACCGCGTTGGCCCGCCGCTCGTAGGTGGCCCGGTCGGCCTCCTGCTGCACCTGCTCGCGGGTGGGGGTCTGCAGCGCCCGCTCGACGTCCGGCTCCGGCCGGAGCGCGACCACCCGGACGCCGATCACCGCGATGCCGGTCTCCTGCAGCCGCTGGTCACCGGCCAGGCCCCGCTCGACCGCCTCGCGGACCGGGGCGACGCCGCGGGCCAGCGTGGTGGTCAGGTCCGTGGTGGCCAGCAGGTCCAGCGCGTGCTGCTGCGCCGACTCGGTGAGCAGCCCGGCGACCTGGTCCAGCGGGCTGGCCTGCCAGCGGCCGCTGACCGGGTCGAGCGAGAAGTCCACCCGGGCGGCGGCCAGCGCCGGGTCGGCGAACCGGAAGGTCAGCGTCATCTGCACCGCGACGTCCTGGAAGTCGGCGGTGCGGGCGTGGAACAGCAGCGGCAGCTCCCGGTCGTCGACCGGCACCTCCGACAGCACCGCCGACAGCGGGCGGAACCAGAAGCTCGCCCCGGTCGCGGCGTGCACGGTGCGGCCGTTGCGGACGTGCTGCACGTGCGCGGTCGCGGTCCCGCGCAGGTGCCGCACGAAGGGGTAGCGGGTGATGTCGGCCATCGGGGGCCTCCTCGGTCGTCGTGTTGTCGTCGGTCTGACGATAAGCGGGTGACTGGCTTGTCGTCAACCCGACGATTAGGCTCGTGCCGTGGCCTCACCCGAGTTCCCTGCGTTCGCGGTGACCGTCGACCTGGTCGTGCTGACCGTGCGCGCCGACGCGCTGTGCGTGCTGGTGGTGCGCCGCGGCGAGGAGCCGTTCGCCGGCCGGGAGGCGCTGCCCGGCGGGTTCGTCCGCCCGGACGAGGACCTGCTGACCGCCGCCGCCCGCGAGCTCGCCGAGGAGACCGGCGTGGCACCGGGCGCGGCCCACCTGGAGCAGCTGGCCTCCTACGGCGATCCCGGCCGCGACCCGCGGATGCGGGTGGTCACCGTGGCGCACCTGGCCCTGGTGCCCGATCAGCCCACCCCGGTCGCCGGCACCGACGCCGCCGCGGCCCGCTGGGCACCGGTGGCCGAGGTGTCGCCGGGGCTGGCGTTCGACCACGACCGGGTGCTCGCCGACGGGGTCGACCGGGCCCGGGCCAAGCTCGAGTACACGCCGCTGGCGACGTCCTTCTGCGGCCCGGAGTTCACCGTCGCCGAGCTGCGCCGGGTCTACGAGGTGGTCGGGGGGCGCCGGCTCGACCCGCGCAACTTCCACCGCAAGGTCACCGGCGCGACCGGCCTGCTGACGCCCACCGGCGGCACCACCACCCGGGACGGCGGGCGCCCGGCCCAGCTGTACCGGCGCGGGCCCGCCACGCTGCTGCACCCGCCGTTGCTGCGCACCGACGCCTGAGGCGGTAGGCAGGTGCATGACCTACCTGCCCGACCCCCCGTCGATCTCCCGGCGCGGCGACCAGCCCTCGGCCGCGCGCACCCGCTTCGTGGCGACCGGCAGCCAGACCCGCGGCGACTTCGGCCTGTTCGAGGTGGAGATGGCGCCCGGCGGCAGCGGCCCCGGCCCGCACCTGCACCGCACGTTCAGCGAGTCGTTCCACGTGCTGGAGGGCGAGCTGGCGGTGCTCACCGGCGAGCAGTGGACGACGGCGTCGGCGGGCGACCTGGTGTACGTGCCGCGCTCGTCGGTGCACGGGTTCCGCAGCGCCGCGCCGGACGTCGGCGCCCGCTTCCTCATCCTGTTCACCCCCGGCATCCCGCGTGAGCAGTACTTCGAGGGGCTGGTCGAGCTGCACGCCGACGGCCGGACGCCGACCGACGCGGAGGTGGACGCGTTCGCGCTGCGGCACGACCAGCTCAACCTGCGCGACTGACCGGTGGCGGAGTGCCCGGTCACTCGCAGGCGGTGCCGTCGCCGTCCCGGTCGAGGGCGCGGCTGTAGCCCGGATCGCCGGCGTGCAGCGGCGCGGCGCCGGCCTCCCGGGCGGCGGCGCAGTCCGGGAACGGGGTGGGCGGTCCCGCGGGGACGTCCGCGGGCACCGGCGCGGGCTGGTCGGCGGCCGGCACCGCCTGGTCGGGGCAACCGGTCAGCACCCGGGCGATGGCGTCGCGCTCGGCCGGGGTGACCCACAGCCCGTACGCGGCCTTCACCGCGACCTGCCGGGCCACGTAGTCGCAGCGGTACCCGCGCGCGGGCGGCAGCCAGCTGGCGGCGTCCGCATCACCCTTCTGCCGGTTCGCGGAGTAGCCGACGGCGAGCAGGTTCAGCGGGTCGTTGGCCAGCGCCCGGCGGCGGTCGTCGTCCCAGCGCTGGGCGCCGGTCTGCCAGGCGTCGCCGAGGGCGACGACGTGGTCGATGTCGACGCTGCTGCCGTCGCCCTTCCGGAAGTCGACCGTGGAGCCGGTGTAGGGGTCGGCGAGCGTGCCGGTGACGACGACGCAGTCGTGCGTGCCGGCCCGGAACGTCGCGCCGGCGAGGTCGCGGGCCAGGACGTCGTTGCGGGTGTCGCAGCCGTTGCGGTCGACGTCGGACCAGGTGGGGCCGAACCGGTCGCGGTCGTAGCCGGTCATCGCGGCGCGGCCCTTGACGGTCAGCGAGGCGAGCACGTCGGCGGCCGGTGAGCCGGGGGCCGGGGCGGCGCTGACGTCACCGGGCGCCGGGCCGCCGATCGCGACCGGCCCGCAGCCGGTCAGCAGCGCCAACGCCCCCAGGACGACGGGCAGCGTGCGCCTGCGCTGTTCCACGTGGAGCACCCCCCGGTCGGCCGACCCCTCGACGCTAGGCGCGGAAGGCCCCCGCGCCGGGGAGGCGCCCGGGCGGTGTCGGACACACGTGAGGCCCGCTCCCGGAGGGGAGCGGGCCTCGACGTCAGCGGGGGAGCGGGCGCGTCAGCCCTTGCCGCCCTTGCCCGAACCGTGGCCGGAGTTGCCACCGCCCGGGTTGCCACCGCCGGAGCCGCCCTTGCCGGACGAGTCGTCGGTGCCCTCCTGGTGCTCGGCCTCGGGGGCCTCGACCTCGACCTCGTGCTCCTCGATCGCGTCGTCGGACGACTTCTGCCGGGCCGCCGAGCTGACCGCCTGGCCGTGCTCGCGGCCGGTGTCGAAGGACTGGTGCGCGACCTCGGAGACGGCCTTGCCGTGGTTGTCCGGGTGCGTCTCGGCCGGCTGGTCCGCCGCGTCGTCGTCCCCGGCCTCCTCGGCCGGGTCGTCGGTGGAATGGGTGTCCTCGACCGGCTCCCCGGTGGGCTCGGCGACCGGCTCCGTCACGGGCTCGGTGGTCGGGTCGGTCGTCGGCTCCGTGACGGGCTCGGTGGGTTCCGCGGTCTCCGTGGCCTCGGGCGTGGGCTCCGCGGTCGGCTCCGGGGCCTCGTTGCTGACGACTGCGGCGTCCGAGGCGGTCGGCGACACGTCGGTGGCCGCCACGGTGACGGCGGTGCCGCCCCCGAGGACCACGACGGCGGCCGCGCCGGCGGCGACCTTGGCGGTCAGCCCGGCGGCACCGATCTTGGTGGCCAGGGCGGTCAGCAGAGCAGGCATTCAGGAACTCCAGGGTCTCGGAGGATGTCCTCCACCCATCGGCACCGGGACGCCCCGCCTTGAGCCGATTCCCCTGAACGGGCGAACGACGCGGTCAGCCCACCGGGCCGAGCTGGCGGCGGTGCACGTGGTCGAGCCGCCGGCCGAGCACCGTGCCCTCCGGGAAGGCGTCGGCGAAGTAGCCGACGTCGTGCACGCACTCCTCCAGGTGGTCGGCGAACACCTCGGCGCCCAGCACGTCGGGCCCGGTGCCCGCGGCCACCAGGTGGGCCTCCACCGCCAGGCGCACGTCGTCGACGGTGAGGTCGAGGTCGCGCACCATGGCGGTGGTCGTGGCCCGCAGCGAGTTCAGCCCGGTGAACGCGCGGCCGCAGCCGCAGCCGCCGTCCGGACCGGCCTCGTCGCACCCGCACACCCAGCCCAGCAGCACGAGTTCGCCCTCGACCGTGTGGCAGAAGTCGCCGGGCCGGCTGCCCTGGGTCTCCGACGTCGCGGTGAGCACCTTCATGGGCCCACCGTGTCAGCCGGGTACGACAGAACCGGTCAGTTGGCCCGGTCTCAGTTGGCCATGTCCACGAAACGGCTGTAGTGGCCCTGGAAGGCGACGGTGACGTTCGCGGTCGGGCCGTTGCGGTGCTTGACCAGCATGATGTCGGCCTCACCGGCCCGCGGGGACTCCTTCTCGTACATGTCCTCGCGGTGGATCATCATGACCATGTCGGCGTCCTGCTCGATCGAGCCGGACTCGCGGAGGTCGGACAGCATCGGCTTCTTGTCCTGACGCTGCTCCGAACCACGGTTCAGCTGCGACATCGCGATGACCGGGACCTCGAGCTCCTTGGCCAGCAGCTTCAGCGCACGGGAGAACTCCGAGACCTCCTGCTGGCGGCTCTCGACCCGCTTGCCCGACGTCATCAGCTGCAGGTAGTCGATGACCACGAGCTTGAGGTCGTTGCGCTGCTTGAGCCGGCGCGCCTTGGCCCGGATCTCCATCATCGTCATGTTCGGGGAGTCGTCGATGTACAGCGGCGCGTCGGCGATCTCGCCCATCCGGCGGGCCAGCTTCGCCCAGTCCTCGTCGGACAGGGAGCCGGCGCGCATGTGGTGCAGCGGCACCTTCGCCTCGGCCGACAGCAGACGCATGGTGATCTCGTGCTTGCTCATCTCGAGCGAGAAGATCACCGCCGGCAGGTGGTGGTGCACGGTGGCCGAGCGGGCGATGTCCAGGCCCAGCGTGGACTTGCCGACACCGGGACGGGCGGCGATGACGACCATCTGGCCGGCCTGCAGGCCGTTGGTGAGCTCGTCGAGGTCGCGGATGCCGGTGGGCACACCGCGGCTCACGCCACCCCGCGAGGCGATCGCGTCCAGCTCGTCCATCGTCGGCTGCAGGACGTCCTCGAGGCGCGAGTAGTCCTCGCTCATCCGCTTCTCGGTGACGTCGTAGATCTCCTGCTGGGCGCGGTCGACGATGTCGTCGACGTCGCCCTTGCCGTCGGCGGCGCCGTAGCCCAGCTGGACGACCCGGGTGCCGGCCTCGACCAGCCGGCGCAGCACGGCCTGCTCGCTGACGATCGCGGCGTAGTAGCCGGCGTTGGCCGCCGTCGGCGTCGAGGCGATCAGCGTGTGCAGGTAGACCGCGCCGCCCATCTTCGACAGCTGGTCGGTGCGGTTGAGCTCGGCCGCCACGGTGATCGCGTCGGCGGGCTCACCGCGGCCGTACAGGTCGAGGATGCAGTCGAAGACGATCTGGTGCGCCGGGCGGTAGAAGTCGTTGCCGTGGAGCACCTCCACGACGTCCGCGATCGCGTCCTTGGACATCAGCATCCCGCCCAGGACCGACTGCTCCGCCGCGACGTCCTGCGGCGGCTGCCGGTCGTACTGCGGAGCCGTCGTCCTCGGTCGGCTGACGTCGTCGACCACCGCCACGCTGGGTCCCCCACTTTCCCTCGTTGCCGGCTCAGCTGCTCGCCGGCCCGTGCCTCAATGCCTACCTGCGGGCACTGACAGATCGACGTTATGGAGCCGGACGGGGCCCCGTCCAACACCGGTGTGCACGCTGATCTGCACAACTTGTGGACAAATCGGTGGATGACGGCGGACGACGTGTGGAGACCGGCGGGACGCCCGGCGGACGGCGGCCCGCAACCCGCCCGTCACCTGCACGTCGGCTGCGCACGGGGTGTGGACGGAGAAAAGTTCGAGGTTCCGTCGTGTTCTGTCACACGCGTGTCGTGCGTGTCGTCACCCGGACACGCACGAGGGGCGCCGGACCGGAGTCCGACGCCCCTCGTGGGCAGAGCTGCGCGCTGGGGATCAGCCCGCGACGACCTCGACGGTCACCGGGGTGCTGACCTCCGGGTGCAGCCGCACGGTGACGGTGTGACTGCCCAGGCTCTTGATGCTGGACGGCAGCTCGATCCGGCGGCGGTCGAGCTCCGGGCCACCGGAGGCGGTGACCGCGGCGGCGACGTCGGCGGTGGTGATGCGGCCGAAGAGCCGGCCGCCGTCACCCGAGCGGGCGGGCAGGCGGACGGTCAGCGCAGCGAGCTGCGCGGCCTGGGCCTGCGCCTCCTCGAGCGACTTCACGTCGCGGGCGGCACGCGCCCGGCGGAGGCTGTCGACCTGCTTCTCGGCACCCCGGGAGGCGACGATGGCCAGCCCGCGGGGCAGGAGGTAGTTGCGGCCGTAGCCGCCCTTGACCTCGACGGTGTCACCGGTGGAACCGAGACCGGTCACCTCGTGGGTGAGGATCAGCTTCATCGTGCTCATGGTCAGCGCGCCGTCGAGGTGTAGGGCAGCAGGGCCATCTCACGGCTGTTCTTCACGGCCGTGGCGACGTCCCGCTGGTGCTGGCTGCAGTTGCCGCTGACGCGGCGGGCACGGATCTTGCCGCGGTCGGAGATGAACTTCCGCAGCAGGGTCGTGTCCTTGTAGTCGATGTAGGTCGCCTTGTCCTTGCAGAACTGGCAGACCTTCTTCTTGGGCTTGCGCACAGGAGGCTTGGGCACTGGGTTCTCCAGAAAGTCAGTACAGGGGTGTGGATCAGAAGGGCGGTTCGTCGGAGGACGCCGGCGGGGTCGACCACGGGTCGCTGGCGCCACCGCCACCGCCGCCGCCACCGGAGAAGCCGCCACCGCCACCGCCGCCGAAGCCGCCACCACCGCCGCCGCCCTCACTGCGGGCGGCGCGGGTGACCTTCGCGGTGGCGTACCGGAGGGAGGGGCCGACCTCGTCGACCTCGAGCTCCACGACGGTGCGCTTCTCGCCTTCCTTCGTCTCGAACGAGCGCTGCTTGAGCCGCCCCGAGACGATGACCCGCGAACCGCGGGTGAGGGACTCGGCGACGTTCTCGGCTGCCTGCCGCCACACGTTGCAGCGGAGGAACAGCGCCTCGCCGTCCTTCCACTCGTTCGACTGGCGGTCGAACGTCCGCGGCGTCGAGGCCACGGTGAAGTTGGCGACCGCCGCACCCGACGGCGTGAACCGGAGCTCCGGGTCCGACGTCAGGTTGCCGATGACGGTGATGACCGTCTCGCCGGCCATGGTCAGTGGACCTCGGGCCGCATCAGCTTCGTCCGCAGCACGGACTCGTTGAGGTTCAGCTGGCGGTCCAGCTCCGCAACGGCGGCCGGCTCGGCATTGATGTCGATGACGGCGTAGATGCCTTCGGCGTTCTTCTTGATCTCGTAGGACAGCCGACGGCGGCCCCAGATGTCGACGTTCGCGACGTTGCCACCAGCGTTGGTGATGACGGTCAGGAACCGGTCGAGGCTGGGAGCGATGGTCCGCTCCTCGAGCTCAGGGTCGAGGATGACCATCAGTTCGTAGTGACGCACGGAGAACCCCACCTCCTCTGGTCTCAGCGGCTGCAGCGGATCTGCAGCAGGAGGGTCGTACACGCGTCGCGCGCCCCGACCGCCACGGACGGCGGAGGACGCGCTCCTCCCAGCGTAGCAGCGGTGCGCTGGTCGGCTCCCCGTCGGTGGCCGGAGCTACTGTCGGCCCCGTGGCTGACCCCGTGATCGGCGTGCACGTCGGACCCGGCCTGACCGAGGAGAACGAGCTGCTGGACGGCGGGCCGCTGGCGCGCGCGGCGGAGCTCGACGCGGACGCCGTCCAGGTGTTCCTCGCCGACCCGCAGTCGTGGAAGGCGCCGAAGCCGCGCCCGGACGCCGATGCCCTGCTGGCCGGGGACGTCGCGGTCTTCGTGCACGCGCCCTACGTCATCAACGTGGCGTCGACGAACAACCGGATCCGCATCCCCAGCCGCAAGCTGCTCGGCCAGCACGCCGCCGCCTCGGCCGCGGTGGGCGCGCGCGGCATGGTCGTGCACGGCGGGCACGTGCTGGCGAAGGACGACCCGGCGGCCGGCGTCGACAACTGGCGCAAGACCTTCGCCCGGCAGGCCGACGACGGCGGGTTCGGCGTCCCGGTGCTCATCGAGAACACCGCCGGCGGGGACAACGCGATGGCCCGCGAGCTGGCGGCGCTGGACCGGCTGTGGGAGGCCGTCGGCGAGTTCGGCGCCGGGTTCGTGCTGGACACCTGCCACGCCTGGGCCGCCGGCTGGGACCTCACCCGGGTGGTCGACGACGTCCGCGCGGTCACCGGCCGGATCGACCTGGTGCACCTGAACAACAGCCGCGACACCGCCGGCTCGGGCCGCGACCGGCACGCGCCGCTGACGTCGGGGGAGATCCCGGTCGAGCTGCTGGTCGGTGTCGCCCGCGCGGCCGGCTGCCCCGTCGTCCTGGAGACCCCGGGCGACACCGCCTCCCACGCGGAGGAGGTCCAGATGCTCAGGCAGGCGCTGAGCTGACGTCCGCGCGGCTGCGCCGCGGGAGCGTCACCCGGTCCGGGGCGTGGTCGAGGACCCCACCGGCGGGGTCGTCGACGCCCGGCCAGCTGCGGCGGACCCGGTCCCGGTCGGGCTGCCACACGTCCCGCACGACCAGGGTCATGAGCACCAGGACGGCGGCGTCGCGCAGGCCGACGGCGAAGTAGAACCACTCGACGTCCACCCCGCGGTTGTCGCTGCCCAGGTAGTACAGCATCGTCAGCAGCCAGACCAGCGCCTCGGTGGCCTGCCAGGCGAGCAGCGACCGCCAGCCCGGGCGGGCCAGCACGACCAGCGGCAGCAGCCACAGCGAGTACTGCGGGCTCCACACCTTGTTGAGCAGCAGGAAGGCCGCGACCAGCAGGAACGCCAGCTGGGCGAACCGCGGCCGCACCGGCGCGGCCAGCGCCAGCCAGCCGACGCCGAGGGCGAACAGCACCAGCACGGCGGCGACGACCGCGTTGAGCACGACCGGCGTCTCGCCCTGCGCCAGCGGGCCGTCGAACAGCCCGCGGTCGTAGTGCAGGGCGATCGCCCAGATGCTCTCCGGGTTCGCCGGCCGAGTGCGCGACAGCGTGAAGAACCACCCCCAGTTGGTCGGGGCCAGGACGGCGACCGGCACGTCGACGACCACCCAGGCGGCCGCCGCCGACGCGGTGGTCACCAGCCAGGGCCGCAGCTTCCCGGCCCGCAGGCACAGCACGAACAGCGCGCCCAGCAGCAGCACCGGGTACAGCTTGGCCGCGACGGCCAGGCCCAGCAGCAGCCCGGCGACCACCGGGTGGCGGCGCGCCCACGCCCACGTGCCGAGCGTGGTGAGGGCGACGGCGAGCAGGTCCCAGTTGGTGAAGGCGTGCACCAGCAGCAGCGGTGACAGCGCCACCATCGCGGTGTCCCAGGGGCGCCGGCCGGTCAGCGGCAGCAGCGCACGGGTGACCAGCAGCGCGAGCACCGACAGCAGCAGGCAGGTGACGACGTAGTAGCTCTCCACCGGCGTCACCGCGGGCAGCACGCCGACCGAGGACGCCACGGAGTCGTACGCCCGGCCGAGCACCGCCGACAGCTGCATCAGCCCGCCGGTGAGCACCGGGTACTCGACCGCGGAGTCCAGGTAGGGCACCTCGCCGCGGTCCAGCCCGTGGATGCCGAACAGCGGGACGGCGTCGTTGTAGCAGAGGTGGGTGTACTGCTCGGACCCCGTCCAGGCGCCGTCCGCGCACGGCACCTGCTTGGTCCAGGCCAGCGCCAGCACGGCGACGGTGAACAGCAGGCAGACCCGCAGCGGCGTCCAGAACAGCGCCCGGCCGGTCACCGCGTGCCGGCCCCAGGGGCCGCCCACCGCCTCGCTGGCCTGGGTGACGACCGGGTCGGTCCAGGTGGGCACGACGCGGTCCGGCCACGGTGGGGCGGTCACCTGCGGCACCGGGGTGACCGGGCGCGGAGACACCGCGGGCCCGTCCCCCGGCTGGTCGGCCGGGACGGACGGGCCCGTCGGCGTGCTGCTCACGCGCTCAGTGTGCCTGGCACACCTGGGCGCACCCGGTCACTGGTTCGTGTCCGGGACCCCCGGCTGCTGGCCCGGCTGCTGCTGCCCGGGCTGCTGGGTCGGCTGCTGGGTCGGCTGTTGCTGCTGCTGTTGTTGCTGCTGCTCCTGCTGCTGCTGCTGGCGTCGCTGCTCCTGCAGCTGCTGGCGCTGCTGATCGGTCAGCCCGCCCCGCCGGTTCGTGCCGGTCCCGTTCCCCGTCGGCGTCGGGGTGGCCTGGGCCGTGCTCTGCTGCGCCGGCGGCTGGTCGGCCTGCGGGGCGTTCGACGCGGTGGCCGGCGCCGACGTGACCGGCACCGGGTTGATCGGGGTGCCCTTGTCGCCGGTGATGATCGGCTTCGCGGGCAGCTTCTCCACCGGCGTGCCCTTGAGCACCGTGTTCATGAACTTCTGCCAGATCTGCCCCGGCAGCCCCGAGCCGTAGATGATCTTCCCCTGGGCGTTCTTGATGGGCTGCAGGGTGTCCTTGCCCATCCAGACCGAGGTGACGATCGACGGGGTGTAGCCGACCATCCAGGCGTCGGAGTTGTCGACGTTGTTCAGACCCTGGGTACCGGTCTTGCTGGCCACCGGGCGCTTGCCGTCGAGCGCCCGCTTGGACGCGCCGGCGACCTCCTCCATCGCGTAGGTGACGTCGCTGGCGACGTCGGCCGGGACGACGCCCTCCTTCGCCCCGATGGTGGAGTCGTCGGACTTCTTGTTGATCGTGCCCTCGGCGTTGCTGATCGAGGTCACGAAGTGCGCCGGGCGCATGGTGCCGCCGTTGGCGAACGTGGCGAAGCCCACCGCCTGGTCGACCGGGGTGACCACGTACTCGCCGATGCCGATCGCGCCGCCGGTGTCACCGTCGGCGTTGGCCAGCGTCGGCGTGCCCTGCAGGTCCTTGCGCACGAACGGGCTGGCCGGCCAGGTGTCGCCGACGCCCATCGCCGCGCGGGCGGTCTCCCGCACGTTGGTCGGCCCGACCTCGAGCGCCAGGCCGTAGAACGTGGTGTTCAGCGACTTGGTGATGGCGTCGCGCAGCGTGCAGTCGGCGCACTGGGCGTTGCTGGCGTTGCTCACCGGCTTGTCCCGGTCCTCGAACTTCTGCGGGGAGCTGCCGTTGCGCCGGGCGTCGACGCTGATGCCGTTCTCCAGCGCGGTGGCCAGCGTGTAGGGCTTGAACGACGAGCCCGGCGCCCGGTAGGCCTGGGCGTAGTCGATGGCGCCGTCGCCGGTGCCCTTCGCGCCGCCGTAGTAGGCCAGCACCCCGCCGGTCTTCGGGTCGACGGCGACCAGCGCCTGGCGGAGCTTGTCGTCCTCGCCGTCCATGACGTCGGCGACGGCGTCCTCCGCGGCCTTCTGCTTGCCCGCGTCGACGGTCGTGACCACGTTGACGCCGGCGGTGTAGATGTCGTCGACGTTGAACGGCGCCTTCTTCAGCTCCGCCACGACCTGGGACACGATCAGGCCCTCCGGACCCGAGGGGATCCCGCCGAGCGAGGAGTTGTCGGCCTTCGGCTGCACCTGCGGGTAGACGGCCGCCTTGCGCGCGGCGGCGTCCATCCACTTCTCCTGCACCATGCCGTCGAGCACCTTGCCCCAGCGGTCCTGCGCGACCTCCGGGCTGTTCGCCGGGTCGTAGTAGGTGGGGTTGCGGACCAGCACGGCCAGCACGGCCCCCTGCTCGGCGGTGAGCTGCGAGGCCGGCACGCCGAAGTAGGTCTGCGCGGCCTGCTCGATGCCGTAGGCGCCGCGGCCGAAGTAGATGGTGTTCAGGTAGTTCTGGAGGATCTCGTCCTTGGAGTACTGGTTGTCCAGCTTGACGGCCAGGAAGATCTCCTTGAACTTCCGGCTGTAGGTCTGCTCGGAGTTCTTGAGGACGGCGTTCTTCACGTACTGCTGGGTGATCGTCGACCCACCCTGCGTCGAGCCGCCGGTCACGTTGCTCCAGGCGGCCCGCAGGATGCCGGTGAACGAGATCCCCGGGTCGGTGTAGAAGCTGCGGTTCTCCGCCGCGAGGACGGCGTTGCGGGCCGGCTCCGAGACCTGGTCGAGCTTGACGCTCTGCCGGTTGCCGCCGCTCTTCGCCAGCTTGGCCATGACCGTGGTGCCGTCGGAGTAGTAGATCGTCGAGGCCTGCGGCTGGACCAGCGACTCCGGGCTGGGCACGTCGGTGGAGGCGTAGACGATCCCGATGAAGACGCCCATCAGCACCACGAACGCGGCGAACAGCCCACCCAGCCAGGCGAGCACCCGCCGCCGCTTCTGCTTCTTGGTCAGCTTGCGCTTGCCGCCCTTGGGGCCGCTGCCCCCGGGGCCGCGGCCGTTGCCGCCGCCCCCGGTCGGGCGGACCGGCGGCCGGCCACCCGGCGGGCGGCCGCTGCCCCCGCCGGAGCGCGGCGGGGTGGGCCGGCCGGGCTGACCGGTGGACCGGGAGGCGCTGGTGCGCGCCCGGTTCGGGGGGACGGGGCGTCCGCCACCGCCACCGGAACCGGACGGCGTCGACCGCCCGGCGGGCGGTCGGCGGACCTGACCGGACGGGCGGCCGACCCGCGAGGTCTCGTCGTACGGAGGCACGCGTGGCCCCTTCCTCGGATCGTGGTGGTCGGGCGGCGAGCGCGTCGCCGCGCCGCGCACCCAGGATGTCGTCTTCAGCTGTGAACCCGCGTCCACCGGGGGTCCGACGGGCGGGCAGGCGGGGTCCGACCGGGGTCGGACCGCCGGCGTCTACTCGGTCGCCGCCCGCCGCCGGGTGGTGCGTGGCGCCTGGCCCGGGGCCAGCTCGGCGCCCAGGACGTAGGACAGGGCCAGGAAGTTCCAGCCGCAGCCGCGGCACACCTCGACGGTGTAGACCGAGAACTCGTCCTGCATGGCGTCCATGCGGGCCAGCTCCCGGGTGGTCTTGGCCTGCCCGGACACCAGCCCGAGGCCGTCGCCGTACACGTAGCTGACGTGCGTCAGCCGCTCGTGGCGGCAGACCGGGCAGGGCTCGTCGGTGAGCTCGCCGTGGTGCTGGGCGGCCCGGGACAGGTAGGGGCTCGCGTCGCAGACCTCGAGCAGGCTGGTCCGCCCCGCGTGCACCTCGGCCAGGACAGCGCGCCTGCGCAGCGCGTGGTCCACGACCGACCGTCGTCCGGGCACCTGGCCAATGTACGCACCGGCGTGGTGCGGAGGAGGCCGTCCGGAGGCCGACAGGCCACCTCCCCGACCCCCTCCGCACCACGCGTGCACTTGCGTCCCGTGCCGCGGGTGGATGTATCGTCCCGATACATCGCAGCGACCTGAGGAGGTGGCCCGTGCTCGAGTTCGCGATCCTCGGGCTGCTCCAGCAGTCCCCCATGCACGGCTACGAGCTGCGCAAGGAGCTGGCGGCGGTGCTCGGCGGACGGCGGAGCATCTCCTACGGCTCGCTGTACCCGGCGCTCAAGCGCATGGCGGCCGCCGGCCTGATCGCCGCGGACGAGCCGACGCCCCGCGCGCTGCTGCCCGCCGACGCGCCCGCGCTCACCGGCCGGCGCGGCAAGGTCGTCTACGCGATCACCGCGGAGGGCAAGGAGCGGTTCGCCGAGCTGGTCAGCTCCGCCGGGCCCGAGGCCTACGACGACGACGGCCGGTTCGGCGTCCACCTGGCGTTCTTCCGGCACACCGCGGCCGACGTCCGGCTGCGGATCCTCGAGGGCCGCCGCCGGACGCTGGAGCGCCAGCAGGAACGGCTCACCGACTCGCTGCGCCGGACCCAGGCGAAGCTCGACCGCTACAGCCTCGCGCTGCAGCGGCACGGCCTGGACTCCGTCGACCGCGAGGTCCGCTGGCTCACCGAGCTGATCGACGGCGAGCGGGCCGCACCACCCCAGCCCGTACCACCCCAGACCGCACCACCCACCCGGGACGAGCCCGGGACCCGCACCGAGTAACCAACCTGTTCACACGTGGGCCCGAGGCCCACCGGAGGGAGACAGTCCATGGCCACGGTCAAGGTCGCCATCGTCGGCGTCGGCAACTGCGCCGCCTCGCTCGTCCAGGGCGTCGAGTACTACAAGGACGCCGACGAGACCCAGTCGGTCCCCGGCCTGATGCACGTGCGGTTCGGCGACTACCACGTCTCCGACGTGCAGTTCGTCGCCGCGTTCGACGTCGACGCCAAGAAGGTCGGCCGCGACCTGTCCGAGGCCATCGTCGCCAGCGAGAACAACACCATCAAGATCGCCGACGTCCCACCGCTGGGCGTGACCGTGCAGCGCGGCACCACCCTCGACGGGCTGGGCAAGTACTACCGGATGACCATCGAGGAGTCCGACGAGCAGCCGGTCGACGTCGTCGCCGCGCTCAAGGAGTCCGGCGCCGACGTGCTGGTCTGCTACCTCCCGGTCGGCTCGCAGCAGGCGGCGGAGTTCTACGCCCAGGCCGCGATCGACGCCGGTGTGGCGTTCGTCAACGCGCTGCCGGTGTTCATCGCCGGCACCAAGGAGTGGGCGGACAAGTTCACCGCCGCGGGCGTGCCGATCGTCGGCGACGACATCAAGAGCCAGGTCGGCGCCACCATCACCCACCGGGTGCTGGCCAAGCTGTTCGAGGACCGCGGTGTGCAGCTCGACCGCACCATGCAGCTCAACGTCGGCGGCAACATGGACTTCAAGAACATGCTCGAGCGCGAGCGCCTGGAGTCCAAGAAGATCTCCAAGACCCAGGCCGTCACCAGCCAGGTCGACCGCGACATGGGCACCGACAACGTGCACATCGGCCCGTCGGACCACGTGCCGTGGCTGTCGGACCGCAAGTGGGCCTACGTCCGGCTCGAGGGCCGCGCGTTCGGCGACGTCCCGCTGAACCTGGAGTACAAGCTCGAGGTCTGGGACTCCCCGAACTCGGCCGGCATCATCATCGACGCCGTCCGTGCCGCGAAGATCGCCAAGGACCGCGGGATCGGTGGCCCGATCCTCTCCGCGTCGTCCTACTTCATGAAGAGCCCGCCGGAGCAGTACTCCGACAGCGAGGCCCGGGACGCCGTCGAGGCGTTCATCCGGGGCGACCTTCAGCGCTGACGCCGCACGCTGAGGGCCCCGGACGATTCGTCGTCCGGGGCCCTCAGCGCGTCTGCCTACCCTGGCCGGCATGCACACCTCCCGCCGACTGCGTCGCCCCGTGGCGGGGCTGGCCCTGGGCCTGGCCCTCGCGCTCACCGCCGGGTGCAGCAGCGACGACGACGCCCAGCGCCGGGCCGGCGACCCGGTCACCCAGTCCGAGGCGGAGGTGCTCGCCGACGTCCTGCACGAGGACTTCGAGGCCGGCGGCGCCGACTTCACCCTCACCGCCCCGTTCGCCCAGCAGGCCACGATCACCCTCACCGGGCAGGTCGACTTCCGGCGCGGCATCGGCTCGGCCCAGGCGGTGACCCGGTACACCAACGGGCAGCCCGAGGAGAGCCGGACGGTCTTCTTCACGTCGTCCGACATCTGGTTCGGCGACGTCCCGGGGCTGCCCGACGCGCTCAGCGCCGCGGGCCTGCCGCCGGCCACCTACGTGAAGCGGCCGATCGCCAGCACGTCCGGCACTGGCACCGCCTCGCTGATCGACGTCCTCGTCCAGCTGGTGCCCCGGCTGTCCGCCCGCCAGGCCGACGACCCGCGGTCGATCACCGAGCGCGGCTACACGTGGCGGGGGAGCCGCTCGATCGACGGCCAGGTGGTGGCGGTGTTCCGCAGCGGCACCGGGGCCACGATCGCCGTCTCCGCCGACGACCACCAGCTGGTGCAGTACGTCACCCGGCTGCCCCAGCAGACGTTCGACGTCACGATCACGCTGTCCGACCACGGGGAGCGGGAGATCACGCTGCCGGCGGACGAGGACACCGTCGACGCCACGGCGCACCCGGAGGTCGCGCAGGCGGTCGGCGTCTAGCGCCGGACGTGGAAACGGGAGGGGCGGCCTCTTCCCCAGGTCGCCCCTCCCGCACGCTCATCCTGCCAGACGGCGGGCGCGAGCGGGAGACCGACACACCGGCCGTCGCTCAGTTGGCCGACGGGTCGGCCGGCGCGGTCGACAGCAC
Source organism: Modestobacter sp. NPDC049651 (assembly GCF_040659695.1). NCBI lineage: Bacteria > Bacillati > Actinomycetota > Actinomycetes > Geodermatophilales > Geodermatophilaceae > Modestobacter > Modestobacter sp. NPDC049651. The sequence goes on from NZ_JBFAOG010000003.1 coordinate 298,666, forward strand.
GCCCAGCCGCCCGGTCTGGCGGCGCAGCACCGACCGCCAGAGGTCCGGGCCCGCGGCCGGTGCCAGGACGTCGTCCGGCCGGCCCGGTACGCACGCCCAGGCACCCTCGGCGATCTCCCCGGCGAGCTGCCCGGTCGACCAGCCCGCGTACCCGGCGAAGACCCGCAGCCCGGTGAGGTCGCCGACCAGCAGGTCGGGGTCGGCGTCCAGGTCGACCAGGTGCACGTGGTCGGCGACCAGGCGCAGGCCGTTGTCCTCCGGTGCCGGGCCGGGCACCGCGCGGGTGGCCAGGCACAGCGCGGTGTCGGTCTCGCAGGGGCCGCCGACGTGGAACACGCCGGGCTCGACGGCGAGGTCCGACCAGCCGGGGAGCACGTCGCCGATGCGCACCTCGCTCGGCCGGCCGAGCACCACACCGAGGGTGCCGGTGGCGGAGTGGTCGAGCACGTAGACGACCGAGCCGGCGAAGTTCGGGTCGGTGAGCACCGGCAGCGCGACCAGCAGCGACCCGGGCCGCACGTCCTCCAGGGAACCGACCGAGAGGGCCGGGACACCGGACGACCGACGACGGCCCGCAGCAGCGCCTGCCACGGGGCGGCGCTCGGGATCGGACGGGGAGGGCACCGGGTTCATCGTCTCCAGTGTGCCCCAGCCCCGGCGCGGAGGGGGCGGCGACGATCCGCCGTAATGTGGGCCGGTGACGCCCGCTGCACTGCGCCCCCCGACGACGGTGCGCCACCTGCTGCTCCGGCCCGACTTCCGGCGCCTGCTGCGGACCCGGCTGACCTCCCAGTTCGGCGACGGCGTCTTCCAGGCGGCGCTCGCGGGCACCGTGCTGTTCAACCCGCAGGACGCCGCCGAGCCGATCGACGTCGCCGCGGGGTTCGCCGTCCTGCTCCTGCCGTACTCGCTGGTCGGGCCGTTCGCCGGGGTGTGGCTGGACCGCTGGAGCCGCCGGCAGGTGCTGGTGGTCGCCAACCTGGTGCGCGCGCTGCTGGTCTGCGTGGTCGGGGCGCTCGTGCTCGGCGGCGTGACCGGCCTGCCGTTCTACGTCGCCGGGCTCGCCGTCTTCTCGGTCAACCGGTTCATCCTCTCGGCGCTGTCGGCCGGGCTCCCGCACGTCACCGACGAGCCGTCGCTGGTGTCGGCCAACGCGTTCACCACGACGTCGGGGTCGATCGCGGCCGTGGTCGGCGGCGGGGCGGCGATCGTGGCGGCCGCGGTGACGCACTCGGAGAACGGCGGCTACGCGCTGCTGGCGTTCCTCGCCGCCGTGCCCTACGTGGTGTCCTCGCTGGTCGCCCGGGGCTTCCCGCGCGGCCACCTGGGGCCGGACTCCACGACCGCCGCCGCGCGCACCAGCGCCCGCGACGTGGCCGCCGGGATGGTGGCCGGGGCGCGGCACGTGGGCGAGCACCCGACCGCGGCGATCGCGCTGACGGTGATGGGCGTGCACCGGGTGTTCTACGGGCTGCTCACGCTGGTCACCCTGCTGCTGTACCGGCACACGTTCCTCGACGGCAGCCCGCTGTTCCCCGGCGGGCTGACCGGGCTGGGGGAGGTGCTGGCGTTCGGCGCGGTGGGCACGGTGCTGGCCGCGCTGGTCACGCCGGCCGCCGTCCGCCGGTTCGGCAAGCCGCGCTGGGTGACCGCGATGCTGGTGGCCGGCGGGGTGGGCCAGCTGGCGTTCGGCCTGCCGTTCGTGCCGCCGACGATCGTGCTGGCCGGGTTCGCGCTGGGGTTCGTCGCGCAGGCGGTGAAGATCTGCGTGGACACCACGCTGCAGGAGGTCGTGGACGACGACTTCCGCGGCCGGGTGTTCAGCGTCTACGACACGCTGTTCAACGTCACGTTCGTGGCGGCGCTGCTGGTCGGCGCGTTCTGGCTGCCGACGTCCGGCCTCTCCTACCCGGTGCTCGTGGTGGTCGGCGTCGGCTACCTCCTCACCGCCGCCGTCTACTGGCGCGTGCGGAGCGGCTTGGTGGAGTCCCAGCGCTCGGAAAACGTAGCGCTGGGACTCCACTAGAGGCCCAGCGCCGACCCGATCTCCCAGCCACACGACGGACCGTCACGCCGCAGGCGCGTGACCGGGAACCGCAGCAACCGGTTGCCGGCGCCCATGATGGCGTTCTGCCGCACCAGGTCGGCCTGCCACTCGGCAGCGGTGAGGTGGTACGCCATGCCGTCGGCCTCCGCGCCGACCCGCTGCTCCAGCCAGTAGGCGTCCAGGTGGAAGTCCCCCTGCGGCGTGCTGACCCGCGCGTTCCACTCCGGCTCCGGCAGTCCTGCCGCCACGACCACGCGGCGCAGCTCCGCCTCACCGACCGACCGCATGCCCCGGACTGCGTCGGCCAGGGCCGACCGCAGCCACGGCGTCGTCCGTCGACCCAGCTGCCGCGCCTCGAACGCCAGCTGGGCCTCGTCCGCTAGACCCCGCTGCAGGACGTCCGAGACCACGTGGTCGACGTCCGCGCGCCGGCGCGCGGTGACCGCGACGTCCACGGCGGCCCGGGCAGCAGTGGTCACCGGCAGACCGTCGAGCACGAGGTCGCCCAGCGGTCTGCGCGTCTGGTGCACCACGACGAACCCCTGGGACTTGAGATGGCGACCGTGGGGGACGGCGACCTGGACCAGGCCCGCGTCCGCGGGGGTGGCGTACCGCCCTCGCACCCCGGCCACGCGCAGGGACGCAGCCGGCTCCTGGGCTCGGGCGCGGTGCAGCAGCAGGGCGCTGGTGTGCGAGAGCCGCCCGCCGCTGCCTGCCCACCGGATCGCGACCTCGTGCCGCTCGCGGCGGGTCAGCTCACCGGAGTGCTGCACGACGATGCCGGGCACCGGTTCGAGCCATCGCCCGGACCTGACCGCCCGCCGGACGCGGTTCCGGTCGATCCCGCGCTCGGCGAGTTCGCGTCTGCTGAGGACGGTGCGTGGGTCCGTGGGCACCAGCGGAGCTTGGGGCAACGGCCGCCGTCAGGCGTCGTCCGTCCACAAGCACCCCAGATGGAGTCCCAACGCTCGGAAAACGATGCGCTGGGACTCCACTCACCTACCTCGACGACCACCAGCGGAGGAGTTCGGCTTCGGCTTCGTCGGGGTCGAGGGGGCCGCGCTCGAGGCGGAGATCCTTGAGGAACCGCCACGCCTGGCCGACCTGCGGGCCGGGCTCGATGCCGAGCAGTTCCATGATCCGGTTGCCGTCGAGGTCGGGGCGCACCCGGGCGAGGTCCTCGGCCGCGGAGAGCACCTCGATCCGCTCCTCGAGCGAGTCGTAGGTCTCCGACAGCGCCGCGGCCCGCCGCTTGTTGCGGGTCGTGCAGTCCGAGCGCACCAGCTTGTGCAGGCGGGGCAGCAGGTCGCCGGCGTCGGTCACGTACCGGCGGACGGCGGAGTCGGTCCACTCCCCGCGCCCGTACCCGTGGAAGCGCAGGTGCAGGAAGGTCAGCCGGGAGACCGCCTCGACGACGTCCTTCGGGTACTTGAGCGCCAGCAGCCGCTTGCGCACCAGCTTCGCGCCGACCACCTCGTGGTGGTGGAAGGAGACCCGGCCGCGGGGCTCGTGCCGGCGGGTCGCGGGCTTGCCGACGTCGTGCAGCAGCGCCGCCAGCCGCAGCACCAGGTCTGGCGACTCCGAGCCGGGGTCGGCCTGCTCCAGCGCGATCGCCTGGTCCAGCACGGTCAGCGAGTGGGAGTAGACGTCCTTGTGCTGGTGGTGCTCGTCGATCTCCATCCGCAGCGCGGCGAGCTCCGGCAGCACCACGTCGGCCAGCCCGGTGGCCACGAACAGCTCCAGCGCCGCCCGCGGCGCGGGGTTGCAGATCGTCCGGGAGAACTCGTGCTGCACCCGCTCGGCGGTGATCCGGCCCAGCTCCGGGGCCATCGAGGTCATCGCCTCGAGCACCTCGTCGTCGGGGGTGACGCCGAGCTGGGCGACGAACCGCACCGCGCGCAGCATCCGCAGCGGGTCGTCCGCGAACGACTCGACCGCCGCGCCGGGGGTGCGCAGCCGGCGGGCCAGCAGGTCGCCCAGGCCGCCGAAGGGGTCGGTGACCGTCCGGTCGGGGCCCAGCGACACCGCCATCGCGTTGACCGTGAAGTCGCGGCGGGCCAGGTCGTCGGTCAGCGAGGTGCCCCAGGCGACCTCGGGGTTGCGCGACTCGCGGTCGTACCGGTCGGCCCGGAAGGTGGTGATCTCCACCCGCTCGCCGCGGACCTCGGCGCCGATCGTGCCGAACGCGATCCCCGTGTTCCACGTGGAACTGGCCCAGCCGCGCAGCACCTCGAGGGTCTGCTCGGGTCGGGCGTCGGTGGTGACGTCGAGGTCACCGGGGGCCACCGGGACGTCGGACCCCGCGGCCAGCAGCGCGTCGCGCACCGAGCCGCCGACGAGGTGCGCCTGGAAGCCGGCGTCGGCGAACCGCCGGCCGAGCTCGACCAGCACGGGGGAGACGTCGACGAGCGCACGCACCGTCTCCTGCACCGCCGCGGGGACCGGCGGGGCGGGTGGGTTCGGGTCCGGGAGGACGCGTGGGGACGGGGGCTGTTCGGACACGACCGACCAGAGTAGTGGCCGACCCGACCTGCGCGTCGTCGCGCGCTACCCTCCTGGCATGGCTGGGACGGGCGGACGACAGCGTCCCGGTCGCCGCCTGCGCCGGGTCGACGAGACCTCGGCCGGCGGCCTGGTGGTCGCCGACGACGACGTCACCGGCCCCCGCGCGGCCCTGATCGGCCGCACCGACCGGCGCGGTCGCCTCCTCTGGTCCCTGCCCAAGGGGCACATCGAGGAGGGCGAGACCCCCGAGGACACCGCCGTCCGGGAGGTCGCCGAGGAGACCGGGATCATCGGCGAGGTCGTCGCCCCGCTCGGCATCATCGACTTCTGGTTCGTCGCGGACGGACGACGGGTGCACAAGACCGTCCACCACTTCCTCCTCCGCGCGGTCGGCGGGGCGCTGTCCGATGCCGACGTCGAGGTCACCGAGGTGGCGTGGGTACCGCTCACCGAGCTCGGTGGACGGCTGGCCTACGCCGACGAGCGCGCGCTGGTCGAGCGCGCACCGGCCCTGCTGGCCGACACCGCGTGAACCGGCGGGCTGCCGGCCGCGCCGGCGGCCGCCCACCCCGAGCAGCCCGGACGGTCGCCCTCGGTGCGGTCGCGGGCGCCGTCGTGAGCGCCGTGCTGGGCGTCCCGTCGCCGGCGCTGGCGACGCCGGCCGCCCCGGGCACCGCGGCCCCGGCCACCCAGAGCGCACCGGCGGACAGCTCCGAGCGGCCGCTGCGCGTCGTCCTGGGCCGGCTCGAGCCGCGCACGGTCACCCCCGGGGCGGTGGTCCAGGTGGCCGGCACGCTCGTCAACGAGAGCGACCAGACCTACCGCGACCTGGCGGTGCGCCTGCAGCGGGGCGACCTGTTGAGCACCCGCGGCGCGCTGGCCGCCGACCTCGCCGACCCCGGCGACGCGGACAGCCTCGCCACCGCCTTCCGGCCGCTGGACTTCGACCTGGCGCCCGGTGAGTCGCAGCCCTTCTCCTTCGAGGTCGGCGCCGACGAGCTGCAGCTGCCCGCCGACGGCGTCTACCCGCTGCTGGTCAACGTCAACGCCACCGGCGACAGCGGGCTCACCGAGCGGGCCGGCGAGCTGTCGACCTACCTGGTCGCCCAGCCGGCCCAGCCGGTGCACCGGACGACGGTCGCCTGGCTGTGGCCGCTCACCGACCGCCCGCACCGGGACGCCGACGGCTCGTTCACCGACGACGACCTGGCTGCCGAGGTGGCCCGCAACGGCCGGCTGGAGCGCGCCGTCCGCACCCTGGAGACGGTCCCGCAGGTGCCCGGCGACGCACCCGACGGCACCCGGCCCACCGTGCCGGTGACCCTCGCGGTCGACCCGGCGCTGCTGGAGGAGCTGTCGGTCATGGCCGCCGGCCGGTACACCGTCGACGGCCGGGCGGGCACCGGCACCGCGGACGCCGCCGCGCTGCTGGTCCGGCTGAAGGCGCTGGCCACGGAGTTCCCGGTGCTCGCGCTGCCCTACGGCGACACCGACGTCGACTCGCTGGTCGCCGCCGGGCTCGGCCGGGCGGCGACCCGCGCCCTGCCGGGCACCCCGGACGGGACGGCGCGGCAGCCGGTGGACGCCGACGACACCCCCGCGACGGCGCCGACCACCGCGGAGCCGACGTCGGGCAACGGCTCGGGCAACGGCGCGGGCAGCGGCACGGACGACGGGGCCGACACCGGCGCCGGGGCGGCGATCGTGCGCTCCGTGCTCGGCGTCCAGCCGCGCACCGACATCGCCTGGCCGGCCGACGGACCGGTGCACGCCGACACCCTGCGCACCCTGCAGGCCGGCGGGGTCCGCTCGGTGGTGCTCGGCACCGACGCGCTCACCGACGCCGCGGACGCCACCGGCCAGGACGGCCGCCCGGCCGCCGCCCGCGCCGCGCTGACCGGCACCGACGGCCCGCTCACCGCCCTGGTCGCCGACGGGCAGCTCGCCGAGACCGTCGCCGGCGCCGCGCAGACCGACGACGCGCGGGTCTCCGAGCAGCGGTACCTCGCCGACCTCGCCGTGCTCACCACCCAGCTCGCCGACGACGACCCCGCCACGGCGCAGACCGTGCTGGTGGTGCCGCCGCGCGAGCTGGACGCCGACCCCGAGTGGGCCAGCGCGATGATGGCCGACACCGCCGGCGCGGACGGCGGCCAGCCGTGGCTGCAGCCGGCGGCGCTGGCCGACCTGGTGACCGGACCGGAGGCCGCGCCGGTGACCGCGACCGCCCCGGTCACCCCGGGCGGCCTGCTGCCGGCGGAGGGCACCGCGCAGATCGCCCGAGCCGAGGGGGTGCGCGACGACGTGGCCGGTGCGGTGGTCGGCGACCCCGGGACCGTGCTGGCCGGCTACGACGCCGCGATCGCCCGGACCGCGTCGGTGGCCTGGCGGGACGACCCCGACGGCTTCGCCCGCGCCGCCGACGACCTGGCGACCACGCTGGGCCGGCTGCAGGACGAGGTCACCCTCGTCGCGCCGGCCAACGGCACCTACAGCCTGGCCTCCAGCGACGCCCCGCTGGTGCTCACCGTGCAGAACGACCTGCCGTTCGCCGTCGACGTGCGGCTGGACCTGCGCACCCGCGGCAACGTCGGGCTGACCACCGAGGACGTCGGCGTGACCCGGCTGGACCCGCAGTCCCGCACCACCCTGCAGGTGCCCGCGCACGTGCGGCAGTCCGGCGGGTTCGCCGTCACCGCCCGGCTGCAGACGCCGGACGGCGGGGCGCTCGGCGCCGCCGTCCAGCTGCAGGTGAAGAGCACCGCCTACGGCCGGGTGACCGTGTGGGTCACCGTCGGCGCCGCGGCGCTGCTGGGTCTGCTGTTCCTGCGCCGGCTGGTCCGCTTCCTGCTCGCCCGCCGCCGCGGCACGCCGGACACCGAGCCGGTCGACCCGGCGTCCGTGCCGCCCACCCGGAGCCCGGTGTGACCGCCCCCGACCAGCCTCCCGCCCGCGACGGGCAGCCGCGCCCCGCCGCGCCGGCCCGCCCGGGCGGCGCCGCGCTGCCGCCACCGCCCTACCGTCCCGGCGCGACCCCGCCGGCCCGGCCCCGGGCGGGGGTGAGCGGCGCCCGCACCCCGGCGCCGGGCACCCACCTGCCACCGGTGCCCCCCGTCGGGCGGTCCGCCGCGCGCACCCTCCACGAGCGCGACGTCGTCTCCCCCGTCGGGGCGCGCACCGACCAGCCGCTGGAGGGCCAGCCCCGCCGGCGTCCCGTGCTGCCGCCGGTGCCGCCGCCGCGGCGGCGCGGCTTCGTGCCGGGCCCCGACGACACGCAGTTCATCCCGGTCCTCCCGCCGGTCCCGCACGACGAGCTGGAGACCGAGGAGGAGACGCAGGCCCGCGAGGGCTCGCCCGGCGGCAGCCGCGGCATCCTCCGCGCCGCCGGCACGATGGCGGTCGCGACGCTGGTCAGCCGGCTCACCGGCTTCCTGCGCACGGTCGTGCTCACCGCGGTGCTCGGCCTGGGCCTGGTCAACGACGCCTACACGGTGTCGAACACGCTGCCCAACCTGGTCTACGAGCTGCTGCTCGGCGGCGTGCTGACCTCCGTGGTCGTGCCGCTGCTGGTCAACGCGCAGGAGAAGCACCGGGACGGCGGGGTCCGCTACACCCAGCGGCTGATGACGATCGCCGTCGTCGGGCTGAGCGTGCTCACCGTCGTCGCGGTGCTCGCCGCCCCGGGCCTGACCTGGCTGCTCAACATCCGCGACGACCCCGAGCAGGTGGAGCTGGCGAACTGGCTGGCCCGGATCCTGCTGGTGGAGATCGTGTTCTACGGCGTGGGCGCGCTCGCCGGCGCGGTGCTCAACGCCCGCGGCGTGTTCGGGCCCCCGGCCTGGGCGCCGGTGCTGAACAACGTCGTGGTCATCGCCACGGGTGCGCTGTTCGTCGCGGCCAGCGGCCCGGGCGACCTCACGCCGGCCACCATCACCCCCGGCCAGGTGTGGCTGCTGGGCATCGGCACCACGCTCGGCATCGCCGTCCAGTCGCTGGTGCTGCTGCCGCTGCTGCCGCGGCACGGGGTGCCGCTGCGGCCCCGCTGGGGGCTGCGCGACACCGGGCTGCGCGAGGCCGGGACGCTCGGCCTGTGGGTGGTCGGCTACGTGCTGGTCAGCCAGGTCGGCGTCATCGTCACCAACCAGGTGGCCAACGACGCCGCGCACGACGACGGGCTCGGCCCGGCCGCGCTGGCCAACGCCAGCCTGCTGTTCCAGATGCCCTACGGGATCATCGGCGTCGCGCTGCTGACGGCGCTGCTGCCGCGGATGAGCCGTGCCGCCGCCCGCTCCGACGTCCCCGGGGTCGTCGCCGACCTCGCGCTGGGCACCCGGCTGTCGGCGATGGGCCTGCTGCCGGTCACGGCGCTGCTGGTGGTGCTCGGGCCCGCCGCGTCGACCGTCGCCTTCTTCCACGGCCAGACGACGCTGGACGACGCCCGCGCGGTCGGCACGGCGCTGGCCGTCGGCGCGGCCGGCCTGCTGCCGATGGCGGTCACCCTGCTGCAGCTGCGGGTCTTCTACGCGATGAAGGACGCGAAGACCCCCACGCTGATCCAGCTGTTCATGGTCGCCGTCCGGGTGCCGCTGGTCCTGCTGGTGCCGGTGGTCACCGACCCGCGCCACGTGGTCGCCGGCCTGATGCTGGTCACCAGCATCACGTTCGTCGTCGGCTGGGTGGTCGGCGACGTCGCGCTGCGGCGCCGGCTGGGCAGCACGCGGGGCCACGGGGTGCTCTCCAACGTGCTCCGGATGGCCGTCGTGTCGGCCGTCGCGGCGGTCGCCGGCGGTCTGGTCAGCACGATCACCGACAGCGCCTTCGGCCGGTCGGTACCGGGCTCGCTCGTCACCCTCGTCGTCGGTACCGTGGTCATCGGCGTCGCGGTGGTCGCGGGTGCCGTGGTGGCCAGGGTCCCGGAGATCGGGGCGCCGCTGTCCGCCGTCCGGGCCCGGCTCGGACGCCACTGAACAGGGGGTCGGCTGAGTCCGTGACGTCGACGACCACCGGCCTGCCCGACCGCTACCGCCCGCTGGACCCGATCGCCCCCGAGGAGCGCACGCCGACCGGCGTGATCCGCTCCTGGCGGGCCCGCGACCGCGTGCTCAACCGCGACGTCGCGCTGCGCGTGCACACCCCCGGTGGCCCGGCCGCCCGCGAGTGGATCACCCGCGCGCTGACCGCGGGCGGGCTGGCCAGCCCGGCGCTGGCGATGGTCTACGACGCCGCCGAGGGCACCGGCGGCACCGAGCCCGGCGGCGCGGCCTACGTCGTCAACGAGTGGATCGAGGGGCCGCGGCTGTCCGAGCGGCTGGCCGAGGGCCCGCTGCCCGAGCGCGAGGCGCGCGCCCTGGTCCGCCGGCTGGCCGAGGGCGTCGCGGAGGCGCACCGCGTCGGGCTCGCCGTCGGCGGCCTGGAGCCGGAGAACGTGGTGCTGCGCGCCGGCGGCCTGGTCGGGCTGCTGTCGGTGCCCGCGGCCACCGGCACCGTGCACGGCGACATCGCCGCGCTCGGCAGCCTGCTGGAGGCCTGCCTGACCGGCCGCCGCCGGGACGCCGCTCCGCGCGCGGTCGACGCCCCGGACCTCGCCGCGCTGGTCCGCCGGGCCCGCTCCGAGGACCCCGCGACCGGGCTGGCCAGCGTCGACACGCTGGTCGCGCTGCTCGCCGAGCGGCCGCGCACCGGCCCGCAGGACCTGGTCCGCCCCGACGGCGTCTCCGACACCGGCTGGCTGCGCCGGCTCCGCGACCGCCGAGACCTCGAGGACGCCGCGGCCGCGGCCCGCGGGGACACCGGCAGCGTGCCGCTGGCCGCCCGCCCGCCGCTGCCGCCGGTGCCCCGCACGGTCCGCGTCGAGCCGCGCCGGCACGACCGCTGGGAGGACGACGGCGACGACCTGGACTGGGACGCCACCTTCGGCGACCACGACCGGGTGGCCGCCGATCCCGGCGACCGGGACGAGGTCACCCGGACCGCCCGGCGGCGGCTGCTGGTGCTGGGCCTGCCGCTGCTCGCGCTGGCGCTGGTCGTCGGGGTCGGGCTCTGGATGGGCACCAGCGTGCTCTCGGTGGCCAGCAGCTCCGTCGACCAGGACACCCCCACCCGCTCCGCACCGGCGGCGTCGTCGCCCGCCCCGTCGGAGAGCGGCGGGCAGCCGGCCGGCTCGTCGCCCGCGCCGTCGTCCCCGGTCGCCGGTGCGCCGGCGGAGGTCGACGGCGTGTCGGTGTTCGACCCGTTCGGCGACGGGGAGTCGGAGAACGCCGCGAAGGCCCGGCTCGCCGTCGACGGCGACGCCGGAACCGCCTGGACGACGCTGACCTACCGGGGCTCCCCGGCGTTCGGCAACCTCAAGCCCGGCGTCGGCCTGCTCGTCGACCTCGGCCGGTCGCAGTCGCTGGCCGGTGTCCGGCTGCAGTCGCCGACCTCCGGCGCGACGGTCGAGGTGCGCACCGGCCAGGACGACGCGGGCGACCTCGACGCCTTCCCGGTGGCGGGCACGACCACGCTGGGCGGTGACGACGAGGTCGCGTTCGGCACCGCGGTCGACGCCCGGTACGTGCTGGTGTGGGTCACCGGCCTGGTGCCCTCGGACGGCGGGTTCGCGGCGTCGATCGGCGAGGTGACGGTCACCACCGCCGGGTGAGCCCGGTGGTGTGACCCGTCTTCCACCTGGCGACCGGAGGGGTGGTGCCCGGGAATGGCGCACCTACGCTGTCCGTTGTGCCGCCCGTGACGAACGACCAGCCCACGCCCGGCCCGGCGGTCGGGACCGACCCCGCCCACCCCGCCATCCCCCCGGCGGAGCACGACGGCGTCCGCGACCTGATCATCATCGGGTCCGGCCCGGCCGGGTACACCGCCGCCGTCTACGCAGCCCGCGCGAACCTGCACCCGCTGGTGTTCGAGGGCTCGCAGTTCGGTGGCGCCCTGATGACCACCACCGAGGTGGAGAACTTCCCCGGGTTCCCCGAGGGCATCCAGGGTCCCCAGCTGATGGACGACATGCGCACCCAGGCCGAGCGCTTCGGCGCCGAGCTGGTGCCCGCCGACGTCACCGAGGTCGACCTGACCGCGACGCCGAAGATCGTGAAGGTCGGCTCCGAGGTGCACCGCGCCCACGCCGTCATCGTCGCGACCGGCTCGAAGTACCGGTACCTCGGCCTGGACAACGAGCAGCGGCTGCTCGGCCACGGCGTCTCCGCCTGCGCGACCTGCGACGGCTTCTTCTTCCGCGACCAGGACATCGTGGTCGTCGGCGGCGGTGACTCCGCGATGGAGGAGGCGACCTTCCTCACCCGGTTCGCCAAGTCGGTCACGGTGGTGCACCGCCGCACCGAGCTGCGCGCCTCGAAGATCATGCAGAAGCGCGCCCAGGACAACGAGAAGATCCGCTGGGCGCTCGGCAAGCAGGTCACCGACGTGCACGGCGACAACGCCGTCTCCTCGGTGTCGCTGACCGACGTCGAGACCGGCACCACCGAGGAGCTGCCGGTCACCGGCCTGTTCGTGGCGATCGGCCACGACCCGCGCACCGAGCTGTTCGCCGGTCAGCTCAAGCTGGACGACGAGGGCTACATCGTCGCCGAGCACCCGACCACGCGCACCAACATCGACGGCGTCTTTGCCTGCGGTGACGTGGTCGACAACATCTACCGCCAGGCGATCACCTCGGCCGCGACCGGTGCCAAGGCGGCCATCGACGCCGAGCGCTGGCTGGCCGAGACGTTCGACGAGCGCTGATCGAACCCGCCCCCGCCGGGGCATAGAACACCCGGTCGGCCTGTTGCACCGGCCGTACCGTCCAGCAACCACAGGGAGCTCTTCCATGGCAGGCAACACGAAGACCGTCACCGATGCCACGTTCGCCACGGACGTCCTGGGCAGCGACAAGCCGGTGCTGGTCGACTTCTGGGCCGAGTGGTGCGGGCCGTGCAAGATGGTCGCCCCGGTGCTGGAGGAGATCGCCGCGGAGCACGCGGACAAGCTGACGATCGCCAAGCTCAACATCGACGAGAACCCGCAGATCGCCCGCGACTACCAGGTCATGTCGATCCCGACCATGACGGTGTTCCAGGGCGGCAAGCCGGTCAAGAGCATCATCGGTGCCAAGCCCAAGGGCGCGATCCTCTCGGACCTCTCCGACTACCTCTGAGGTCCCCGGCGGCCCTGACGGCCGCCCGCCGGTGACCCGGCCGCACTGATCGACGAGGCCCGCCGGCCCCTCCCGGGACCGGTGGGCCTCGTCGTGCCCGGGCCCGCCACCAGGGCGTGCGCCCGCCTACCACCGCCCCCGGACGACGTGTCGGGTGCCCCGGTGCGCGGGACTCGGGGAGGTCCGGCCACAATCGTTGCGGACGACCCACCGTCCGGACAGGAGCGCGACGACCGCATGGAACCGCTGGTGCCCGGCAGCTCCGGCCCCGCCGTGGCCGAGGTCCAGTCGGTGCTGCGCACCCTGGGGTTGCTCACCGACGGTGGCCCCACCGAGCCGACCGGTGAGGGAGCCGTCTACGACGAGCGCACTGAGCTCGCCGTCCGCCACTTCCAGCAGGTGCGCGGGCTGTCCGTCGACGGCCAGGTCGGCGAGGAGACCTACCGCGCGCTGACCGAGGCCCGCTGGTCGCTCGGCGACCGGCTGCTGCGCTACGACCCCGAGCGCCCGCTGCGCGGGGACGACGTGACCCGGCTGCAGGAGCTGCTGCTCGAGCTCGGCTACGACGCCGGGCGGGCCGACGGCATCTTCGGCGCCGAGACCGAGACCGGCCTGCGCTCCTTCCAGGGCGACTACGGGCTCACCGCCGACGGCACCTGCGGCCCGGCCACGCTGCGCGCGCTGAAGCAGCTGGGCCGCCGGGTCACCGGTGGGCGCCCGCAGCTGCTGCGGCAGAGCGCCAGCATGGTCGAGTCCGGCTCGCACCTGATCGGTCGGGTGATCGTCATCGACCCCGGCCACGGCGGTACCGACACCGGCCACACGGCCGGCGAGACCACCGAGTCCGACCTCGTCCTCGACCTCGCCTCGCGGATCGAGGGCCGGCTGGCCGCGGCCGGGGCGACGGTCTACCTGACCCGCGGCCGCACCGGTGGTCCCGGACTGGCCGAGCGCACCGCGTTCGCCAACGACGCGCGCGCCGACCTGTTCCTCTCCCTGCACATGGAGGCGCAGGACTCGGCGCACGCCCGCGGGGTGGCCAGCTACTACTACGGCACCGGGTCCGGGGCGAGCTCGACGGTGGGGGAGCAGTTCGCCAACCTCGTGCGGCGTGAGGTCGTCGCCCGCACCGGCATGCTCGACCTCGGTTCGCACCCGAAGACCTGGGACATCCTGCGGATGACCCGGATGCCCGCCGTCCGGCTGGACTGCGGCTACCTCTCCCACGAGGTCGACCGGCTGCTGCTGCTCGACGCCCGGCTGCGCAGCACCGTCGCCCAGGCCGTGCTCGCCGCCGTCCAGCGGCTGTTCCTGCCGGCCGAGGCCGACCCGCCCACCGGCACCTTCCTGCTGCCCGCCCGGCGTTGATCCCGCCAGCCGGAAGCGACGCGCCGGGACGGACCGTTCCCCACGGGGCCACGCACCGTGTCGGCCTACACTGCGACAGGTGACCCCTCCTGTGCACCCACGTCACCCGCGGCTCGACCCGCTGGCGGACCGGTACGCAGCACGCACCCACGGCATGAAGACCTCGGAGATCCGGGCGCTGTTCTCCGTGGTCAGCCGGCCCGAGGTCGTCTCCCTCGCCGGCGGCATGCCTGCCGTCACCGCGCTCCCGCTCGACGCGGTCGGGTCGATGATCGGCGAGCTCGTGTCCGGCATGGGCGCGCAGACGCTGCAGTACGGCTCCGGCCAGGGCGACCCGCGGCTGCGCGAGCGGATCTGCGACGTCATGGCGCTGGAGGGCATCACCGACGCCTCGCCCAGCGAGGTCGTCGTCACCGTCGGCTCGCAGCAGGGGCTCGACCTGGTCACCCGGGTGTTCGTCGACCCCGGTGACGTCATCCTCGCCGAGGGGCCGTCCTACGTCGGCGCGCTCGGCGTCTTCCAGGCCGCGCAGGCCCGGGTCCGGCACGTGCCGATGGACGACGACGGGCTGGTCCCCGAGGCGCTGGAGCAGGCGCTGCTGGAGGCCCGCGCCCGGGGCGACCGGGTGAAGTTCCTCTACACGGTGCCCAACTACCACAACCCCGGCGGCGTCACGCTGTCCGAGCCGCGGCGCGAGCAGGTCATGGCCATCGCCGAGGCGCACGACCTGCTGATCGTCGAGGACAACCCCTACGGCCTGCTCGGCTTCGACCGGGAGCCGATGCGCGCCCTGCGCGCCCGCGACGAGGACCGGGTCATCTACCTGGGCTCGTTCTCCAAGACGTTCTCCCCGGGCCTCCGGGTGGGCTGGGTGCTCGCGCCGCTCGCCGTCCGCGAGAAGCTGGTGCTCGCCACCGAGGCGCAGGTGCTCTGCCCGCCGTCGCTGACCCAGTACGCGGTCGCCCGGTACCTGGACACCCAGCCGTGGCGCGAGCAGATCAAGGTCTTCACCGAGCTGTACCGGGAGCGGCGGGACGCCACCCTCGAGTCGCTGGACGCGCTGATGCCGCCGGGCACCACCTGGACCCGCCCGGACGGCGGCTTCTACGTGTGGCTGAAGCTCCCGCACGGCCTGGACGCCAAGCTGATGCAGCCGCGCGCGGTCGCCGCCCACGTCGCCTACGTGCCCGGCATCGGCTTCTACGCCGACGGCTCGGGCACCGAGTACATGCGGCTGTCCTACTGCTACCCGGAGCCGGACCAGATCCGGGAGGGCGTGCGCCGGCTGGCCCGGGTCATCGAGGCCGAGCTGGACCTGCACTCCACCTTCGACGCCGTGGACACCGGCACCTTCCGCGCCGTGCGCCCCGGCACCACCCCGCCGGTCATCGGCCCGGCCAACTCCGACCAGAGCGAGGACCTGCACCGATGAGCGAGCCGGCCGCTGCCGCGCCGACCCCCTCAGCCGCCGACCGGACCGCCTTGCGCGCGCTCGTCCTGGCCGGCGGGCTCACCTTCGAGCGGGAGGTCAGCCTCTCCTCCGGCAGCCAGGTGGTCGAGGCGCTGACCCGCGCCGGCGTCGACGCCGAGCTGCACGACGCGGACGCCGAGCTGCTGCCGGGGCTGGCCGCCGCGCCGGCCGACGCGGTGTTCATCGCGCTGCACGGCGCGACCGGTGAGGACGGCGCGCTGCGCGCGGTGCTCGACCTGGCCGGGGTGCCCTACGTGGGCTCGCCGGCCGCCGCCTGCCGGCTGGCGTGGGACAAGCCGGCCGCCAAGTCGGTGGTCCGCTCCGCCGGGGTCGCGACGCCGGACTGGGTGGCGCTGCCGCACAGCACCTTCCGCGAGCTGGGGGCCGGCGCCGTGCTGGACCTCATCGTCGCCCGGCTGGGGCTGCCGCTGATGGTCAAGCCGGCCTCGGGCGGGTCGTCGCTCGGCGTGCAGAAGGTCAGCCGGGTCGAGGACCTCCCCGCGGCCATGGTGAGCTGCTTCGCCTACGGCGACACCGTCATGGTGGAGCGCTTCGTGGACGGCGTGGAGCTCGCGCTGTCGGTGGTCGACCTCGGCGACGGCCCGGTCGCGCTGCCCGCCGTGGAGATCGCCCCCGAGTCGGGCGTCTTCGACTACACCGCCCGCTACACCCCGGGGATGACCGAGTACCACGCCCCGGCCCGCGTCTCCGCCGAGACAGCCGCCCGCGCGGCCGAGGTCGCGCTCACCGCGCACCGCTCCCTGGGGCTGGCCGACCTGTCCCGGACCGACGCGATCGTCGACGGCGAGGGCACCGTGCACTTCCTCGAGGTGAACGTCTCGCCGGGGCTCACCGAGACGTCGATGTTCCCGATGGCCGTTGAGGCGGCCGGGCACGGCCTCGGCGAGGTGCTGTCCGGTCTGCTGACCCGGGCGGCCGTCCGCCGCTGACCGCCCGACGGGTTCCGTCAGTGACGGAACCCGTCGAGGTCAGCCCTCAGTTGCTGGAGCTGCGCCCGGTGATGTCCGGGGCCATCATCCCGACGATCCGCTGCAGGTCGTCGACCGAGCCGAACTCGACGACGATCCGGCCCTTGGCCCGGCCGATCTGCACCTTCACCTTGGTCTCGAACACGTCCGACAGCCGGCCGGCGAGGTCCTCGACGCCGGGCGCGCTGATCCGCCGGTTGTTCCGCCGGGCCGCGGTCGGCGACTCGGCGACGGCCAGCGCGACCGCCTCCTCGGTGGCGCGCACCGACATGCCCTCGGCGACGATCCGGGTGGCCAGCGCGTCCTGCGCCTCGACGTCGGGCAGGCCGAGCAGCGCCCGGGCGTGCCCGGCGGACAGCACCCCCGCGGCGACCCGGGTCTGCACCTTCACCGGCAGCTTCATCAGCCGGATGGTGTTGGTGACCTGGGAGCGGCTGCGGCCGATCTTCGCGGCCAGCTCCTCGTGGGTGGCGCCGAACTCCTCCAGCAGCTGCTGGTAGGCGGCTGCCTCCTCCAGCGGGTTCAGCTGGACCCGGTGGATGTTCTCCAGCAGGGCGTCGCGCAGCATGGCGTCGTCCGTGGTGTCCCGGACGATCGCCGGCACGGTCTCCAGGCCCGCGGCCCGGGCGGCGCGGAGCCGGCGCTCGCCCATGATGAGCTCGTAGCCGCTGCCGTCCTCCCCGGGGACCTCGCGGACGACGATCGGCTGCAGCAGCCCGAACTCGCGCACCGAGTAGGTGAGCTCCTCCAGCGCCTCGTCGTCGAAGACCTGCCGCGGCTGCTTGGGGTTCGGCACGACCTCGCCCACCGGGACCTCGCGCAGCTGGGCGCCGGGCACGCCGGCGACCTCCGGCTCGGCCGCGGGGGCCGGCGGGGTCGTGCCGGCTTCGACCAGGTGCGGCCGGGACGCCGTCGGCTCCGCCGGCGAAGCCGCCGCCTCGGCGGCCTCGGCGGCCTCGGCCGCCTTCGCCGCTGGGGTGGCCGTGGGCGCGGGCGCGCTCGTGGGGATGAGGGCCGCCAGGCCCCGGCCGAGACCGCCGCGCTTCGTCACAGGTCCTCCAGGAGATCGTGCACAGTCGTCGGCCGGCTCACCGCGGGACCGGTCCGGGGAAGCCCGGGCTGGTGGCCGGTTCGCCGAGGATCATCGCGGCCACCGGGGGAGCGGCGGTGCGCTGCGGCTGGGGTGCCGCCAGCGGTGCCAGCCGGGCACCGCGCTGGGCGAGCTCCCGCGCGGCCTCCACGTAGCTGGTCGACCCGCGGCTGCCCGGGTCGTAGGTGAGCACCGACTGGCCGTAGCCGGGCGCCTCGCTCACCCGCACGTTGCGCGGGATCAGCGTCGACAGCACCAGGTCGCCGAAGTGGTTGCGCACCTCGTCGGCCACCTGGTCGGCGAGCTTCGTCCGGCCGTCGTACATGGTGAGCAGGATGGTGCTCACCGAGATGCCCGGGTTGAGGTGCTGGCGCACCAGGTCGATGTTCGACAGCAGCTGGCCCAGGCCCTCGAGCGCGTAGTACTCGCACTGGATGGGGATGAGCACCTCGTCGCCGGCGACCAGTGCGTTCAGCGTGAGCAGGCCGAGGGACGGCGGGCAGTCGATGAGCACGTAGTGCGGCCGCTGCTCGGGCGGGAGCGCGGAGAGGTAGGCCTCGATGGCCCGGCGCAGCCGGTGCTCGCGGGCGACGACCGAGACCAGCTCGATCTCCGCGCCGGCCAGGTCGATGGTCGCCGGCACGCACCGCAGGTTCGGGCTGGCGGTGGTCGCCGCCGCCACCTCGGTGATGGTGCTGTCGCCGACCAGGACGTCGTAGATGGACGGCGTGCCGACCGTGTGCTCGACGCCCAGGGCGGTGCTCGTGTTGCCCTGCGGGTCGAGGTCGATGACCAGCGTCCGCAGCCCGTAGATGCCCAGCGCGACCCCGAGGTTGACCGTCGACGTCGTCTTGCCGACGCCACCCTTCTGGTTGGCGATGGTGATGACCCGGATCCGGCCCGGCGCGGGGAAGGGCTCCTGGTCGGCCGCGTGCAGCACGCGGGTGGCGCGCATCGCCTCCGCCGCGATGGGGCTCTCGAACTCGACACCGGCCGGCTGGCCCGCCGTCAGGCTGTTCCGGAGCCGCTCGCCGGGGTCGGTCATGAGTGCGTCCTCCTCGGCGCCGTGGTGCGCAGCGATGTGTTCCACGTGGAACGGGTGGGTAGGGAACCCGGTTTCACGACCCCATCTTCACAGGGTCAGTTTCACGTGGAACGGGTGGTCCTGCGACCCGTCAGCGCGTGCCCCGGGTCATGACCACCACGGTAGTGGCTGCGGCACCCAGGTCTCCACCGACGGCGCGCGTGTGCACGTCCCGCATACCTGCCGCCTCCAGCTCGGGCAGCAGGGCCGGCACCTCGGCGGCGGCGCGCTCACCGACCAGGGTGATGAGCTGGGCGCCCGGCCGCAGCAGGCCCCGGCACCAGCTCACCAGCCGGGGGAGCGGGGCCACGGCGCGGGCGGTGACGACGTCGACCGGCCCGACGGTCCGCACGACCGAGCGCTCCTCGGCCCGGCCGCGGACGACGCGCCAGGGCGCCTGCAGGGCCGCGACGGTCTGCTCGAGGAACTCCACCCGGCGGGCCATCGGCTCGACCAGGGTGAGCGTGAGGTCCGGCCGGGCGAGCCCCAGCGGGATGCCCGGCAGGCCGGCCCCGCTGCCGACGTCGACCACCCGGACGCCGTCGGGCACCGCCTCGGCCAGGGCGACGCTGTTGAGCACGTGCCGCTCCCAGAGCCGGGGCACCTCGCGCGGGCCGATCAGCCCGCGGACCACGCCATCGCCGGCCAGCCGCTCGACGTACCGCCGGGCGGCGGGCAGCGCCTCGCCGAACACCCGGACCGCCGCGGCGGGAGGTTCCGGAACGCTCACGTCTCGCTTCTCGGGGTCCGCCGCGTCCGGACCGGGCCCGTCGGCGACCGGACCGGTGCTCACTTCTCCGGCAGGACCACGACGCGGCGGTTGGGCTCCTCGCCCTCCGACTCGCTGCGCACGCCCGGCGCCGCGGCGATGACGTCGTGCACGACCTTGCGCTCGAACGGGTTCATCGGCGACAGCCGCTCGGGCTGGCCGCTCTGCGCGACCCGCTCGGCGGTGGCCTGGGCCAGGTCGGTGAGGTCCGCCCGCCGCTTGGCCCGGAAGCCGCCGATGTCGAGCATCAGCCGGCTGCGCACGCCGGTCGACTGGGCCACTGCGAGGCGGGTCAGCTCCTGCAGCGCCTCCAGCGTGGCGCCGTCGGGGCCGATCAGCGTCTTGAGCTGGCCGCCGACCACCGCGACCGAGGCGCGATCGCCCTCGACGTCCAGGTCGATGTCGCCGTCGACGTCCAGGATGTCGAGCAGCCGCTCGAGGTAGTCACCGGCGACGTCGCCCTCGCGGACGAGCAGGCTCTCCGCGTCGCCGCCCACCTCGTCGTCCCCCACCTCGTCGTCCCCGTCCTCGTCCTCCGCGTCGTCGTCGTCCGCGTCGTCGAGGTCGGCGGGCTCCAGCCGGGCGTCGACCGACGCCGGGTCGGCGTCGGGCAGCGCGGCGTCCGGGGCCACCTCGTCCACGGTCGCTGTGTCCGTGCCGACGGTGTCGTTGTCGGGTGCACTCACGAAGGTCCTCCAAGGTCGTGCAGGCGTCCGGGCGTGCCCGGGGGTCGGTTCGAGGGCCGGTCGGGACCGGCCGCCGGGGTCAGCGCCGCTTGCGCTTGCCCCGGTTGGCGCCGGCCGCGGAGCTCCCGGAGCCACCGGCCCCGCCCCGGGGGCGGCCGCCCGGCGGCGTGCCGTTCACCCCGGGGGCGGGCTGCCCGTCGGCGGGGGAGGCGTCCGCGGCGGGAGCGGCCGGCGCAGCGGGGTCGGCCGGGGGCTGAGCAGCCGGCAAGGCGCCCGGCCTGGGCCGGACCGGCTTCTGGCCGGGCTTCGGCGCGAGGATCTTCGGGTCGATCTTCGGCTTCTCGGCGTCCTGCTTGGCCTTGTGCGCCGGCGAGCCGGGCGGGGGCATCTTGCGCAGCACGTAGAACTGCTGGCCGAGGGTCCACAGGTTGTTCGTGAACCAGTAGATGAGGACACCGATCGGGAAGAAGAAGCCCGACACGAAGAGGCTGATCGGCATGCCGTAGAGCAGCAGCTTCTGCACCATCGCGGCCTGGCCCTCGACCGGGCCGGAGCGCTTCTGGATCTGCTTCTGCGTCGTGAACGTCGTGACGCACATGATGATGATCAGCACGAACGCGACGACGCGGATGTTGGTGTAGCTGCCACCGGTCAGGCCGAGGATCGCGTCGGCCTTGTCGCCCTGCATGTTGAACGACGAGGAGATCGGCGCACCGAAGAGCTTCGCCCGGGCGGCCTGGTCGGTGAGCTGGTCGTCCCAGCTGTAGAGGCCCTCCTTGCCCGGCGCGAGCCGGCGGAGCACGTGCAGCAGGGAGATGAAGACCGGGATCTGCGGCAGGATCGGCAGGCAGCCGGCCAGCGGGTTGACCCCGCGCTCCTTCTGCAGCGCCATCATCGCCTGGCTGAAGCCCTGCTTGTCGGCGCCGTACTGCTTGCGCAGCTTCTGGATCTCCGGCTGGATCTCCTGCATCGCCCGCTGCGACTTGATCTGCTTGACGAACAGCGGGAACAGCACGACGCGGATCGTGATGACCAGGAACATGATCGACAGCGCCCAGGCCCAGCCGCTGGCGGGGTCGAGGAAGGTGCTGAAGACGGAGTGCCACGTCTTCATCACCCACGCGATGGCGGTGTAGAAGATGTCAAGCAACGCGAGCCTCCTGCGGCGCGGACCGGCCCGGGGCCGGCGGGGTCACCGGTGCGGTGACGGTGGTGGTGACCCGGTCGGGTCGGGGCTCGACGCCGGCGGGCGGCACCGGGACGGGCGCCGCAGAGCCTGACGAGTGGGTGTGCCCGGCGGTTCCGCGGGCGGGCGGCACGAAGTCGACGCCGCCGGGGTGCCACGGTGCGCACTTGAACAGCCGGCGCACGGCCAGCCAGCTGCCGCGCGCCGCACCGTGCACCTGGAGCGCCTCGGCGGCGTAGCTGCTGCAGCTGGGCTCGAAGCGGCAGCGCGGCCCGAAGTTGGGGCTGATCGCCCGCTGGTAGAAGCGGACGGCCGACAGCAGCGCCCCGGCGACCGTCATCGCCGGCCCCCGGACGCGCGGGCGCCCAGCACCCGGTCCAGGCCGGCGTCCAGGTCGCGGGCCAGGTCGGCGAAGTCCGCCGTCCCGGCCTCGGGACGGGCCCGGACCACCAGGTCGGCGGTCGCGGGCAGCCGGTGCAGCTGGTCGTGCACCAGGTGCCGCAACCGGCGGGTCACCCGGTGGCGGCAGACGGAGTTGCCCACGCTCCTGCCCACCACGAAACCGGCCCGTGGCCCGGTCGGCGGGTCGACGAGACCCCCGACGCGGGCGACGGGCCGTTCAGCGAGGTAGTGCACCACCAGGGTCGAGCGGCCGGCGCGTCGACCGGTCCGGACGACGGCGGTGAACTCCGGCCGCCGGCGCAGGCGTGCCTGCGCGGGCAGCACCTCAGGCGGAGAGCTTGTCGCGACCCTTGCGCCGGCGACCGGCCAGGATGGCGCGGCCGGCGCGGGTGCGCATCCGCAGCCGGAAGCCGTGGGTCTTGGACCGGCGACGGTTGTTCGGCTGGAACGTGCGCTTGCTCACGAGGGACTCCCACTGACGACGACGGTGCGCTGCGTCCGGGTCCACCGGCGCACGCGCTGGGTGCAGGCGGGCCGCTGCAGCACCGGGGTGCGCCGCGACCAGCGCCGCACCCGAGGCTGGTCTGCCGTGGTCCAGCACGGTCGCTGTCCACAGACGTCCACCAGCATAGCCGAGCCGGTGGACGTGCAGCGGACACGGCCGACCTCGCATGGTGCACGACATCCGGGGAGCCCTTCCGGCGGCACGCCGGGCCGTGGCCGGCGGCGCCCCGGCGGCCTGCGCGGCGTGACGTCCCACGCACCCCGGGGGTCGCGCTGCCCACACTGCCGGCCGTCGTCCCCGCCCGTCGTTGCCGGGCTGTGGATGGAGCTGTTAGCGTCGCCGTCGCTCCATGCCGGGCCCGCTCGTTCCGGGATGTGGGCCGCCCCCCGTCGGTCAGCAGACCGGAACGACCCTTCCCGAGGGCGCAGAACGGCGGTCCGACCAGCGAAGACACTCCGTCCGAGGCATCGTCGCACCCGCTACGGCAGCGTCTGCCGCAGTACGTGCACAGCCTGTGGACGAGCGTGTGGAACCGGCCGGCCCGTGCATCCACACCTGGGGACCGGGCGGGGGATCCACCGCCTCCCGGGCTGTGGACACCGACCCGGCGGCGCACGCCGGACGGCACGGGGCACGAGCTGGGCAAACGGAAGGGGACACAGTCGATGGCCGACTCACCGGTCGACCTCGCGACGGTCTGGGACCAGGTCTGCGAGCGTCTCGCGACCAGCCTCTCCCGTCAGCAGAACGCGATGCTCAACCTCACCCGCCCGGTGGGCCTGGTCGAGGACACCGCGGTGCTCGCCGCGCCCAACGAGTTCACCCAGACGGTGCTCGAGTCCCGGATGCGGATCGTGCTGGCCGATGCCCTGTCCCAGGAGCTCGGCCGGGACATCCGGGTCGCCGTCCAGCTCGAGGACCTGCCGGCCGACCCAGCGCCGGCCGCCCCGGCCCGCGAGGACCGCCGCTGGCCCGCCGCCGACCGCGAGCCCGCGCCGGCCGACCCCGCTCCCCGCGAGGCGTCCTTCCGCGACGCCCCGCTGCCGTGGGACGACGCCGAGCGCAGCGAGCAGGAGCGCGCTGCCCGGGCCCGCGCCGCGGCGGCCGACCGCGCCGCCGAGGACCGCGCCGACCGCGACCGGGTGGACGACGGCCGCAGCGCGTTCGGCGTCCGCACCGACGTGGTGCTGGGTGACGACGGGATGGACCTGACCCGCGCCGACGCCGCCCGCGCCGACCTCTCCCGCGCGCCGCTGGCCCGGCCCGAGGCCTGGCTGCCGGAGTCCGGCGACGGCCGCGACTGGTCCCGCGGGGCCGCCGGCCCGGGCACCCCCGGCGCCGACGACGGCCGGCAGGTCGCCCCCTGGGACCGGGACGCCGACGACGACGCGGCCAGCCGGGCCGCGAGCCGCGGCGGTGCCGTCCCGCTGTTCGGTGACCGCCGGCCCGCCGGGCAGGACCCGGGCCTGAACCCGAAGTACGTCTTCGACAGCTTCGTCATCGGCAACAGCAACCGGTTCGCCCACGCCGCGGCGGTCGCGGTGGCCGAGGCGCCGGCCCGGGCCTACAACCCGTTGTTCATCTACGGCGACTCCGGGCTGGGCAAGACCCACCTGCTG
This sequence comes from Modestobacter sp. NPDC049651, assembly GCF_040659695.1. Taxonomy (NCBI): domain Bacteria; kingdom Bacillati; phylum Actinomycetota; class Actinomycetes; order Geodermatophilales; family Geodermatophilaceae; genus Modestobacter; species Modestobacter sp. NPDC049651. Next base: position 322,536 of record NZ_JBFAOG010000003.1, read on the forward strand.
CACGCGATCGGGCACTACGCGGCGCGGATGTTCCCCAACGTCCGGGTGCGGTACGTCAGCACCGAGGAGTTCACCAACGAGTTCATCAACCTGGTGCACTCCGGCCGGGCCGAGGACTTCCGCCGCCGGTACCGCGACATCGACTTCCTGCTGATCGACGACATCCAGTTCCTGGAGCGCGCCGAGCGGACGCAGGAGGAGTTCTTCCACACCTTCAACACGCTGCACAACGCCAGCAAGCAGATCGTGATCACCTCGGACCGCCCGCCGAAGAAGCTGACGACGCTGGAGGACCGGCTGCGGACCCGGTTCGAGTGGGGCCTCATCACCGACGTCCAGGCGCCGGACCTGGAGACCCGCATCGCGATCCTGCGGAAGAAGGCCTACGGCGAGCGGCTGCAGGCGCCCGACGCGGTGCTGGAGTTCATCGCCAGCAAGGTGCAGACCAACATCCGCGAGCTCGAGGGCGCGCTGATCCGGGTCACCGCCTTCGCCAGCCTGAACAAGCAGCCGGTCGACCTCGCGCTGGCCGAGCTGGTGCTCAAGGACCTGATCAGCGACGAGCAGGGCCCGCAGATCACCGCGGCGATCATCATGGCCGCCACCGCGGAGTACTTCTCGGTGACGATGGAGGAGCTGCAGGGCTCCAACCGCAGCCGCACGCTGGTCAACGCCCGGCAGATCGCGATGTACCTGTGCCGCGAGCTGACCGAGCTGTCGCTGCCGCGCATCGGTGCGTCCTTCGGCGGCAAGGACCACACCACGGTCATGCACGCGGTCAAGAAGATCACCGGCCTGATGAGCGAGCGGCGGGCGACCTACACGCAGGTCACCGAGCTGACCGCCCGCATCAAGAGCCGCGCCCGCCAGTAGCGCCGCCCCGCGACCGCCGGCCCCCGTGCAGGGGTCCGGCGGTCGCTGCGTGCCGAGCCTCGGCAAGACGTCTGAGACGTCCCTGGGTGCTTTGTCCACAAGGTTCTGCACTCACTGTGCGCAACCGGGCGGCGACCGACCACCGCTGCAGGTCGACTTGTCCCCAGGTGTGTGCACAGTCTGGGGAGAGCCGCCCACCCCGCCGCTGACCGGCCCGGACACCGTTCCGGCACCGGCCGCCGCGCGCCGTCGTCCCCGCCTGGTCCCACCCCCGGCCTGCGCGTTTCCACACCGTGCGGACACCGGGAACCCCCGGCCGGACGCCGGGGCGGCCCGCTGGGCGGGGGGTGGGGACGAGCCTGCGGGCAGCGCGGGGAGAGAGCGTGGACGACGGCCGGTGACCGTGCACAACGGTCGAGTTGTCCACGTGTCGACACAGGACGGCGGTCACCGGCCCACACCCGGCCAACAGGCCCGCTTCCGCGCCGACCTGCACGGACGGCCCCGTTCCCCAGCTTCCACACCAGTGATGACGAGGATGAAGGAGTTATCTCGAGGAGTTCTTGAACCACACTCTGGGTGGGGACGTGCGGACCGCGGGCCCTGACGGGCCTCCGCGGCCGCGACCGCAGCAGCAGAGGCAGCACCGGAGAGGGAGCACGGACGGGGGACTGGTGCTCCCGGGGGCTGGTCAGGAGAGGATGGGCGCCGCACACCGCGCCGGGCCGGCCAGCGCGGCCGAGCAGGCACAGCAGCGAGGGATGGGTACGAGATGAAGTTCCGGGTGGCACGAGAGGTGCTCGCCGAGTCCGTCGCGTGGACGGCGCGCAGCCTGCCGCCGCGGCCGTCGGTGCCGGTCCTGGCCGGCATCCTGCTCGAGGTCGACGGCAGCCAGCTGTCGGTCAGCGGCTTCGACTACGAGGTCTCGGCCCGGTCGGAGGTCGACGTCCAGTCCACCGAGAGCGGCAAGGCGCTGGTGCCGGGCCGGCTGCTCGCCGAGATCACCCGCGCGCTGCCGCCGCACCCGGTCGACGTCGTCGCCGAGGGCGCCCGGCTGTCGATCAGCTGCGGCAACGCCAGGTTCAGCCTGCCGACCCTCCCGGTCGAGGACTACCCGTCGCTGCCCTCCCTGCCGTCGACGGCCGGTGTCGTCGACAGCGACGCGTTCGCCGAGGCGGTCAGCCAGGTCGCCGTCGCCGCCGGGCGGGACGACACCCTGCCGATGCTCACCGGCGTCCGGCTCGAGATCGAGGACGACCTGGTGACCCTGGCGGCCACCGACCGCTACCGGCTGGCGGTGCGCGAGTTCGCCTGGCGCCCCGACCACCCCGGCCTGTCCGCCGCGGTGCTGGTGCCCGCGCGCACGCTGGCCGATGCCGCGAAGACGCTGACCAGCGGCCCGGAGGTGACGTTGTCGCTGTCCTCCGGCGGGGCGGGTGAGGGCATCCTCGGCCTGTCCGGCAAGGACCGGCAGACCACCACCCGGCTGCTGGACGCCGAGTTCGTCAAGTACCGGGCGATCATGCCCAGCGAGTCGACGTCGTCGGCCACGCTGCCGGTCGGGCTGTTCACCGACGCGGCCAAGCGCGTCGCCCTGGTCGCCGACCGCGGCACCCCGCTGCGCTGCGAGTTCACCCCGGGCCAGGTCACCCTGCGGGCCGGCGGCACCGACGACGAGGGCCAGGCCGAGGAGCGCTGCGACGTCGAGTTCGACGGCGAGCCGCTCACCATCGGCTTCAACCCGACGTTCCTGCTCGACGGGCTGGCCGCCGTGCACACCGATCGGGCGCGGATGGACTTCACCACCGCGCTCAAGCCCGCGGTGCTCTCCGGGGTCGACGAGCCGGCGGCCGACGACGAGCCGCAGAAGCCGGCCGAGCGGCCCGGCAGCTACCGCTACCTGATCATGCCGGTGCGCCTGCCCGGCTGAGCCGGCGGACGGCAGGGACCACCCCGGCGCGCGTGCGGGCGCCGGGGCGAGCACGATGGAGACCGGCGCGAGCCCCGACGACGAGGCTCCCCGGGCGCCCGCGACGCTGCGGCACCCGGCACGGACCGCACCACCCCGGCCGCGGCAGACCGCGACCGGCGGACACCTGAGCACGAACGAACACGAGGAGGACCGGCCGTGCAGCTGGGGCTGATCGGGCTGGGCAAGATGGGCGGCAACATGGCCGAGCGCGTGCGTCGCGCCGGCCACGAGGTGGTCGGCTACGACCGCGCGCCGGGCAAGCGGGACGTCGACAGCCTGCAGGGGCTTGTCGACGCGCTGCAGGCGCCGCGGGTCGTGTGGGTGATGGTCCCCGCGGGTGACCCGACCCGGCAGACCGTCCGCGAGCTGGGTGAGCTGCTCTCCCCCGGCGACGTCGTCGTCGACGGCGGCAACTCGAAGTACACCGACGACAAGGTCCACGCCGACGAGCTGGCGGAGAAGGGCATCGGCTACGTCGATGCCGGCGTCTCCGGTGGCGTGTGGGGCCTGCAGAACGGCTACGCGCTGATGGTCGGCGGCAGCAAGGAGGACGTGGCGAAGGTCCAGCCGGTCTTCGACGCGCTCAAGCCGCCGGCAGAGGTCGAGGAGGGCAACTCCGCCCCGGCCGGTGCGGGTGCCGGCTTCGTGCACGCCGGCCCGGTCGGCGCCGGCCACTTCGCCAAGATGGTCCACAACGGCATCGAGTACGCGATGATGCAGGCCTACGGCGAGGGCTACGAGCTGCTGGACAAGGTCGACCTCATCGAGGACGTCCCCGGCGTCATCGCCTCCTGGACCCAGGGCACCGTCATCCGCTCGTGGCTGCTGGACCTGCTGGTCCGCGCGCTGCAGGAGGACCCCGACCTGGAGAAGATCACCGGCTACGCCGAGGACTCCGGCGAGGGCCGCTGGACCGTCGAGGCCGCGATCGACAACGCCGTCCCGATGCCGGCGATCTCCGCGTCGCTGTTCGCCCGGTTCGTCTCCCGCCAGGACGACTCGCCGACGATGAAGGCCGTCGCCGCGCTGCGCAACCAGTTCGGTGGCCACGCGGTGCACGCCGTCCAGGCCGGGGAGGCCGAGAAGCCCGCATGACGAGGGCGTGAGGTGTACCTCCGGCACCTCCAGGTCGCCGACTTCCGCAGCTGGGAGTCGGCCGACCTGGCGCTGACCCCTGGCCCGACGGTGTTCGTCGGCCGCAACGGCCAGGGCAAGACCAACCTGGTGGAGGCCGTCGGGTACCTCGCGACCCTGGGCAGCCACCGGGTGTCGTCGGACGCCCCCCTGGTGCGGCACGGCGCGGACCGGGCAGTGGTCCGCGCCGCGCTGCGCCGGCAGGAGCGCGAGCTGCTCGTCGAGGTCGAGATCAACCCCGGCAAGGCCAACCGGGTGCGGGTGAACCGGGCGCCGCTGCAGCGGCCCCGGGAGCTGCTCGGCCTGGTGAAGACCGTGCTGTTCGCCCCCGAGGACCTGTCGCTGGTGCGCGGCGACCCGGCGGAGCGCCGCCGGTTCCTCGACGACCTGCTGGTCAGCCGGACGCCGCGGCTGGCCGGCGTGCGCAGCGACTACGAGCGGGTGCTCAAGCAGCGCAACGCCCTGCTGAAGACCGCCAAGCTGGCCCGCGGCGGGGCGCTGGCCACGCTCGACGTCTGGGACAACCACCTCACCGAGCTCGGCGGCCAGCTGCTGGCCGCCCGGCTGCGGCTGGTCGGTGAGCTGGCCCCGCACGTCGCCGCGGCCTACGCCGGCGTCGCGGGACCCGACGCCCACCGGGCCGCCCTGGGCTACCAGAGCACCGTCCCGCTGGCCGGTGACGGCAGGCCCTTCGACGAGACCCACCCGCCCACCCCGGCCCACCGCGTGCTCCCCGGGGCCGAGGAGCTGGCCGCAGCGCTGCGCGAGCGGGTCGCCGAGCGGCGCAACGAGGAGGTCGACCGGGGCGTCACCCTGGTCGGCCCGCACCGCGACGACCTGGTGCTGCAGCTGGGCCCGGCGCCCGCGAAGGGCTACGCCAGCCACGGCGAGTCGTGGTCGTTCGCCCTCGCGCTGAAGCTCGCGTGCTTCACCCTGCTGCGCGACGACGGTGACGACCCGGTCCTGGTGCTCGACGACGTGTTCGCCGAGCTGGACGCCGGGCGCCGCAGCGCGCTGGTCGACGTGGCGGCCACCGCGGAGCAGGTGCTCATCACCGCCGCGGTGGCCGAGGACGTGCCGGCCGCGCTGCGCGGCACCCGGGTCGAGGTCGCCGAGGGCACCGCGCGGGTGGTCGGGCCGGAGACCGGCGTGCTGCTGGAGGAGGAGGTCGCTGGTGGCTGAGGACACCGGGGAGGGCCGGGCGGGAGCAGGGAGGCCCGGGCGCCCGTCGGACATCGCCCGCGCCGCGCTGGAGGCGGCCCGGGCCGCGTCGGCCGCCCGTCCGCGCCCCACCCGCCGCCGGGTCGCCGGCCCGCGCCGGAGGTGGACCGGTCCCGGGCCCGGCGCGGACGACCCGCAGCCGCTGGGCTCGCTGGTCGACTCGCTGGTGAGCCAGCAGGACTGGACGACGCGCACGAAGACCGGCGCGGTGTTCGGCCGCTGGGACGCCCTGGTCGGCCCGGACATCGCCGCGCACTGCACCCCGCAGTCGCTCACCGAGGGCGAGCTGCTGGTGGTGGCGGAGTCGACGGCCTGGGCCACCCAGCTGCGGCTGCTGGCGCCGACGATCCTCGGCCGGCTGCGCACCGGGGTGGGCGGGGACGTCGTGACCAAGCTGCGCGTTGTGGGGCCGACGGCGCCCAACTGGAAGAAGGGCCCGCGGACCGTCCGCGGCCGCGGCCCCCGCGACACCTACGGCTGAGGAGTTCCCCCGATGAGCAGCCCGCGCGACCGGGACCGCGACGGCTTCGACGACGGCGCCGGCTGGCAGGAGCCCGCCCACCTCGGCGAGGGGGCCGGTGCGCCGGCCGGACGTCCGGAGCAGCCCGCCGACCCGGCACCGGACGGCTGGCAGCCGCCGGGCTGGGACCTGCCCGCCGTCGAGCCGGAGCGGACGATCGACCGGCCGCTGCCCCCGCCCGCCCCCGCACCGGTCCCGCCGCCGGCGCCCGGACCGGCGCCGGACCGCTCCCGCCCGGACGCCGAGCGGGCCTTCGCCGACCAGGGCGACCCGTGGGGCACCCTGGCCTGGGCGGCGTCGATCGGCTGGAGCTCCTCCGACGGCACGGGCCCCGAGGACGCCGCGCTGGCCGAGCTGGTGCGCAGCGCCCCGGTGCGGCCGGGCAAGGAGGACCGCCCGGGCAACGTCGTCCGCGGCCGCGGGCCGGGCATCGACCTGGTCGCCTGCGACATCGTGTCCCCACTGGGCCGGGACCGGTGGGTGAGCACCCACGCGATCACCGCCGCTCCGCTGCTGGGTGCGGTGCCGGGCTTCCGCCTCTCGCCGGCCCGGTTCTGGAAGCACCGCACCGGCGGCCTGCTGCAGCTGCCCAGCGGCGACCCGGAGTTCGACGCCCGCTGGGTGCTGCTCGCCGCCGAGGACGGGCCCGCCGTGCGCGGCGTCGTGGCCAGCCCCGAGGTCCGGCAGCTGCTGCTGGGCAGCGACGACGGTGACGAGCTGTGGTCGGCCGCCGGCTTCGTCGCGGCGGTCCGGCCCGACGGGCAGCGCCCCGCGCTCGTCGAGCACCAGGCCCGCATCCTCACCGCGGTCGTCGCGGCGCTGGCCGCCGGGGCATGAGCGACCCCCGTCCCCCGAGGACGGGCCGGCCCCCGCGGCGGGGCTCCGCGACCTGCTGCCGCTGCTGCGCCCGCACCGCCGGGCGCTGACCGGCGCGGCCGCGCTGTCGCTGGTGTCGGCGGGGGCCGCGCTCGCGCAGCCGGCCCTGGTCGGCCGGGTCATCTCCGCGGTCGGGGCGGGGCGGCCGGTGCTGCCCGGGGTCGGGCTGCTCGTCGTCGTCCTGGTGGCCGCGGCCGTGCTCGGCGCGGGTCAGCAGTACCTGCTGCAGCGCACCGCCGAGGGCGTCGTGCTCAGCACCCGGCGGCTGCTCACCGATCGGCTGCTGCGGCTGCCGGTCGCCGAGTACGACCGCCGGCGCACCGGCGACCTGATGTCCCGGGTCGGCTCGGACACCACGCAGCTGCGCGCCGCGGTCACCAGCGGCGTGGTCGAGCTGGTCGGCTCCGGGGTGGTCGGGGTCGGCGCGCTGGTGGCGATGGCGCTGGTCGACCCGTGGCTGCTGCTGGTCACCGTCGTCTCGGTGGCGGTCGGGATGACCGCCGCGGTGCTGTCCGCCCGCCGGATCCGCGGGCTGTCCCGGCAGGCGCAGGAGGCGGTCGGGGAGATGAGCGCGGCGGTGGAGCGGGCGCTGTCCGCCGTCCGCACCATCCGGGCCAGCGGCGCCACCGAGCGGGAGGTCGGCACCGTGGGGGGCAGCGCCGCGCAGGCCTACCGGGCCGGGGTGCGGGTGGCCCGGGTGCAGGCGCTGGTCGCGCCGATCGGCTCGATCGCCGTCCAGGGCGCGTTCCTCGCGGTGCTGGGCCTCGGCGGGTACCGGGTGGCGACCGGCTCGATCGCCGTCGCCGACCTGGTCGCGTTCATCCTCTACCTGTTCCTGCTGCTCATGCCCCTGGGCCAGGTGGTCAGCTCCTACACCCAGCTGCAGACCGGCCTCGGTGCGCTGGCCCGGGTGCAGGAGGTGCTCGCGCTGGCGCCGGAGCGGGACGACGTCCCCGAGCACGGCACGGCGACGGCGGTGCCCCGGGTGCCGCCCGCGGGCTCACCGGTCCCGCTGCTGGAGCTGGACGCCGTCGACTTCGGCTACCCGGACGGCACCCAGGTGCTGCACGAGGTGTCCTTCGCGGTGCCCGCCGGGACGCGGACGGCGCTGGTCGGGCCCTCGGGCGCGGGCAAGTCGACGCTGCTGGCGCTGGTCGAGGGCTTCTACCCGCTGTCCGGCGGGGTGGTCCGCTGGGCCGGCACCGACGTGCGGGAGCTGCCGCGCGCCGCGCTGCGCGCCCGGATGGGCTACGTCGAGCAGGAGGCGCCGGTGCTGGCCGGTTCGCTGCGCGACAACCTGCTGCTGGCCAGTCCCGACGCCCCGGAGGACCGGCTGTGGGCGGTGCTCGCCGAGGTCGGGCTGACCGGGGTCGTCCACCGGTCACCGCGCGGGCTGGACGTGCCGGTCGGGGACGACGGCGTGCTGCTGTCCGGCGGCGAGCGGCAGCGGCTGGCGATCGCCCGCTCGCTGCTGGCCCGGCCGGAGCTGCTGCTGCTGGACGAGCCGACCGCCAGCCTGGACGCCCGCAACGAGCAGCTGCTGCGGGAGACGCTGGCCGCCGCCGCGGCCGACCGCGCGCTGCTCGTCGTGGCCCACCGGCTGTCGACGGTGCTGGACAGCGACCAGATCGTGGTGCTGGACGCCGGCCGGGTGGTGGCCGTCGGCACCCACGCGGAGCTGGTGGACACCAGCCCGCTCTACCGCGAGCTGGCCACCGCGCAGCTGCTCGTCTGAGGCCGCCGGTTCCACGTGGAACCGGCGATCGCTCCCAGCCGTCGCAGGACGGCGTGTCGACAAGTGACCCAACACAGGTGGTGGCGCGTGCGACGCGAGAGGCTCTGACGCGACCTCAGACGGTCGACGGCGGCGTTCTGTCGCCGCCACCCGGTACTCTGGAGGGGACACACCGCCAGCAGCCCCCTGTGAGCCGATCTGCGCCGGTCGACGTGGACGTCGACGTGGTCGCCCCGGCACCGGGCTGCGCGACAGAGAGGGCCCACGTGGTCGCCGCGCCCCAGAACGACACCGCCTACTCCGGCAGTTCCATCACCGTCCTCGAGGGGCTCGAGGCGGTGCGCAAGCGCCCCGGCATGTACATCGGCTCGACCGGCGAGCGCGGCCTGCACCACATGGTGTGGGAGGTCGTGGACAACGCCGTCGACGAGGCGCTGGCCGGCTACTGCGACACCGTCCGGGTCACCCTGCTGGCCGACGGCGGCGTCCGGGTCGAGGACAACGGCCGTGGCATCCCGGTCGACGTGCACCCGGTGGAGAAGCGGCCCACCGTCGAGGTCGTCCTGACGATCCTGCACGCGGGCGGCAAGTTCGACGGCAAGAGCTACGGCGTCTCCGGCGGTCTGCACGGCGTCGGCGTCACCGTGGTCAACGCCCTGTCCACCCGGCTCGACGTCCGGATCTGGACCAAGGGCGCCGAGTGGCACCAGGAGTACACCGAGGCCAAGCCCGGGAAGCTGGAGGAGGTCGGCCCGACCGACAAGCGCGGCACGGCGATCACCTTCTGGGCCGACCCGTCGATCTTCGAGACGACGACCTACTCGTACGACACGATCAGCCGGCGCCTGCAGGAGATGGCCTTCCTCAACAAGGGCCTGACGATCATCCTGCGCGACGAGCGCCCGGGGCAGAGCACGGCCGAGACCGGTGAGGGCGGCGAGTCGCTGGCCGAGGCCGCAGCACCCGTCGACGCCGAGGAGAGGGCCTTCGAGCCGACCGAGGTCACCTACCGGTACGACAACGGCCTGGTCGACTACGTCGCCCACCTCAACCGCCGCAAGACCCCGATCCACCGCGCGGTGATCGGCTTCGCGGCCGACGGTGTGGGCAAGAACGACACCGCGATGTCGGTCGAGGTCGCCATGCAGTGGTCCGACGCCTACTCGGAGTCGGTGCACACCTTCGCGAACATCATCAACACGCACGAGGGCGGCACCCACGAGGAGGGCTTCCGCGCGGCGCTGACGTCGATCGTCAACAAGTACGCGGTCGACAAGAAGCTGCTCAAGGAGAAGGACGACAAGCTCACCGGTGACGACATCCGCGAGGGTCTCGCCGCGATCGTGTCGGTGAAGCTGGGTGACCCGCAGTTCGAGGGGCAGACCAAGACCAAGCTGGGCAACACCGAGGTCAAGGGCTTCGTGCAGCGGGTCTGCAACGAGCAGATCGGCCACTGGTTCGAGTCGAACCCGGCCGAGGCCAAGACGATCATCACCAAGGCCGCGTCGGCGGCCCGCGCCCGCCGTGCCGCGCAGGACGCCCGCAAGCTGGCCCGCAAGAGCCTGCTGTCGGTCAGCGGCCTGCCCGGCAAGCTGTCGGACTGCCGCTCGACCGACCCGCGCAACTCCGAGGTCTACATCGTCGAGGGCGACTCGGCCGGTGGCTCGGCGAAGTCCGGCCGCGACTCGATGTACCAGGCGATCCTGCCCATCCGCGGCAAGATCATCAACGTCGAGAAGGCGCGCATCGACCGGGTCCTCAAGAACAACGAGGTCCAGTCGATGATCACCGCCTTCGGCACCGGCATCCACGACGAGTTCGACCTCGCGAAGCTGCGGTACCACAAGATCATCCTGATGGCGGACGCCGACGTCGACGGCCAGCACATCACCACGCTGCTGCTGACCCTGCTGTTCCGCTTCATGCGGCCGCTGGTCGAGGCCGGCCACGTCTACCTGGCCCAGCCCCCGCTGTACAAGATCAAGTGGGGCGGCAAGGTCGGCATCGAGTACGCCTACTCCGACCGCGAGCGCGACGCGCTGCTCAAGGCCGGCGCCGAGGCCGGCCGGAAGATCCCCAAGGACGAGGGCATCCAGCGGTTCAAGGGCCTCGGCGAGATGGACGCCAAGGAGCTGTGGGAGACCACGATGGACCCGCAGACCCGCATCCTGCGGCAGGTCACGCTCGATGACGCCGCCGCGGCCGACGAGCTGTTCAGCGTGCTGATGGGCGAGGACGTCGAGGCCCGGCGCAGCTTCATCACCCGCAACGCCAAGGACGTCCGCTTCCTCGACGTCTGACCCACCCGGCCGCCGCGGTCCCACCGCGGCGGCCGGCCCGCGTGCGGCCGTGTCGACTTGGCGACTGACCTGCACGTTCATCCACCGCTGTGCATCGACTTGTGGAGAACCAACCAGTGACGGAAACACCGAGCCGCGACCGGATCGAACCGGTCGACCTCCAGCAGGAGATGCAGCGCAGCTACATCGACTACGCGATGTCGGTCATCGTCGGCCGTGCGCTGCCCGAGGTGCGCGACGGGCTCAAGCCCGTGCACCGCCGCGTCCTGTACGCGATGTACGACCAGGGCTTCCGCCCCGACCGGCCCACCGTGAAGTGCGCCCGCGTCGTCGGCGAGGTCATGGGCAACTACCACCCGCACGGCGACTCGGCGATCTACGACGCCCTCGTGCGGCTGGCCCAGCCCTGGTCGATGCGCTACCCGCTGATCGACGGGCAGGGCAACTTCGGCTCCCCGGGCAACGACCCGGCCGCGGCCATGCGGTACACCGAGGCCCGGCTGACACCTCTGGCCATGGAGATGCTGGCCGACATCGACGAGGAGACCGTCGACTTCCAGGCCAACTACGACGGCACCAAGCAGGAGCCGCTGGTCCTCCCGGGCCGCATCCCCAACCTGCTGGTCAACGGCTCGGCCGGCATCGCCGTCGGCATGGCCACCAACATGCCGCCGCACAACCTGCGCGAGGTCGCCGACGCGGTGTTCTGGGTGCTCGACCACCCGGAGGCCGAGGCCGAGGAGACCCTCACCGCGTGCATGGAGCGGATCAAGGGCCCGGACTTCCCGACCCACGGCCTCATCGTCGGCCGCGAGGGCGTCGAGGACGCGTACCGCACCGGCCGCGGCTCGGTGCGCATGCGCGCCGTCGTCACGGTCGAGGAGGACTCCCGCGGCCGGGTGCAGCTGGTCGTCACCGAGCTGCCCTACCAGGTCAACCCGGACAACCTGGCCGAGTCGATCGCCGAGGCGGTCAAGGAGGGCCGGCTCCAGGGGATCAGCGAGATCGCCGACGAGTCCAGCGACCGGGTCGGCCGCCGGCTGGTCATCACGCTGCGCCGCGACGCCGTCGCCAAGGTCGTGCTGAACAACCTCTACAAGCACACCCAGCTGCAGACGACGTTCGGCTGCAACATGCTGTCGATCGTCGACGGCGTGCCGCGCACCCTGCGGCTGGACGAGCTGGTCCGGCTGTGGGTGAACCACCAGATCGAGGTCATCGTCCGGCGCACCCGCTACCGGCTGCGCAAGGCCGAGGAGCGCGCGCACATCCTGCGCGGTTACGCCAAGGCCCTCGACCAGCTCGACGCGGTCATCACGCTCATCCGCAACAGCGAGTCCGCGGAGGCCGCGCGCTCGGGCCTGATGGAGCTGCTGGACGTCGACGAGATCCAGGCGGTCTCGATCCTCGACCTGCAGCTGCGCCGGCTGGCCGCGCTGGAGCGGCAGCGGATCCTCGACGAGCTGGCCGAGATCGAGGCCCGCATCGCCGACCTGCAGGCGATCCTGGACTCCCCGGAGCGGCAGCGGCAGATCGTCCGCGACGAGCTCGCCGAGATCGTCGAGAAGTACGGCGACGACCGGCGCACCCAGTTCGTGGCCAACGACGGTGACGTCTCGATGGAGGACCTCATCGCCGAGGAGCAGGTGGTCGTCACGATCACCCGCACCGGCTACGCCAAGCGCACCAAGGCCGACCTCTACCGGTCGCAGCGCCGCGGCGGCAAGGGCGTCATGGGCGCCCAGCTCAAGCAGGACGACCTGGTCGAGCACTTCTTCGTGGGCTCCACCCACGACTGGATCCTGTTCTTCACGAACAAGGGGCGGGTCTACCGGGCCAAGGCGTACGAGCTGCCGGAGGCGGCCCGCACCGCCCGCGGCGCGCACGTGGCGAACATCCTCGCGTTCCAGCCGGACGAGAAGATCGCCCAGGTCGTGCAGATCAAGGACTACACGGTCGCGCCGTACCTGGTGCTGGCCACCGCCCGCGGCCAGGTGAAGAAGACCCGGCTCACCGACTTCGACTCCCCGCGCACCGGTGGCGTCATCGCGGTCAACCTGCGCGAGGGCGACGAGCTGGTGGGCGCGGCGCTGATCAGCCCGGACCAGAACCTGCTGCTGGTCACCCGCAAGGCGATGTCGATCTGCTTCAAGGCCACCGACGACCAGCTGCGGCCGATGGGCCGGGCCACCGAGGGCGTGCGGGGCATCTCGCTGTCGGAGGACGACCGGCTGCTGTCGATGATCGTCGTCTCCGAGGGGGTCGACGTGCTGGTGGCCACCGAGGGCGGTTACGCCAAGCGCACCGGCATCGAGCACTACCCGGAGCAGGGTCGCGGCGGCAAGGGCGTGCTCACCGCCGACCCGAAGGCCCGCAAGGGTGCGCTGGTCGGGGCGCTCGCGGTGGTGCTCGGCGACGAGCTCTACGCGATCACCTCCGGCGGCGGCGTGATCCGCACCCCCGTGAACGGCGTGCGGCACACCCGCGACCGGGCCACCATGGGCGTCAAGCTCATGAACTTGCCCGACGACGTGTCCATCGTGGCTATCGCGCGTACGACGGACAACGAGGAACCCGACGCCTAGGGTGGTCGAGATGCCCCGGACCCGGTGGAGCCCTCACGCTGAGGGCTCCACCGGGTGTGGCGGGTAGGTCCACACGCACCACAGACGCGGCGGGAGCCGCTGGCTGACGGGAGACAGGCATGAGCGACCGGGCGCGCAGTTCGGTGCGGACCGGGCCGCGTTCGGGCGGCACCGGCACCGACGCGAGGCCGGACGGCGCCCCCGTGGCCGCTGACCCGGCTCCCGGCGGCGATCAGGCCGGCGCTCCGGCACCGGCCGGCCAGGCACCGGGTGCCCCGTCGTCGGGTGCCCGGTCGTCGGCCGCCCCGGCGACCGGTGCGTCCCCCGCGTTCGACGACGCACCGGCGGCGAAGGCGCCCGCGCAGGCCGCCGCCGGCGCCCCGGCGAGCACCACCCCCGCCAGCAGTGCCCCGGCGACCGGCGCCTCCGCGGCCCGCACCGCCGGTGACACGGCGACCGTGCACCCGGGCACCCCGCTGGTGCCCGGTGCTGCTCCGGCGGGCCCCCGGGGCCCGGCTGCCCGCCCGGCCGACCGGCCCGCGGCCGACGCGACCCAGGCGGTCACCCTGCCGCCGGCCGGCGCCCGCCCGCCCGGCGGGCAGTCCGCGCCCGAGGGCGGGCGCGGCCGCTCGGTCGGTGGCGCGGCGCGCGGCGCGGCGAGCCGGGGCCCCCGCCGCGCCCGGCTGCAGCTGCGGCACGTCGACATCTGGTCGGCGTTCAAGATCTCGCTGGTCGTCTCGTTCGCGCTGTTCTTCGTGTGGATGATCGCGATCGGCATCCTGTACTTCGTGCTCGGCAAGTTCGGCGTCTTCGACACCATCAACGACCTGGTCGGCCAGGTGTCGGGCGACGACAAGGGCGACGTCGTCCACGTGGGCGTCGTCCTCGGTGGTGCGGCCCTGATCGGTCTGGTCAACGTGGTGCTGCTGACCGCGCTGAGCACGATCGCCACCTACGTCTACAACCTGTTCGCCGACCTGGTCGGCGGGCTGGAGGTCACCCTCGCCGAGCGCGAGTGACCCGGCGGGGGGACCCCCCGTCGATCCGCCGTGGAGGCGCCGGGTAAGCTCTTCCACGGCTCACGGGCCTGTAGCTCAGGCGGTTAGAGCGCATCCCTGATAAGGATGAGGCCGGAGGTTCAAGTCCTCCCAGGCCCACCCGTGAACACCCGCCGGTCCTCCGGCACCGGTCACCGCCGCGGCAGCGCCCGCGGTGGTGACCCGCACGATCGCAACGACCCGGTCGAAGGCAGAGCCCGAGGAGGACGCAGCGTGCTGAAGAAGCTGGCCGTGGCAGCACTCGCCGCCGGCGCCGTGCTGGCCGTGCGCAAGCGGTCCGCCGCGAAGGGCGACGCCGGCCTGTGGGCCGAGGCGACCAGCGGCCCCGGGGCCGTCAGCACCCCCCGCTCCTGAAACCCCCGGCGCGCCCGTCGCGCCGGCCCGGGGACGTAGCTCAATTGGCAGAGCACCGCCTTTGCAAGGCGGGGGTTAGGGGTTCGATTCCCCTCGTCTCCACTCCTTCCGGCAGCGCCGGCGCCCGGCCGGCCCGGGGTGGGCAGGAAGGCCGGCCCGGACCAGTGGGAGAGTGGTGGTCGTGACTGAGCAGACCTCCCCCGCCCGGCGTGCCGTGCTGCACACCAACCACGGCGACATCACGATCGACCTGTTCCCCGACCACGCCCCGAAGACGGTCGCGAACTTCGCCGACCTCGCCGAGGGCCGCCGGGAGTGGACGCACCCGCGCACCCGCGAGACGACCACCGACAAGCTGTACGACGGCACGGTGTTCCACCGCATCATCGACGGCTTCATGATCCAGGGCGGCGACCCGCTGGGTCAGGGCATCGGCGGCCCCGGCTACCAGTTCGGCGACGAGATCCACCCCGACCTGCAGTTCAGCAAGCCCTACCTGCTGGCCATGGCCAACGCCGGCCCCGGCACGAACGGCTCGCAGTTCTTCATCACCGTCGCGGCCACCCCGTGGCTGAACGGCAAGCACACCATCTTCGGCGAGGTCGCCGACGACGCCAGCCGCAAGGTCGTCGACGCCCTGGGCAAGGTGCCGACCGCCCGCGGCGACCGCCCGGTCGACGACGTCGTCCTCGAGTCCGTCGAGATCGAGCGCCGCTGAGCACGCCCGAGGTCGGGGGCGCCGGCGCGGGAGACCCGCAGCCGGCGCCCCCGGCGACCTGCTACCGCCACCCCGACCGGCCGACCGGGGTGCGCTGCAGCCGGTGCGGCCGGCCGATCTGCCCGGAGTGCATGCGCCCGGCCGCGGTCGGCTTCCAGTGCCCGGACGACGTCCGGGCCGGCAACGAGGGCGTCCGCCGGCCCCGCAGGACGACGGGTCTGCGGCTGGCCGGCCAGCGCTGGGGCACCGTCACCCTGTCGCTCATCGCCGTCAACGTGGCGATGTTCGTGCTCACCGCGGCGCAGGCCGGCGTCCAGGGCTCCTCGCCGCTGGACAACTACGCCTCCGGGATCTTCCAGGACCTCCAGCAGGTCCCGTTCTTCGTCGACGTCCTCGGCGACTGGTGGCGGCCGCTGACCGCGGCCTTCCTGCACTACGGCCCGGTGCACCTGCTGCTCAACATGCTCTCGCTGCTGGTGTTCGGTTCCCAGCTCGAGCAGATCCTCGGCCGGGTCCGGTTCCTGACCGTCTACCTGGTCGGGGTGCTGGGCGGCGCGGCGGCGATCCAGCTGTTCGGCGCCCCGTTCGGCGCGGTCGCGGGTGCCTCCACCGCGATCTACGGGCTGATGGGCGCCTTCGCGGTCGTGCTGGTGCACCAGAAGCAGGACCTGCGCGGCATCCTCACGCTGCTGGGCATCAACGTGGTGATCAGCTTCCTGCCCGGGGTGTCGCTCATCGGGCACCTCGGCGGCCTGGTCGGCGGCGCGGCGGCCGCGGCGGTGCTCATCGCCGGGCGGCGCTCGGTGCCCGTCGCAGCGGCGGGGACCGCGGTGCTGGCCGCCGTCCTGCTGGTGCTCGTCTACGCGGTGGGCTGACCGCCGGCGGCGGCGTCGGCCGTCAGCCGGCGGGCCACCGCCTCCGGGTCGGCGCCCAGGTCGCGCCGGCCGAGCACCAGCAGCACCGCGTCGTCGGCCCGGTCCCCCAGCTCGAGCGTGCGCGCGACGAGGCCCCACCGGCGGGAGGTGCGCACCCGCACCTGCAGCAGCGGCCAGGCGATGGACGTCGACCCGCCCAGCGTCCGCACGGTGACCCCGCCGGGGCCGGTGGCCAGCCGGGGGCGGAGGACGGCGTCCCGGGCGGCCAGCGCGAGCACCAGCAGCGCCGCCGCGCCGACCAGCACCTTGCCGACCTCGTCGACGAGCAGGGTGGCCAGCGCCAGGGCCAGGCCGATGACGGCGAACGCGACCGTCTCACCGGTGCGGGGTGACCACTGCACCCGCCCAGCTTCCCAGGCCCGCACCCCGGGGCGGGCTGGACCGGCTGCCTAGCATCGGGGGAACCGACGCGGCAGGGTCGCCGAGCGAGGAGTGGGTCATGCGTGATGCCGTCATCTGTGCCGCCGTCCGGACACCGGTGGGCAAGCGGAAGGGCGGGCTGGCCGGGGTGCACCCGGCCGACCTCTCCGCCACCGTGCTGACCGCGCTGGTCGAGCGCACCGGGCTGGACCCCGCGCTGGTCGACGACGTCGTCTGGGGCTGCGTGAGCCAGATCGGCGAGCAGACCAGCAACATCGGCCGGGCCGCGGTGCTGGCCGCCGGCTGGCCGGAGTCGGTGCCCGGCACCACCATCGACCGGCAGTGCGGCTCCTCGCAGCAGGCGGTGGCCTTCGCCGCTGCCGCGGTGGTCAGCGGGCAGGCCGACGTCGTGGTCGCCGGCGGGGTTGAGTCGATGACCCGGGTGCCGATGGGGTCCTCGGCCGGCGACGGCTCGACCGGCGAGCCGCTCGGCCCGGCGTTCCTGGCCCGCTACGGCGGCGTCGCGCCCCACCAGGGCACCGGCGCGGAGATGATCGCCGACCGGTGGCGCTTCTCCCGCACCCAGCTCGACGAGTTCGCGCTGCGCTCGCACGAGCGGGCCGGCAAGGCGCAGGCCGACGGCGCCTTCGACGCCCAGCTGGTGCCGGTGACCACCCCGGACGGCGCGGTCGTGACCGCCGACGAGGGGATCCGCAGCGGCGGCACGCTGGAGAAGCTCGCCACCCTGCCCACGCCCTTCCGGGCCGACGGCGTGGTCAGCGCCGGCAACGCCAGCCAGATCTCCGACGGCGCGGCCGCGCTGCTGGTGACCACGTCGGAGCGGGCCCGGGAGCTGGGGCTGACCCCGATCGTCCGGGTGCACACCACCGTCGTCAGCGGCGACGACCCGGTCGTGATGCTCACCGCGCCGATCCCGGCCACCCGCAAGCTGCTGGACCGGGCGGGGGTCGCGCTCGCCGACATCGGCGCGTTCGAGGTCAACGAGGCCTTCGCCTCCGTGCCGCTGGCCTGGCTGGCCGAGACCAGCGCCGACCCGGAGCGGCTGAACCCGCTGGGCGGGGCGATCGCCCTGGGGCACCCGCTCGGCGCCTCGGGCGCCCGGATCATGACGACGCTGGTGCACCACATGCAGGCCAGCGGCACCCGGTACGGGCTGCAGACGATGTGCGAGGGCGGCGGCATGGCCAACGCCACGCTGCTGGAGCTCGTCCAGGACTGAGCGCGGACCGGTCCGTCCACAGCCCCCGGGTGCGGTGCACCCGGGGGCTGTCGCGTGCTCGGAACCGGAGGGTTGGGGACAACCGCGGGCGGGTAGTCATCGTCGCTGGTCAGCGCGGCGTGTCACGTCCGGTGGCCGGTCGGTGACGGTGCGGCATGTCGACAGGGCGACTAGTTGTCCCCAGTTGTGTGCACAGCTGGGGACGGACTTGCACCGGTGTAGTTACCCATGTGACGTTCCCGTCCCACTCGTCACACCGACGAGGAAACCGCAGGTCAGACAGGTGCAGCCGCTGTCCGGGAACCCACATCCCGTGGACAACTCTGAGGACGGCGACAAGTCGATCATGTGGACAGCCACCGTGCCCTGTGCACAAGTCCACAGCCGCCCACCGGGACGACGAAGGCCCCTGTCCCGGGCGGGGACAGGGGCCTTCGGGCGCCTGCGAGCGGTGCCGGGTGGCGTGGTGCCGGTCAGCGCCAGCGCATCGACATGACCAGCCCGGCGACCATCGCGCCGAAGCCGATGGCGAAGTTCCAGGGCCCCAGCGAGTCGAAGAAGCCGATCCGGTCACCGGCCACGTAGTAGACGACGATCCAGGCCAGGCCCAGGACCATCAGCGCCACCATGAGCACCGCGTACCAGCGGGGGCTCGGCTCGGCCGCGCGCGCCCGGGCGGCCCGGGACGGCAGCACGCCCTCCGGGGGCGTGTAGACCGACTTCTTGCGGACCTTCGACTTGGGCACGTGCGGTCTCCCTCCCGGGCCGGCGGCCTGGTGCCCCCGGCGTGGTGTCCGACCAGCCTAAGCTCCGAGGACGGCGTGACCGGTCCGGCCGCGCCCGACGCCCTCCCCCGAGGGGGTGGGCAGGCACCCCGGTCGACCCCAGGAGGTGGCGTGCCCCGCTCCCGCCCGTCCCTGCGCGGCCGGTTCTCCCGGCCGTCGCTGTGGGTCGCCCTGGTGCCGGTCGTGGCGCTGGTCGCCGGGCTGCTGTTCGCGACGTCGGGCCGGACCGCGCAGGGCACCGACCTGCGGGCCGGGGACAACTCCCAGCTGTCGGAGGTCATCGAGCAGCGCAACCGCTCGGTCACCCGCCAGCAGCAGGAGCTCGCCCGGCTGCAGGCGGAGGCCCAGCGGCTCACCAAGCAGGCGGCCAGCCGCAACGGGGGAGTCGCCGACGCGCAGGCGCAGGGGGAGGCCGAGCAGGCCGCGGCCGGGCTGACCGAGGTCACCGGGGCCGGCCTCCAGGTCCGGCTGGACGACGCGCCGGCCAGCCCCGGGTCAGGGCTGCCCGCCGGGGCCCAGCCCGACGACCTCGTCATCCACCAGTCCGACGTCCAGGCCGTGGTGAACGCGATGTGGGCGGCCGGCGCGCAGGGCGTGGCGATCATGGGCAAGCGGCTGGTGGCCACCAGCGCCGTCCGCTGCGTCGGCAACACGTTGCTGCTGCAGGGCCGCACCTACTCCCCGCCGTTCGTGGTCACCGCGGTCGGCGACGCGTCGGCCATGCGCCAGCACCTGGGGCAGTCGCAGGACCTCACCTGGCTGCAGCAGGCGGTCGACCGGTACGGGCTGACCTACCAGGTGCAGGAGCAGCGGCACGTCACGCTGCCGCCCTACGACGGCGCCCTCGACATGCGGTGGGCCCAGGTCGGCTGAACCCGGCCGGCGTGACGCCGCGCGGGTGCGACGTGTACACCTGGGGCGTGCATCCCGCGAGCGAGCCGACGGGGCGGCCGGTGCTGGTCGTCGACAACTTCGACAGCTTCGTCTACAACCTCGTCCAGTACCTGGGCCAGCTGGGCGTGCCCAGCATCGTCCGGCGCAACGACGCGGTGACCGTCGACGAGGTCGCCGACCTGGACGTCGCCGGCGTGCTGCTCTCCCCCGGCCCCGGCACCCCCACCGACGCCGGGGTGACCGTGCCGATGGTGCGGGCCGCCGCCGACGCCGGGCTGCCGGTGCTGGGCGTGTGCCTGGGGCACCAGGCGATCGCGGAGGCGTTCGGCGCGACCGTCGTCCGGGCGCCGGAGCTGCTGCACGGCAAGACCAGCGACGTGGTGCACGACGGCCTCGGGGTCCTCGCCGGGCTGCCCTCGCCGTTCACCGCCACCCGGTACCACTCGCTCGCCGTCGACGTCGACACCGTGCCCGACGAGCTGGAGGTCACCGGGACGACGCCCTCGGGCATCGTCATGGCGCTGCGGCACCGCGAGCTGCCGATCGAGGGGGTCCAGTTCCACCCCGAGTCGGTGCTCACCGAGGGCGGTCACCAGCTGCTGGCCACCTGGCTGACCACCTGCGGGGTCGAGACCGACCCCTCGGTCGTCGAGGCCGCCGCCGCGACCACCCGCCGGCTCACCGCCGCCGTCGTCTGAGGAACGGCGAAGGGCCCCTCCCGTCCGGGAGGGGCCCTTCGTGGTCTCAGCGGGCCGCTGAGGGGGCTGGTGGGGTCAGGGCTGGCCCTGGCCGCCGTTGCCCTGGCCGCCGCCCTGCCCGTTGCCGTTGCCGCCGCCCTGGCCACCGCCGTTGTTGCCGGAGCTGGCCGTCGGGCTCGCGGGGGGCGTCGACGAGGCGCTGGGCGGGGTCGTGGACGGCGTGGGGTCGGTCGGGGTCGGCTCGGCGATCTGCAGCTGGACCTCGTCGCCGGCCGCCGCCTGGGTGCCGACGCCCGGGTCGATCCCGGCCACGTTGCCGCGCGGGACGGCGTCGTTCTCCACCGAGATCGTCGTGATGTTGCTGAAGCCGGCCTTCTGCAGGGTGTCCCGGGCCGCGGCCTCGGTCTGGCCGACGACGTCCGGGATCCCGGCGGTGCCCTGGGAGACCGACAGGGTGATCGTCTGCTCGGGCGACACCTGGCTGCCCTCCTCGGGGTCGACCGCGATGACCTGGCCCTTCGGCTTGGTCGAGGAGACGTTGTCGATCGTGATCGAGGTGAACCCGGCCGAGCGGAGGTTGCCCTGCGCCGCGGACACCTGGAGCCCGACGACCCCGGGCAGCGCGATGGTGTCCGGGCCCTGGCCGACGACCAGGGCGACAGTGCCGCCCTCGTCGACCTTCGTCCCGGGGGTGGGGTCGGTGCTGAGCACCTTGCCCTCGTCCTCGGCGTCGCTGGCCTGCGGCGTCACCCGCGAGCTGAGGCCGACCTGCTGCAGCGCCGCGGTGGCGTCCTGCTCGGTCAGCCCGACCAGGTTGGCCGGCACGGTCACCTGCGACGGCGCGGCCGCGGTGTCGTCCTTCTTCTCGCCCCCGCTGTTGAGCAGGACGATGCCGGTCACCACCACGCCGATCACCAGCAGCGCGGCGACCACCGAGAGGATGACGGTGCGGCGCTTGCGCCGGCGGGCGGCCTCGGGGTCCTCGCCGTCCCACTGGCCGTCGTCGTACCCGCCGTTGCCGTAGCCGCCGTTGCCGCCCCCGGGCACCGCGCCGATCAGCGCGGTGCGCTCGTTGTCGCTCATCACCGGGGTGGCCTCGACCCGCTCGCCGGCGATGGCCCGCAGCAGGTCCGCGCGCATGTCGGCGGCCGACTGGTAGCGGTTCGCCGGGTTCTTGCTCATCGCCTTGAGCAGGATCGCGTCCAGCGACGGCGGGATGTCGGGGTTGAGGGAGGACGGCGTCTTCGGGTCCTCGCGCACGTGCTGGTACGCCACGGCGACGGGGGAGTCGCCGGTGAACGGCGGGGTGCCGGTGACCAGCTCGTAGAGCAGGCAGCCGGCCGAGTAGACGTCGGAGCGGGCGTCGACGCCCTCGCCGCGGGCCTGCTCGGGGGACAGGTACTGGGCCGTGCCGATGACCGCCGCCGTGGAGGTCATGGTCGCCGCGGAGTCGGACACCGCGCGAGCGATGCCGAAGTCCATCACCTTGACGGTGCCCTGCGGCGTGATCATCACGTTCCCGGGCTTGACGTCCCGGTGCACGATGCCGTTGCGGTGGCTGAAGTCCAGCGCGGCGCAGATGTCGGCGGTGAGCGACATGGCGCGCACCGGGTCGAGGTGGCCCTCGCGGCGGATGACGTCGCGCAGCGTCTCGCCCTCGACGAACTCCATCACGATGTACGGGGTCGCGCCGGTGGTGGTGCGGTCCTCGCCGGTGTCGTAGACGGCGACGATCGCCGGGTGGTTCAGCGACGCGGCGGCCTGGGCCTCTCGGCGGAAGCGCACCTGGGCGGACGGGTCGCGGGCGAGGTCCTGGCGGAGCACCTTGACGGCGACCTCGCGGCCCAGGCGCATGTCCCGGCCGCGGTGCACCTCCGCCATGCCGCCACGGCCGAGCACCCCGCCGATCTCGTAGCGCTCACCGAGCACCGGGGGCGTGGTCATCGGGGGTCCTCTCGGCGGTCGTGCAGTGTCGTGGGGAGCGCCTGCCGACCCGGTTCGCCACCAGGTCGCGGCGACCCGGCGGCGAGCCTAATCGCTGCGGCGGCCCCCACCGCCGCGGCGCGGGGAGTGTGACGAAAGGGGTTCACGGGGCCGGGACGGCGACGACGTCGGCGGTCTGCGCCTTGCCCGCCGCACCCGCTGCCGCGTCCGGCGACGGCTGGTCGGCGGACGGGCTCGGCGAGGCGCTGGGGGCGTCGGAGGTCTTGGTCTCCTCCGACGGCACCGGGTCCGAGGGCTTGGGATCCGAGGGCTTGGGGTCCGAGGGCCGGGGGTCCGATGGCTTCGGGTTGGACGGCCTGGGGTTCGAGGGCTTGACGTCGCTCGGCCTGGTCCCCGTCGTGGTGCTGCTGCCCGACTGCCCGTTGCCCGGGTTGTTGCCGTTCGGAGCGCTCCCGGTCGCCCCCGAGCCGGTGCCCGGGGCGTTGGTGACGTCGTTGCCCGGGGCGCCGTCCTGGCCGGGGGCCACCGGCGCGGTGGTCTGCTCCTGCTGGTCGCTCTGGTCGGCGCCGTCGTCGGTCGTGTAGGCGCTGGCCGTGAAGTAGACGACCACCTCGCTGCCCTCGGCGACCTTCTGCTTGAACGGGTCGGTGGTGACCACGCGGCCCTTCGGCATGTCGGCGTCCAGCTGCACGAGGAGGTAGTCCGGCGCCTCCTCGGTGGTGACGACCAGCTTCTTCGCCTCGAGGTCGTCGGTCACCTCGTCCAGCGGCTTGCCGACGTAGGCCGCCGCGTCGACGAGCACGTCGCCGGCCTCGATCGAGCGGGTGCTCGAGGGCTTGGGCGGTGCCGCGCTGCCGCTGCTCCCGTCGTTCCCGCTGTTGACCAGCACGTAGACGCCGCCGGCGACCAGCAGCACGGCCAGCACGGCGGCCAGCGCTATCAGCCGGTTGCGGCGGCGGGTGCGCTGGTCGGCCGCGTCGTCGTCCCAGCCGTCGAACCCGTCGTCCCCGGGCTGGTCGCCGCCGTCGACCGGCGGGCCGGCCAGCGGGGGCAGCGGCGGGGTGGTCCGCGGGCCGGTGCGCACGCCGGTGCGCGGGGCCGTGCCGGGCCCGGTGACGGGCAGCACCGTCGTGCCCAGGCTGTCGGGGTCGACGACCGCGGTCTCGGCGGTCGACGGCACGGTGGCGCCGGCCGCGACGTCCCGGACGGCGTCGGCGAACGCCCCGCCGTCGGTGAACCGCTGCGCGGGGTTCTTGGCCAGTGCGCGCTCGATCAGCGACCGGACGGCGGGCGGCACGTCGGCGGGCAGCGGCGGCGGGGGCCGGTTGATCTGGGCCAGCGCGATCGCCACCTGCGACTCGCCGTCGAAGGGCCGCACCCCGGCCAGGCACTCGTAGCCCACGACGCCGAGGGAGTAGACGTCCGACGCCGGGGTGACGGCGAAGCCCTGCGCCTGCTCGGGGGAGAGGTACTGGGCGGTGCCCACGACCATGCCGGTGCGGGTGAGGGGCACGGCGTCGCGGGCCCGGGCGATGCCGAAGTCGGTCAGCTTCACCACGCCGTCCGGGCGCACCAGCAGGTTGCCCGGCTTGATGTCGCGGTGCACCACGCCGGCCTCGTGCGCGGCCGACAGGCCGTCGCCGGCCTGGGCGAGCACGTCGAGGGTCTGCTCGGAGGTGAGCCGGCCGAACTCCGCGAGCAGGCTGACCAGCGGCTTGCCCTCGACGTACTCCATCACCAGGTAGGCCAGCCGCTGCCCGTCGAGCTGGCTCTCGCCGTAGTCGTAGACCGAGGCGATGTTGGGGTGCGAGAGCCCCGCGGTGTGCCGGGCCTCGTTGCGGAACCGGATGAGGAAGCTGGTGTCGCCGGCGTACTCGGTGCGCAGCACCTTGAGCGCGATGATCCGGCCGAGCGTGCGGTCCCGGGCCTGCCAGACCTCGCCCATGCCGCCGGTGGCGATCGGGGCGACCACCTCGTAGCGCCCGGCGAGGACGCTGCCCACGCTGATCGGCATCAGTCGCCCTGTCCGGAGAGGTAGGCCTGCATGACCTGCTTGGCCAGCGGGGCGGACTTGTCGCCGCCGGTGCCGCCGCCCTTGATGAACACGGCGACGGCGATCTTCCTGCCGTCCTTGTCCGCGTAGCCGACGAACCAGGAGTTGTCCTTGGCGTCCGGGTCGGTCTGCGCGGTGCCGGTCTTGCCGGCCACCTTCACACCCGGGATGGCCGCCTTCTTGCCGGTGCCCCGCGGGCCGGTGACGACCGCGGTCATCATGTCGTCCAGCTGGGCGGCGACCTGCTCGCTGATCGGGTTGCCGAGCTCCTCCGGGTCGGTCTGGTCGATCGTGGTGAGGTCCGGCGCCTGGATCGACTTCACCAGGTACGGCTTCATCTGCGTGCCCTTGTTGGCCACCGTGGCGGCGATCATCGCGGCCTGCAGCGGGGTGAGCTGGACGTCGCGCTGGCCGATGGAGCTCTGCGCGAGCGCCGGCTGGTCGGGGATGTCGCCGAGGGTGCTGCCGTTCACCTCGAGCGGGATCTCCGACTTCTCGTCGTCGATGCCGAAGGCCTCGGCCATGTCGCGCACCTTGTCCTCGCCCAGCGTCACGCCGAGCTGGGCGAACGCGGTGTTGCAGGACATCTCCAGCGCCTCGAGCAGCGGCTGGTCACCGCCGCCGTTGCAGGTCTCGCCGTTGTAGTTCTGGATGCCCTTGCTGGTGCCCGGCGGGGTGTAGAGGTCGGGGGCCGGCACCGCGGTCTGCGCGGTGTAGTCGCCGGTCGACAGGGCCGCGGCGGAGACGACGACCTTGAACACCGAACCGGGCGAGTACCGGTCGTCGATCGCGTGGTTGAGCAGCTGCTGGTTGGTCAGCGACTTGCGGTACTCGCGGATCTTGGCCGGCTCGTGGCTGGACAGCTGGTTCGGGTCGAAGGTCGGCGCGCTGGCCAGGCCCAGGACGGCGCCGGTCTCGGGGTCCAGCGCCACCACGGCGCCGGTCATCCCGTCCAGCGCCAGCAGGCCGTCCATCGCCGTCTTCTGCACGTTCGGGTCGAGGGTGAGCTCGACGTTGCCGCCGGCCGGGTCGCGGCCGGTGAACAGGTCGGCGAGCCGGCGGAAGGTCAGCCGCGGGTCGCTGCCGGACAGCACGTCGTTCTCCACCTGCTCCAGCCCGGTCGTGCCGGAGACCAGCGAGTACCAGCCGGTGACCGGTGCGTAGGTGGGGCCGTCGGGGTAGGTGCGCAGGTACTTGAGCGCGCCGTCGGTGGCCTGCGAGGCGGCGATGGGGTTGCCGGCGACGGTGATCGAGCCGCGCTCCCGGTCGTACTCCTGGTACAGCTGCCGGGTGTTGCCCTCGTCCTTGCGCAGCGCGTTGGCGCGCACCACCTGGATGTAGTTGACGTTGAGGATCAGCAGGGCGAACAACACCATCGCCGCGATCGCGACCTTGCGCACCGGGGCGTTCACGGGCGCACGACCTCGGTCGGGGCGTCCACGAGCTTGGGCGGCGGGGGAGCCGCCGGGGTGGCCGGGCGGCGGGCGGCGTCGCTGATCCGGATGAGCAGCGCGATCAGCCCGAAGTTGGCCACCAGCGACGAACCGCCGTAGGCCAGGAACGGCGTGGTCAGGCCGGTCAGCGGCAGCAGGCTGGTGACGCCGCCGAGGACGACGAACACCTGCCAGGCGACCGCGAACGCCAGGCCCGCAGCCAGCAGCTTGCCGAAGGCGTCCCGGACGACGAGCGACGTCCGCAGCCCCCGCTCGACGATGACGACGTACAGCACGATCACCGCGACGAGCCCGAACAGGCCCAGCTCCTCGCCGATCGCGGCGGCGATGAAGTCGCTCTTGGCCACCGGCACCTGGTCCGGGCGGCCACCGCCGAGGCCGGCGCCGAAGATGCCGCCCGTGCCCAGGCCCAGCAGCGACTGGACCACCTGGTAGCCGCCGCCGGCCCGGTAGGCGAACGGGTCGAGCCAGGTGTCGACGCGCACCCGCACGTGGCCGAACACCTGGTAGGCGATGAACGCGCCGCCGGCGAACAGCACGACGCCGATGACCAGCCAGCTGGCGCGCTCGGTGGCGACGTAGAGCATCACCACGAAGATGCCGAACAGCAGCAGCGAGCTGCCCAGGTCGCGCTCGAACACCAGCACCAGGATCGACGCCACCCAGGCCAGCAGCACCGGGCCGAGGTCGCGGCCGCGCGGCAGCTCGAGCCCGGCGACCTTGCGGCTGGCCAGCGCCAGCACGTCCCGCTTGTCGACCAGGTAGGCGGCGAAGAAGACGACGAGGCAGATCTTGGCGAACTCACCGGGCTGGATGGAGAACCCGGCGACCCGGATCCACAGCTTCGCGCCGTTGATCGTCGAGTTCGGCAGCACCGCCGGGATGGCCAGCAGCACCAGGCCGACCAGCGCCAGGGTGTAGGCGAACCGGGCCAGCATCCGGTGGTCCTTCACCACGACCAGCACCGCGATGAACAGCACCAGGCCGACGGTCGCCCACAGCAGCTGCACGGGCGCGTCGGTGCCGGTGTCCTGCCCGCCGGGCTGCTCACCGGCGAGGTCCAGCCGGTGGATCATGACCAGCCCGAGCCCGACCAGGACGGCGACGCACGGCAGCAGCAGCGGGTCGGCGTAGGGCGCCCACTTGCGCACGACCAGGTGCGCGACCGCCCACAGCGCGCTGAACCAGATGCCGAACTCCGCGAGCGTCGGGCTCAGCGAGCCGGTCACGGTGATGTCGACGATGCACTGCGCGGCCAGCGTGATGACCACCGCGAAGCCGAGCAGCGCCAGTTCGGTGCCCCGCCGGGTGGGCTGCCCGGCAGGGGGCGCGGCGGGGGTGGCGCGGGGGTCGGTCCCGGGGTCGGCCACTAGTCGGCCTCCCGGCAGTCCTTCCCCGGCACCTGGGTGCGGGTGGACTCGGGTGTGTCGTCGGTGGGGAGCGCGTCGCTCGGGACCGCGGCGGTGGGCAGCGCGTCGGTGGGGACGGCGGCGGTCGGGGTGGCCGCGGGGTCGCCCGGGGGCAGCGCGCTGTCGCCGGGCAGCGCGGGCGAGGTCGCCGCGGCGTCGCCGGGGGCCGCCGAGGTGGGAGCCGGGCTGGAGCTGGAGACCGCGGAGGTGGTCGGGCACAGCGGCAGCTGCTGGCTGCGCAGGTTGCCCAGGATCCGGTCGGTGTCGGGCTCGTCGGCGGCGGTGATGCCGGAGTCGACCCGGCTGCGGGCCGCCTGGGTGAGGTCGCCGGTCGACAGGGCGGTGGCGTGGTCCAGCCGGTAGAGGTCCAGCCCGATGAACGAGGCGTTGAGGCCCTGGAACACCGCGACCCGCTCGCCGTCCGCGGTCGCCTCGGTGCCGACGAACCAGTGCCCCATCACGAAGGCGTAGCCGCCGACCGAGGCCGCGGCCAGCACCACGAGGACGGCGAGCGCGATCAGCCCGTTGCGCAGCGGCCGGCGGCGGCGCACCGGCGGGGTGGCGGTGGCGGTCACCGGGGTCGACGGCGCGGCGGCGGCCGCGGCGTCGGCGAGCGCGGCCCGCCCGGCCGCGGACCGGGGGTCGACCTCGCGCTGCCCGACGTTGTCGCCGGCCGCGCCGTCGACCACCGGCTCCATCGTGCCGCCGCGCCCGTCGTCCTCGACGACGTCGGCGACGATGCAGGTGATGTTGTCCGGGCCGCCGCTGCGCAGCGCCAGCTCGATCAGCCGGTCGGCGGTGGCCTGCGGGTCGGGGTCGCGCAGCGCCTCGGCCATCGTCTCGAAGCTGACCACCCCGGACAGGCCGTCGGAGCACAGCAGGTACCGGTCACCGGCCCGCGCCTCGCGCATCGACAGGTCCGGTTCGACGTCCTGGCCGTTGAGGGCCCGCAGCAGCAGCGACCGCTGGGGGTGGCTGTTGGCCTCCTCCTCGGTGATCCGGCCGTCGTCGATCAGCGTCTGCACGAACGTGTCGTCGTGGGTGATCTGCGCCAGCTGGCCGTCGCGCATCAGGTAGGCGCGCGAGTCGCCGACGTGGCACAGGCCCAGCCGGCCGCCGGCGAACAGCACCGCGGTCAGCGTCGTCCCCATGCCCTCCAGCTGGGGGGCCTCGCGGATCACCTCGCGCAGGTGCTCGCTGCCGTCGAACACGGCCTGCCGCAGCGCCTGCAGCAGGTCACCGGACGGCGCGTCGTCGTCCAGGTGCTCCAGGGCGGCGATGACCACCTTGCTGGCGACGTCGCCGGCCGCGTGGCCGCCCATGCCGTCGGCGACGGCGAGCAGCCGGGGGCCGGCGTAGACGGAGTCCTGGTTGGAACCCCGGATCAGGCCGCGGTCGGAGCGCGCGGCGTAGCGCAGGACGAGAGTCATGAACGGAGCTCCAGCACGGTCTGCCCGATCCGGATCGGCTGGCCGGGGGAGACCAGCAGCGGGCCCTGCACGCGCTGTTGGTCGAGGTAGGTGCCGTTGGTCGAACCCAGGTCCTCGACGTACCACTGGCCGCTCCGGTTGGTGAGCCGGGCGTGCCGCGAGCTGGCGAAGTCGTCGGTGAGCACGAGGGTGGAGTCGTCGGCGCGGCCGATCAGGATGGCCTGCTCGCCGAGGGTGATGCGGGTGCCGGTGAGCGGACCGGCGGTGACCACGAGGTGGCGGGGACCCTTGCTGCCGCGCTTGCGCGCGCCGGCGACCGCGGCCCGCGGCGGCACCGAGGCCACCCGGCCGGGGCGGCCCCCGAACAGGTCGGCCCGCACCACCCGGAACGCGGCGAAGATGAACAGCCACAGCAGCGCGAGGAAGCCGAACCGGAACACCTGGAGCACGATCTCGGCGGTCATCCGCTCACCTCCGCCCGACGGGGCGTCACCGGCCGTCCTGCCGGTACACCAGCACGGAGTGCCCGATCCGCAGGACGTCGCCGTCGGCCAGGTCCTGCCGCCCGACCCGCCGGCCGTTGACCAGGGTGCCGTTGGTGGAGCCGAGGTCCTCCACGGTGACCGTGCTCCCGGCCAGCTGCACGTCGACGTGCTTGCGGCTCACCCCGGTGTCGGGGATCCGGATGTCGGCCTCGGTGCCCCGGCCGATCACGTTGCTGCCCTGCTCCAGCACGTGCCTGGTGCCGGGGCCGTCGACGACCAGCAGGTGCGTGACGTGCGCGCCGAGCCGCTCGGCCGGCCGCGGCGGCTGGCCGCCCAGCGACGGCAGCGGCGGAAGCGGGGGGACGCCGGGCCCGGGGGGCGCCGGGACGGCGGCCTCCTGCCGGTGCGGGGGCGCGCCCGAGCCGGTGACGTGCGAGGCGACCTCGAAGACGCCGGTGCGCAGCTCCTCGTTGCGCTCCAGGTGCACCTCGACGTCGCCGAACGTCTCCCAGCCCTCCGCCTCGACGTGCTCGGTGACCATGTCGGCGAGCTCGGCGGACAGCTGCTCGGACCACTCGGCGAGGTTGTCGTGGTCGACCGGGCCGAGGGTCACGACGTAGACGTTGGGGGCGAGCACCCGGCCGCCGCCCAGCACGTTGCGCTGCTCGTCGGCCTCGCGCTGCAGGGCGTGGGCGATCTCGGCGGGGTGGACCTTGCCCTTGAAGATCCGGGCGAACGTCAGCCCCACCATGCCCTCGAGCCGTCGCTCGAAGCGCTGCAGCACACCCACAGTCGCTCCCTTGCGTTCGCTCGGCCTCCCACTGCCCCGGGCGCCGATGGTAACCGGGCGGGTGTCCCCCGTCCGGGTCGCAGCGCCGGGCGCCCCGGACGAAGTCGTCCCGTCGGGCGGTCGGTCCTGTCTACCAGCGGCGGGCGCTGCAGGGGGCCCGCCAGGGGGTGCGTGCAGGGGGTGTCGGACGGGCTGCTAGTGTTCTTCCTCGCCAGGGCAAGTGGCGGAATGGCAGACGCGCACGGTTCAGGTCCGTGTGTCCGAAAGGACGTGGGGGTTCAACTCCCCCCTTGCCCACCAGATTGAAGGCCCCCTCCCGACCGGGAGGGGGCCTTCGTCGTGTGTGGAGGGGGTCAGCCGGGCAGCCGGCGCGGGCCGTCGTCCGGGCGGTCGCCGCGCACCCGCTGGGCCAGCAGCACCACGCCCCACGGGCCGACCACCCACACCGGCCACGGGTAGATGAACTGCTGGCTGGCGATCATCGTGACCAGCCAGACGGTGATCACGATCAGCGAGGTGGCCGCCCAGCTGCGCCAGGCGTGCACGTTCCCCGAGCCGCCGGTGCAGACCTCGCCGCCGTGCGCGGGCGCGGGGGCCGGTGCCGGCACGGGTACCGCCGCGGGGCGCGGCTGGTCGGGCAGGTCGGCGGTGAGCGGCGTCAGCTCGCCGTAGGTCCGGGCGGCCCAGGTGCGGGTGAGCCGGTCGTCGTACTCCTCGACGGAGAGGCGGCCGGAGGTCATCGCGCGCCCCAGTGCCTCGGCCACCGCGGCGCGGTCGGCGTCGGCGGCGCGCAGGTGCGGCTCGGGCATGACGGCTCCTCGGGACGGCGTGCCACCAGTGTGCGGTGTCCTCCCCGCCGGGCACCACTGACGTCTGTCACGAACAGGAGCGGTCGTCAGTGCCCGTTCCACGTGGAACGGGCAGCGGTGGTGGGATGGACCGGCCCCACCGCTCACCTGGAGGAACCATGGCGCAGGACCCCACCACCGCGGCCCCCTGGCCGGCCACCGAGCCGCTCGGGGTGGAGCTCCGGCAGGGCGGGGCCCGGCTGGCCGTCGACCTGCGCGGCGGCGGTCTGCGGGAGCTCGCCGTCGGCGACTGGCAGGTGCTCGACGGCTACGCGGAGGGGACCGTGCCCGCCGGGCGGCGCGGCGGCGTGCTGCTGCCCTGGCCCAACCGGCTGCGCGGCGGCCGCTGGTCGTGGGGCGGCCGGGACCTGAAGCTGGACGTCGTCTCCGCCGAGTCGCCCAACGCCATGCACGGGCTGGTGTCCTGGCAGCCGTGGGCGGTGCTCGCGCAGACCGCGGACGCCGTCACCGTCGGCACCGTGGTCGAGCCGCGCAGCGGGTACCCGTTCCGGCTGGCCGCCGCGATCGACTACCGGCTGGCGGCCGACGGGCTCACGGTGACCGTCCGGGTGCGCAACGCCGGCAGCACCGACGCCCCGTTCGGCGCGGGCATGCACCCGTACCTGCACGTCGGCGCCGAGGCCGAGGGCGGCCTGGCCGACGCCGAGCTCAGCGTGCCGGCCCGCACCCGGATGGAGGTCGACGCCGGCCTGCCCACGGGCCGGAGCTCCGCCTTCGACGGAGCGGTCGGCCGGATCGGCGACCGGGAGCTCGACGACCCGGTCACCGACCTGGTGCGCGACGACGACGGCTGGGCCCGGCTGCGGCTGTCCGGCCCGCGCGGCGCGCTGGAGCTCGCCGTCGACGGGGCGTGGCCGTGGCTGCAGGTCTACTCCGGCGACACGCTGCCGGCCGGCCAGCGCCGGCGGAGCCTCGCGGTGGAGCCGATGACCTGCCCGCCGAACGCGCTGGCCGACGGCACGGACCTGGTCGTGCTGGCCCCGGGTGCCGACTGGTCGGGCACCTGGACGCTGCGGTGGACCCCCGCGGCGTGAGCGGCGGGCTGACCGTCGCGGCCCTGTGGCGGTACCCGGTGAAGTCGCTGCAGGGCGAGCGGCTGGACCGCGCGGACCTGGGGCCCGAGGGCATCGTCGGCGACCGCGGCTGGGCGCTGTTCGACGAGACCACCGGGTTCGGGCTCACCGCGCGCCGGGTGCCGGAGCTGCTGTTCGCCGCCGCCCGGCTGGCCGCCGACGGCGGGGCCGACGTCGTGCTGCCCGACGGCACGGTCACCCGGGACGACGCGGTGCTCTCGGACTGGGCCGGCCGGCGGATCGCGCTGCGCCGGGCCGGCGACGTCGCCGCGGCCCGTCGCTACGAGAGCCCGGACGACGTCGCCGACGACGGGCAGGACCGTGAGTGGCGGTCGTTCACCGGAGCGCACGGCGCCTTCCACGACGGCGCCGACTTCCGGGTCACGCTGGTGTCCGAGGGCACCCTCGGCGACTGGGACCCGCGGCGGTTCCGGGCCAACCTGGTGCTGGCCGGCGCGGGCGAGGACGCGCTGGTGGGATCCCGGGTGGCGGTCGGCACCGCCGAGCTCGAGGTGGTCGGCCGGGTGTCCCGGTGCGTGATGGTCACCCGCCCGCAGGCCGGCGGCATCGGCCGCGACACCGGCGTGCTGCGCGCCGTCCACCGGGAGCGGGACG
Organism: Modestobacter sp. NPDC049651; assembly: GCF_040659695.1. Lineage (NCBI taxonomy): Bacteria > Bacillati > Actinomycetota > Actinomycetes > Geodermatophilales > Geodermatophilaceae > Modestobacter > Modestobacter sp. NPDC049651. Next base: position 354,916 of record NZ_JBFAOG010000003.1, read on the forward strand.
GCGAGCTGGCGGTCGGCGCGCGGGTGCCCTGGCCGGGGTCGGTGGCCGTCGGCGACGAGGTCCGGCCGGTCTGAGGGGAGGATGGCCGCCGTGCGCACCATCGAACTGCGGAACGGCGAGGAGTCCATCCGGCTGGGGCAGCTGCTGAAGCTGGCCGACGCCGTCCCGACCGGGGCCCAGGTGAAGGACCTGCTCACGGCCGGGGACGTCACGGTCAACGGCGAGCCCGAGGAGCGCCGGGGCCGGCAGCTGCACCGCGGCGACGTCGTCTCGATCAGCGGGCAGGACGACGTCCGCATCGGTTGAGTGACCGGTGGTCAACCCACCGTGACGGCCCACCGAGGCCGTCGAGACTCCACACCGATCACACAGGATCGGTGTGTTCACCGCGCCTGCCGGGGCACGGGGAGTCCAGCCCCGGGCGGCGGTGGTGCGGAACCTGCCGCCCGGGGCTTCTCAACGTCCCGGGGCGCTCAGACCTCGACCGGCCCGGTCAGCGGCACCCGCAGCTCGGTGACCAGCGCCCGGTGGTCGGACCCCGGCACCCGCACCACCCCGAACGAGCGCACCCCCACGCGCGGGTCGGCGAGCACGTGGTCCAGCGTCAGCCGCGGCTCGGGCAAGCCCTCCGGCTGCCAGGTCGCCCGCCACGACTGACCGGTGGCCTGCGCGGCGTCCACCCAGCCGGTGCCGAGCAGCCGGCGGAAGGCCGCGTGGTCGACGGTGGCGTTGAAGTCGCCGGCCAGCACCCGCAGCACGTCGTCGTCCGGCTCGCCGAGCAGGGCGAGCTCCTCGGTCCACCGGCGCACGTGCTCGGACGAGCGGGCCGGCGGGTGGGTGTGCACCGCGGTCACCTCGACGTCCGGGGCGCCGGGGAGCACGAGCCGGGCGACCGGCTGGCCGAACCGGCCGGGCAGCACCGTCCGGGAGGCCACCTCCAGCCGGGTCCACATCGCGCCGCCGGCGCCGGCGGGCTGCCCCTCCCCGGCCGGGACGACGTGCGCCTCCGGCAGCAGGTCGGCGATGCCGGCGTCCAGCAGGGCGGTCACCGCCTCCGGGGTCACCTCCATGAGCGCGAGCACGTCGGCGTCGGTGGCGGCGACCAGGTCGCGGGTCGCGGCCGGGTCCGCCCGGCCGTGCAGCATGTTCAGCGAGACCAGCCGCAGCGGCCGGGACGCCGTGGGCCCGGCGGCCGGCCGGCGCCGCACCCGCTGGAGCACCGTGCCCCCGAGCAGCGCGGCCGAGGCGGCCGCCAGCGCGGTCGCCGGGCGGGAGCGGGTCGCCACCGCCGCGGCGAGCGGCAGCAGGCTGCTCGCCGCCGCGTACGGCGTCAACGCCAGGGCCGGGGTGACCGGGAAGCCGCGGTCGGCGCCGGTCGCGCGGACCGCGGCCCAGGCGGCCCACGGCAGCGCCAGGGCGGTGGCGGCGGAGGAGGTGCGGAGCGGGCTCACCGGGTCATCCTCGTCGGCCGCCCCGGTCGCCGCCTCATGATCACCTGGACGTGTGCCGTTCACCTCGGTGCGGTAGGACCAGCACCGCACAGCCGTGACCTGCGGTTGCGCCGCGGAACGAGGAGGTGTCCCAGGTGGCCGTCGAGCATCTGGAGATCGAGCGCAAGTTCGACGTCGGGGCGGGCTTCGCGCTCCCCGACCTGACCGGGCTGCCGGGGGTGGCGTCGGTCGGCGCGCCGGTGGAGCACGAGCTCGAGGCTGCGTACTACGACACCGCCGACCTGCGGCTGGCCCGCGCCCGGGTCACGCTGCGCCGGCGCACCGGCGGCACCGACGCCGGCTGGCACGTGAAGCTGCCGGCGGTGGCCGGCGGCCGCCGCGAGCTGCACTCGCCGGTCGGCCGCGCCGCCCGCACCCCACCGAAGGCGGTGCTCGCGCCGGTGCTGGGCATCGTGCGCACCGCCCCGGCCACCCAGGTCGCGCTGCTGCGCACCCGCCGGGTGGTCACCGAGCTGCTGGGCGAGGACGGCCGGGTGCTCGCCGAGGTGGCCGACGACCACGTCAGCGGCACCGCGTTCCCCGCCGGGCCCGGCGAGGCTGCCGTCGTCACCGCCTGGCGCGAGGTCGAGGTGGAGCTGGTCGACGGCGACGAGGACCTGCTCGCCGCGGTCGCCGACGCGCTGGTCGCGGCCGGCGCCGCGCCCGCCACGTCCCCGGCGAAGCTGTCCCGGGTGCTCGCCGACCGGCTCGCCGCGCTCGCCGGCCCGGCTCCCGCCGCGCCGGTGAAGGCCAAGGGCAAGGGCGGGAAGAAGAAGCACGGCAAGAAGGCCGCCGGGCCGCGGCCGGTCGCCGCGGACGTCGTCCGCACCGTGCTGCGCGAGCAGCTGCAGGGCCTGCAGGACGCCGACCTGATGGTGCGCACCGGCCAGCCGGACGGCGTCCACCAGGTGCGGGTGGCCTGCCGGCGGCTGCGCAGCGTGCTGGCCGTGTTCCGCCCGGTCCTCGACCCGGAGCGCACCGAGCCGCTGCGCGCGGCGCTGCAGGAGGTCGGCCGCACGCTGTCCGGGACCCGGGACTCCGAGGTCACGCTGGCCCACCTGCGCGAGGTCGTCGCCGCCCAGCCGGTCGAGCTGGTCCTCGGGCCCGTGGCCGCGCGGCTGCAGCAGACCGAGATCCGGGACACCGCCGCCGGCGAGAAGGCGGCGCTCCGCTCGCTGGGCGACCCGCAGTACCTGCGGCTGCTCGACGAGCTCGATGCCCTGGCCGCCGACCCGCCGTTCACCGAGTGGGCCGACGAGCCGGCCGACGAGGTGGCCCGCGCGGTGCTGCGCGGCGCGGTGAAGCGGCTGACCAAGCGGGTCGACGCCGCGGTGGACGCCGACGACGACCAGGCGCTGCACGACGTCCGGAAGGCCGCCAAGCGGCTGCGCTACACCGCCGAGGCGGTCGCCCCGGTGCTCGGCGCGCCCGTCCGCACGCTGGTCAAGGAGCTCAAGGGCGTGCAGGAGGTGCTCGGCGACCGGCAGGACACCTTCATCACCCGGCAGCTCTGCCACGACCTGGGCCTGCAGGCGTTCGCCGCCGGGGAGAACGCCTGGACCTGGGGGCGGCTGCACGCGCTGGAGGAGGCCCGGGCCGCCGACGCCGAGCGGGCGTTCTGGCAGCGCTGGCCGCAGCTGCGCCCGGTGCTCGCGGGGGCGGTGCGCTAGCTGCGGGCCGTGGTGGAGCCGCACCGCGGGGTCACGGCGGTGCGGCGCGGCGGCCGTGAAGCCCCCCGCACCTCGCGGCCGCCGCGGTTCCGTTGGTACACACCCGACGTGGCCGTGACGTGGCCGCGGAGGTGCGGGGGATGGACGCTGCGGTCGGGGTGCGGCTGGCGGCCGCCCGGCTGACGACGCTGCTGATGGAGCCGCGGTACCGCCGGCACTGGCAGGTGCACAGCGCGGTGCGGCGCGCGGAGCTGTCCCGCGCCGCGGTGGCGACCGTGCTCGCCCGCCACCTGTTCGAGACGGGGGAGGCGGGTCAGGAGCGGGAGCCGCGCAGCCTGGAGAACCGGGTGGGGCGCGCGCTCAACGGCGTCCGGCTGTCCGACCGCACGCTGGAGCTGTTCATCGCCGCGTTCGGCATGACCGCCGCGGACGCCGACGAGCTGCGGGCGTTGCGCACCGGCCGCAGCACGCCCGGGCAGCTGGTGGTCGCCGACGCGCTGGACGGCGAGCGGCCGCTCCCCCCGCGCAGCTGCCGCACCCTGCAGCTGGCCGAGGAGCACGTGGTCGGTGCCGACCGGTCGCCGCGCCGCCACCGCACCCGGCAGCTGCTCGTCGCCGTCGAGCCGACCGAGCGCTGGCACTACGCCTTCGACACCCCGCACGCCGCGGTGTCGGTGCTGGCGGGCGGGGTGCCGGTGGGGGCCTTCCGGCTGCCCGGCTCACCGATCCACGTGGTGGAGGTCCACCTGCACCAGCCGCTGCTGCCGGGGCAGACGACGCTGCTGGAGCTCGAGACGGTGTTCGCCTACCCCGAGCCGCCGCGGCCGGAGTTCCGCCGCGGCGTCTCCGCCTCGGTGCGGCACCTGGCCACCACGCTGCGGTTCGACGCGGCGGCGCAGCCCCGCCGCATCTGGTGGGGCTGCTGGACCGACGTCACCGCGACCGCGCCGGTCCAGCGGACGCCGGTCCGGCTGGTCGGCGGCGAGACCTCCCACGAGCTGGTCCCCGACGGCGAGTGCGTCGTCGGCTGGACCTGGGAGTGGTGAGGCCGCAGGCGTCAGCCGATGAAGGGGGCGAGCTCGTCCAGGCGCTCCTGGGGCACCGTCTTGAGCTTGGCGACGGCCTCCTTGAGCGGCACCATCTCGATCTCCGTCCCGTGCAGGGCGACCATGTTGCCGAACTCGCCCTCGTGCGCGGCGATCGCGGCGTGCAGGCCGAAGCGGGTGGCCAGCACCCGGTCGAACGAGGTGGGCGTGCCGCCGCGCTGCACGTGGCCGAGCACCGTCGTCCGCACCTCCTTGCCCGTGCGCCGCTCCAGCTCGTCGCCGAGCTGCTGGGCGACGCCGGTGAACCGCCGGTGGCCGAACTCGTCGATGCCGCCGTCGCGCAGCTGCATGGTGCCGGCCTTCGGGGTGGCGCCCTCGCTGACCACGATGATCACGTGCGCGTTGCCGCGGTCGAAGCGGTCGCTGACCACCCGGCACACCTGCTCGACGTCGAAGGGCTGCTCGGGCATCAGCATGAGGTGGGCCCCGGCGGCCATGCCGGCGTTGAGCGCGATCCACCCGGCGTGCCGGCCCATGACCTCCACCAGCAGCACCCGCTGGTGCGACTCGGCGGTGGTGTGCAGCCGGTCGATCATCTCGGTGGCGATGCTGACCGCGGTGTCGAACCCGAAGGTCAGGTCGGTGCCGTCGATGTCGTTGTCGATCGTCTTGGGCACGCCGACCACCGGCACGCCCTCGTCGGCCAGCCACGCGGCCGCGGTGAGCGTGCCCTCGCCGCCGATCGGGATGAGCACGTCGACGCCGTGCTGCTCGAGCACCTCCTTGGTGCGGCCCAGGCCGTCGCGCAGCCGCTGCGGCGCGACGCGCATGGTGCCCAGCGTCGTCCCGCCGCGGGTGAGCAGCCGGTTCACCTTGTGGTGGTCCAGCGGCATCCACTCGTCCTCGAGGAGCCCGCGCCAGCCGTTGCGGAACCCGATGACCTCGCTGCCGTACTGCCGCTCCGCCGTCCGGACCACCGCCCGCAGCACCGCGTTGAGGCCGGGGCAGTCGCCCCCGCCGGTCAGCACACCGATGCGCATGAGCTCTCTCCTCCGGACGAGTGGTCCACCTCACGAGCACGGTACGTCATGACGTCTAGACGTCTCCGACGTGCAGTACCTTTTCCCACGTGTCGAGTCCGGAGGCGGGGCCCAAGTACCTCGCCGTGCGTGAGGCCCTGCGCCGCCGTGCGGCGGCGCTGCCCGAGCACACCCTGCTGCCGCCGGAGCCGGTGCTCTGCGCGGAGTACGGCGTCAGCCGGATCACCCTGCGCCGAGCCGTCGACGGGCTGGTCGCCGACGGGCACCTGGTGCGGGAGCAGGGCCGGGGCACCTTCGTGAGCCGCCCGGGCATCCGGCACGAGTACCGCGAGAGCTTCGTGCACCGGATCGCCGGCTTCCACTCGGTGATGACCGAGCAGGGCGCCCAGGTGGGCACCAGCGTGCTGTCCCAGCGGATCGTGCCCGCCGCCCCGGCGATCGCCGGTGAGCTGGGCATCGTCACCGCGCAGGACGTCGTCGAGCTCGTCCGGCTGCGCAGCGTCGACGGGCTGCCCAACCACGTGGTGCGCAGCTTCCTGCCCGCCGACCGGTACCCCGAAGCCGCCACCGAGGACTTCAGCAACGGCTCGCTGTACGAGTTCCTGCGCCGGGAGTACGCCGCCGACCTCGCCCACGCCCACCTGGTGGTCGACGTCGGCACCGCGGCCGCCGACGAGGCCGACCTGCTGCAGATCGTCGCCGGCTCGCCGCTGCTCGTGGTCCGCACCACGGTGCGCGACAGCGGGGGCCAGCCGCTGGTGCACTCGTTCAGCCGGCTGCGGCCGGACGTCAGCCAGGTCGAGTTCGAGGTGTCGGTCGGCGGGCGCTGACCCCTCGGCAGCTCAGGCCGGGGCGTCGCGCAGCCGGTCGCGCTGCTCGCGCAGCAGCACCCGGTCCAGCGCGTGGCCGAGGTGGTGGGCCAGGTCGGTGACCACCGCGCGCACCGGGCCGTCGATCTCCCGAGGCTGCCGCCAGCAGACCAGCAGCGCCCCGGTGGAGGCGTGCTGGCCCATCGCCAGCGGCACGGCCACCGCCGAGGCGCAGGCCCCGCCGGGCAGCGCGGCCACGTCCGGCGGGGCACCGGTGACCGGGTCGGCGACGACCACCCGGCGGCCGCGCAGCGCGGCGGTCAGCGGGTGCGCGTCGTCCAGGCAGAGCACGGCGGCGGGGCCGTCGAGCGGGGTGCTGCCGGTCGAGGTCGACCACACCCGGACGTCGGAGCTCCCCGACTCGGCCACGCCGAGCGCGACCGTGGCGGCGCCCAGCGGTGAGCGGACCAGCCGGTCGGCCACCCGCAGCACGTCGCCCAGCCCGCCGGCGCCCAGCAGCGCCGACGACAGCCGGGCGACCACCCGGGCGCGATCGGCCTCCGCCTCGGCCAGCAGCAGCGCCTCCCGCGCCGACTCGGCGGCGGCCCGCGCGGAGGCGTCGTCGCGGACCGCGACCGCTGCGGCCTCCTGCTCGGCGAGCTCCAGGGCGCGGGTCTGCAGCAGCCGCGAGCACAGCGCCGCCCACCGCTCCAGCACGGCGGCCTCGTGCGCCGTCCAGTGGCGGGGGACGTCGTCGCTCGCGGCCAGCGCGCCGATGGGGCGGCCCCGCCCGTCGACCAGCGCGACGGCCATGTGCGACCGCACGCCCAGCTGGTCGACGATGGCCCGGTCGACGAGCTCCCCGGCGTCCAGGACGTCGTCGACGAACAGCGGGCGCCCCGTGCTCACGACGTGCCGGCTCAGCGACATGCTCAGCGGCAGCGACCGCTGGCTCGCCCAGGGCTCCGGGAGACCGAAGGCGCCGGGGAAGACCTGACCGGCCTTGGACACCAGCACCACGAGCACGCGCTGCACGGCCAGCTCGGTGGCCACCTGCGCGGCGAGCCGGTCGAAGTCGGGGTCCGGGCGGGCCGGCAGCGCCGCCCAGGTGGGGAGCTCGTAGCGCCCGGGCGCGGTGGGGACGTGCTCGTGCTCGTGTCCCTGCATGTCGTGCGCGTGCATGGTGCGGTCTCGCCTCCCCCCACTCACGCCGGCGGCGTGTTCCCCCGTGGACGGTGCTCACCCCATCGTGGCAGGCCGATGCTGTCAGACTCGAGAGCATGCCGCCGGTCGGTCGACACGCAGACGTGGACCAGCTCCAGGAGCCCCCGGTGGCCGCCGTCCGTGACCTGCTCGACCGCAGGGCGCTGACCAGCCTGTTCCAGCCGATCGTCGAGCTTGACACCGGCCGGGTGGTGGCCTACGAGGCGCTCGCGCGCGGTCCGGAGGGCCCGCTGCGGTCACCGGAGGCGCTGTTCGCGGCCGCGCGGGACGCCGGCTGCCTGGCCGAGCTGGACCAGGCCTGCCGTTCGGCGGCGCTGCGCGGCGCCGTCCTGCAGGGGCTGCTGGCCCCGCTGACGGTGTTCGTCAACGTCGAGCCCGAGGTGCTCGACGAGGAGCCGATGGCCGAGCTGCTGCAGCGCGCGGGCTCGGTGCCCGGCGACCTGCGGGTGGTCCTGGAGATCACCGAGCGCGCGCTGGCCGCCCGCCCGGCCGAGCTGCTGCGCACCGTGGACCGGGCGCGGGCGTCGGGCTGGGCGATCGCGCTGGACGACGTGGGCGCGGAGTCCTCGTCGCTGGCGTTCATGCCGCTGCTGCGCCCCGACGTCATCAAGCTGGACCTGCGGCTGGTGCAGGAGCGCCCCGGCCCGGCGATCGCCGAGATCATGAACGCCGTCAACGCGCACGCCGAGGCCACCGGTGCGGTGGTGCTCGCCGAGGGCATCGAGGACGGCCGGCACCTCACCATGGCCGGCGCGCTGGGGGCCTCGCTGGGCCAGGGCTGGCTGTTCGGCCGTCCGGGGCCCGGCGCCGTCCCCGGCCAGCGGATCGGCGAGCTGCACCTGCCCCCGCCCCCGCCGCCGGCCGACCCGTCGGGCGCCTCCCCGTTCGCCTGCCTGCCCGACGAGGTGCCGCTGCGCACCGCGCCCAAGGCGCTGCTGATCGAGCTGAGCAAGCAGCTGGAGCGCCAGGCGATGCGGCTGGGGGAGACCTGCGTGGTCGCCTCGGCGTTCCAGGAGGCCCGGCACGTCACGCCCTCGACCCGGGCCCGCTACCGCGACCTGGTCGACCGGGTGGGTTTCGTGGCCGCGCTGGGCGAGGGGCTGTCGGCCGAGCCGCTGCCGGGCGTGCGCGGCGCCGAGCTCGCACCCGACGACCCGGTGCGCGGCGAGTGGGACGTCGTGGTGCTGAGCCCCCACTTCAGCGCCGCGCTGCTGGCCCGCGACCTCGGGGACGACGGCCCGGACCGGGACCGCCGGTTCGCGTTCGCCCTGACCTACGACCGGGACGTCGTCGTCCGCGCGGCCCGCGCCCTGCTGAGCCGGGTGGCGCCGCGGGAGGTGCCGCTGCCCGAGCCCGCCCCCCGCCCGGTGCCCGCGGCGGTCACGCCGCCGATGCTCACCGGCACCCCGGCCGGCACGGTCGGCGAGGTGCTGCTGCACCGCGCGCTGGCCGCGACGGGCACCGGGATCAGCATCGTCGACCTCCGGCTGCCCGACCAGCCGCTGGTCTACGTCAACCCGGCGTTCGAGCGGCTGGCCGGTGCCCCGGCGGGGGAGGTGCTGGGGCGCAACTGCCGCTTCCTGCAGTGCCCGGACACCGACCCGGCGGCGGTCGCGCGCATCCGGCAGGCGATCGCCGACGGCGCGGAGTGCACCGAGGTGCTGCTCAACCGGCGGGCCGACGGCAGCACCTGGTGGAACGAGTGCCGGCTGACGCCGGTCCGCGACACCGCCGGCGCCGTCGTCCAGTACATCGGGGTGCAGACCGACGTCACCGCCCGGGTCGAGGCCGAGCGGGCGCTGGCCACCGAGCGGGACCGCAGCCGCGACTACGCGACCCGGCTGGCCGCGATCGACGGCCCGGCTCAGACCTCGACGGTGTCGCCGACGGCCAGCCGGCCGTAGGGCACCGGCACGCCCGGGCCGCGCTCGCCGAGCAGGCCCGCGACGCTGGCCTGCCCGATCTCGCTGAGCAGCGCGTCGTGCACGCCGAAGGCGCGCCCGGCGCGGACCTCGCGCAGGTAGTCGATGAGCTCGGCGAGCTTCGACCAGGGCGCGTGCGCCGGCAGCAGCAGCGTCGGGACGTCGACCTCGGGCACGGTGAGCGCGTCGCCGGGGTGGAAGACCTGACCGTCGACGAGGAAGCCGACGTTGGCGATGCGCGGGATGTCCGGGTGGATGACCGCGTGCCACTCGCCGTGCACGGAGACGTCGAAACCGGCGGCGGTGAACGTGTCGCCGCGGCCCACGGTGTGCACCCGACCGGCGGCGCCCTCGAGCTGGGCGGCGACCGAGGAGTTGGTCCACACCTCGAGCGCGGGGTCGGCGTCCAGCGCGGCCCGGACCTTCTCCGGGGCGAAGTGGTCGAAGTGCTCGTGGGTGACCAGCAGCGCGGTGGCGCCGGCCCAGGCGGCGTCGGCGGTGAACGCGCCCGGGTCGATGAGCAGCCGGCGGTCGCCGTCGGACAGGACGACGCAGGCGTGGCCGTGCTTGGTGAGCTGCACCGGGACCTCCTGGGATGGGGGGGACGACGGGTGCACGCTGCCACGTCGTCCCTGCCCGCGGACGCCGGGGTGACCACATCGGGGGGCGGCCCTTCAGCCGGGAGCCCGACCTGCCGACTCCTCCTGTGTGATCGCCGAGACCGCCCTCACCCTGGTCGCCGCCCGCAGCCGCCCGCACGGCGGTGTCCCCGCCCAGTGGCACGCGGTGGAAGTGCACCGCTCGCTGGCCGAGATGGACGGCGCGTGCGAGCTCACCGTCTGCGGCACCCTCGCCCGGGTCGCCACCGAGCAGGACTGGCCGGCCGAGGGCGACCACGTCTGCCCGGCCTGCCTCGCCGCCACCCGCTGAGCTTCAGCCCCCCGCTGCTGGGGCCGCGCCCGCATCCAGCTCAGCGAGCAGCCGCTGCGCGCGGCCGATCGCCCACCTGCCCAGCAGCAGCACCAGCACCGCCAGGGCCACGAAGAGCGCCGGACCGAGCCACCAGACGCCCGGGTCGACGATGTCGCTGGGCCGCACCGCGACCAGCCAGATGGCCGTGACTCCGAGCAGGATCAGCACCACCCCCGTGGTCGCCCGCCGGTAGATCCGTTTCACGTGGATCAGCGCAGCGCGCATGGTGGCCGGGTCGGCCCCGTCCGGCAGCCGCCCGCGGGTGACGGCGCGCTGGGCGGTGGCCGTCTCCGGCGGGGCGCCGGCGCTGGCCCACACGACGAACACCGGACCGAGGCCACCGATCAGCCCGAGCACCGCGGCGTCCGACCAGCTCCGCGTCGGGTCGTGGGTGACCGTGTCGGCCAGCCACCGGAGGACGGTGAGCAGCGCGGCGCTGACGAGGTAGACCACCAGCAGGCGGCCGGCGCGGCCCGCTGGAGAGGTCGGCCACCGCCCGGTCACCAGGAGATGATCACCGACGGCGGGTCATCCGGCCAGGTCAGCGGCCGGTGAACGTCGGCTTCCGCTTGGCCAGGAAGGCCTCGACCGCCTCGCGGTGGTCCTGGGTCGCGCCGAGCTCCGCCTGCAGCCGGGCCTCCAGCGCCAGGGTGTCGGTCAGCGGGTCGGTCGCCGCGGTGGCCAGCACCGTCTTCAGCGCCCGGTAGGCCAGCGTCGGGCCGGCCGCCAGCCGCGCCGCCAGCGCCTGCGCCTCGGGCAGCACCTGGTCCGGCTCCACCACCCGGTGCACCAGGCCCCACATCGCGGCCGTCTCGGCCGGGAACGGGTCGGGCAGCAGCAGGATCTCGGTGGCCCGCGAGCCACCCACGCAGTGCACCAGCCGCGACGCCAGCGCCGTGTCGCTGGACAGCCCGATCCCGGCGAACGCCGTCGTGAACTTCGCCCCGGCCGCGGCGATCCGCAGGTCACCGGCGAGCGCGATGCCCAGCCCCGCGCCGGCGCAGGCACCGTTGATCGCGACCACCACCGGCACCCGCACCTCGGCCAGCGCCAGCACCAGCGGGTTGTACTCGCGCTCCACCACCGACAGCGCGCCCTCGGGCGGCGTCTCCGGCGAGCGCAGCACCTCGACGTGCTCGCCCAGGTCCTGGCCGACGCAGAACGCCCGGCCGGACCCGGTGAGCACCACGGCGCGCACCGACGGGTCCGCGGTCACGTCGCGCACCGCGGCGATCAGCTCGGTGCGCAGCCGGGTGGTCAGCCCCGGCTGCTGCAGGGTGATGGTCGCGACGCCGTCGGCGTCGGTGCGGGTCACGGTCGGCTCGGACACCGTCGTCCTCTCGTCGGGGTGTGTGCGGAGTCACCTTCGCAGGTGGGCGGCGGGGCGCGTCAGCCCTCCCGGTGGAAGACCCCTTGGCACAGGCAAGGCTGGGCTGTCTAAGGTGAGCCTCACCTCTGCCGGCCGGCCGGGGGGTCGTCCGCGTCGGAGGTGGGTGCTCGGTGTTCGCTGCCAGCTACCTGATCGGGCTCCGCGAGGGCCTGGAGATGGTCCTCGTCGTCAGCGTGCTCGTCGCCTACCTGGTCAAGACCGGGCGGCGGAACCAGCTGCTCCCCGTCTACGGCGGGGTCGGCGCGGCGGTCGTCGTGTCGGTCGGCTTCGGCTGGCTGCTCACCTACGTCTCCTCCAGCGTGCTGTACGGCCCGGAGCACGAGCTGTTCGACGCGATCACCTCGGTCATCGCCGTCGGGCTGGTCACCTGGATGATCTTCTGGATGCGCCGGACGGCGCGGAAGCTCTCCAAGGAGCTGCGCGGCCGGCTGGACGACGCGATCGGGCTGGGCCTCGGCGCCGTCGTCGGCATCGCGTTCCTCGCCGTGGTCCGCGAGGGCCTGGAGACCACCCTGCTGTTCTTCGCCTCCGCGCAGGGCGCCACCAGCTCCACCCCGCTGGTCGGCCTCGCCGTCGGCCTGCTCAGTGCCGTGGTCATCGGCGTCGCGCTCTACCAGGGCGCGGTCCGGATCAACCTGACGAAGTTCTTCACCGTCAGCGGGGTGCTGCTGGTCTTCGTGGCCGCGGGCATCTTCAAGTACGCCGTCCACGACTTCCAGGAGGCCGGCGTCCTGCCCGGGCTGTCGACCCTCGCGTTCGACGCGACCGGCTGGCTGGACCCCTCCAGCTGGTACGGCGCCGTCGTCGCCGGCCTGTTCAACATCACCCCGCAGCCCAGCGTGCTGGAGATGGTGGCCTACGTGGTCTACCTCGTCCCGGTGCTGGCGCTCTTCCTCCTGCCCGGCCGGAAGGCCGCGTCCACCCCGGCCCCGGCGACCACGCCCGCGCCCAACACCGCCTCGGAGATCCCCGCGCATGTCGACGCCGCGTAAGCGCACCGCCCCCGCCGTCCTCGGCGTCACCTCGCTCGCCCTGGTCCTCGCGGCCTGCGGCGGCACCGACGGCTCCTCCGGCGGCGGCGGTGGCAAGAAGGCCAGCGACGACATCGCCGTGGCCGCCACCGACAGCGCCTGCACGGTCGACGCCAGCGAGCTCGAGGCGGGCACCCACAAGTTCACGGTGACCAACACCGGCAGCAAGACCACCGAGTTCTACGTCTACGCGGACGGCGACCGGATCATGGGCGAGGTCGAGAACATCGCCCCCGGGGTCGCCCGCCCGCTGCTCGTCGAGCTGCCCGCCGGCGACTACCAGACCGCCTGCAAGCCGGGCATGGTCGGCAAGGGCATCCGCAACGACCTGACGGTCACCGGCGAGACCACGAAGCTGTCCGACGACCAGGCGCTGTCCGACGCCGTCGCCGGCTACACCCGGTACGTGCAGAGCCAGGTCACCGCCCTGCAGGACCAGACCCGGCAGTTCGCCGACGCGGTCAAGGCCGGCGACGTGCCGAAGGCGCAGGCCCTGTACCCGGTGGCCCGCTCCTACTACGAGCGGATCGAGCCGGTGGCCGAGAGCTTCGGCGACCTCGACCCGGAGATCGACGCCCGGGAGAACGACGTCGAGGAGGGCACCACCTGGACCGGGTTCCACGTGCTGGAGAAGACGCTGTGGACCGGCGGTGACCTGGCCGCCGCCGGCCCGGTCGCCGACGAGCTGGTGAAGGACGTCGACGCGCTGGCCGACGAGGTCAAGGGCATCGACCTGCAGCCGCTGGACCTCGCCAACGGCGCGCTCGGCCTGCTCGACGAGATCGCGAAGAGCAAGGTCACCGGCGAGGAGGACCGCTACTCGCACACCGACCTGTACGACTTCGCGGCCAACCTCGAGGGCTCCGAGCAGGCGGTGCAGTCGCTGCGCCCGGTGCTCGCCGAGCGCGACGCGGACCTGGCCACCGCGCTGGACGAGCAGTTCACGGCGGCGAAGGCCGAGCTGGAGAAGTACCGTCGGGGGGACGGCTGGGCCATCTACACCGAGCTGACGCCGGACCAGACCCGCGGCCTGTCCGACTCGATCAACGCCCTCGCGGCGCAGGTCAGCCAGGTGCCCGCCGTGGTCGCCCAGTAGGACCCCTCACCCAGGAGAACGCTGCGCAGTGGACGAGCACGCCCCCGACCCGGCTGCCCCGACCTCCCCGACCGGTGGCTTCTCCCGGCGCCGGCTGTTCGGGCTGGCCGGTGCCGGGGCGGTCGGCGTCGCCGCGGCCGGCGTGGCCGGCGGTGCGATCGGCCGGGCCACCGCCGCCGAGCCGGTGTCGCCGGCCGACGCCGCGGGCGACGCGGTCGGGTTCACCGGCACGCACCAGGCGGGCATCACCACCCCGCAGCAGGACCGGCTGCACTTCGTCGCCTTCGACGTCACCACCCGGGACCGGGACGCGCTCGTCCGGCTGCTGCAGAAGTGGACCGAGGCCGCCCGGCGGATGACCGCCGGGCAGGACGCCGGCCCGATCGGCGCGGTCGAGGGCAGCGAGTACGCGCCGCCGGACGACACCGGCGAGGCCATCGGGCTCCCGGCGTCCGGGCTGACCCTCACCGTCGGCTTCGGCCCGACGCTGTTCCGCGCCGCCGACGGCACCGACCGCTTCGGCCTGGCCGACCGGCAGCCCGAGGCGCTCACCGAGCTGCCCGCGTTCGCCGGCGACGAGCTCGACCCGGCGCGCTCCGGTGGCGACCTGTGCGTGCAGGCCTGCGCCAACGACCCGCAGGTCGCGGTGCACGCAGTGCGCAACCTGGCCCGCATCGGGCAGGGCGTGGTCAGCGTGCGCTGGTCGCAGCTGGGCTTCGGCCGGACGTCGTCCACCTCGACCGGCCAGGCCACCCCGCGCAACCTGTTCGGGATGAAGGACGGCACCGACAACCTGAAGTCGGAGAGCCCCAAGGCGCTCGACCAGTTCGTCTGGGTCGCCGACGGGGACGGCCCGGACTGGCTCACCGGCGGCTCGTACGTGGTGACCCGGCGGATCCGGATGGAGATCGAGACCTGGGACCGCCAGCCGCTGCGCGAGCAGGAGCAGACGATCGGCCGCACCAAGGGCGCCGGCGCCCCGCTCGGCGCGAAGGCCGAGTTCGACCCGGTCGACCTGGAGAGGCTGCCGAAGGACTCGCACGTGCGGCTCGCGCACCCGACGACCTCGGGGACGGCGATCCTGCGACGCGGCTACAGCTTCGTCGACGGCTCCGACGGGCTCGGCCGGCTGGACGCCGGGCTGTTCTTCATCTGCTACCAGCGCGACCCGCGCACCGGGTTCGTGCAGGTGCAGAAGAACCTGCGCACCGACAAGCTCAACGAGTACGTCAAGCACACGTCGTCCGCGGTGTTCGCCTGCCCGCCGGGGATCACCGGCCCCGACGACTGGTGGGGCCGGGCGCTCTTCAGCTGAGTGGAGTCCCAGCGCTCGGGAAGTGATGCGCTGGGACTCCACTCCGCTCACGCGGCGGGGGTGTTGACGTGCCGGTGCACGTCGGCCTCGCGCACCGGCTCGCCGCAGGTGCGGCACACCAGCTGCGGGGCCAGCGCGTGCTCCCCGTCGGCCGAGGAGTGCACCAGCGTCACCGGCGGCTGCTCGACCGCCCACCGGTCGCCCCACTCCATCAGCGAGCGCAGCACCGGCAGCAGGTCCCGGCCGGACCGGGTGAGGTGGTAGTCGAAGCGCGGCGGCGCGTCGGAGTACTGGCGGCGCTCCAGCACCCCGGCGGCGACCAGCGCCTTG
Organism: Modestobacter sp. NPDC049651; assembly: GCF_040659695.1. Lineage (NCBI taxonomy): Bacteria > Bacillati > Actinomycetota > Actinomycetes > Geodermatophilales > Geodermatophilaceae > Modestobacter > Modestobacter sp. NPDC049651. Next base: position 370,251 of record NZ_JBFAOG010000003.1, read on the forward strand.
AGCCGGGCGGTCAGCCGGTCCCGCGGCGCGCCGGTGCCGGCCAGGATCTCGTTGAACCGGTGGTTGCCCAGCGACACCTCGCGGACGGCGAGCAGCGACCAGCGGTCCCCGACGACCTCCAGCGCGGCGGCGATGGAGCAGAAGCGGCCGGGCAGCTCGGTCACGAGGGTCATGGCACCAGTCTGCTCCTCGAACCGACCCCGGTGCCCGCCGTTCCCTACGCTGCCCGCATGGCCGCTGGGCTGCGCGTCGTCATCGCGCCGGACTCGTTCAAGGGCACCCTCGACGCCACTGCCGCAGCCGCCGCGCTCGCCGCCGGCTGGCACCGGGCGCGGCCGGACGACGTCGTCACGCCCGTGCCGCTGGCCGACGGAGGCGAGGGCACGCTGGAGGCGCTCGGCGCGGGCCTCCCGGAGACCTGCTGGCGGCGCACCCGGGTCGGCGGGCCGGACGGCGCCCCGGTCGACGCCGCCTGGCTGCTGCGGCCCGACGGCACCGCGGTGGTCGAGATGGCCCGGGCCGCCGGGCTGCCGCTGTTGCCCGCGCCGGACCCGCTGGGCGCCACCACGCGTGGGCTGGGCGAGCTGCTGGCCGCCGTCGTCGCCGACCCCGCCACCGACCGGGTGCTGCTCACCCTCGGCGGCTCGGCGACCACCGACGGCGGCGCCGGCGCCCTCGCCGCGCTGGGCGCCCGGTTCCTGGACGCCGAGGGCAGCGATCTGCCGCCCGGCGGCGGAGCGCTGACCCGGCTCGCCGCCGTCGACCTCGCCGGCCTCGCCCCGCCCCCGCCCGGCGGCGTGCAGTGCCTTGTCGACGTCACCGCGCCGCTCCTCGGCCCGCTCGGCGCCGCCGGCCAGTTCGGCCCGCAGAAGGGGGCGACGCGCGAGCAGGTCGCCGTCCTGGACGCGGGCCTCGCCCGGTTGGCCGCCCTGCTCGGCGGGCAGCCGGACGCCCCCGGCGCGGGCGCGGCCGGCGGCACCGCCTACGGGTTCGCCACCTGCTGGGGCGCCACCTCGGTCAGCGGCGCCGACGCCGTCGCCGAGGCGGCCGGGCTGGATGCCGCGCTGGCCGGCGCCGACCTGGTGCTGACCGGCGAGGGGCAGTTCGACGCGCAGTCGCTGCGCGGCAAGGTGGTCGGCCGGCTCGTCGAGCGGGCCCGCGACGCCGGCGTGCCGGTGGTCGTGGTCGCCGGCCGGCTCGGGGCCGACGTCGGCGAGCTGCCGGTGCGGCGGGCGGTCTCCCTCACCGCCCTCGCCGGGTCGCCGGCGGCGGCGATGGGAGAGCCGGCCCGGTGGCTGGACGCCGCGGCGGAGGCCCTGGCCGGGGAATGGACCGGTCCGTCACACTGTTCCTACTGAATCGGTTCGGCGTGTCGTCGGTACCGATGTGTACGGCGGTCCCAGCCGGGCACCCCACGCCGGGGGCACCCGCACGGCCGACGCGGGCCGGGCCGCCGGTGCCGGACCAGGACGACGGGTGAGGGGACAGGCACGTGGTGGAGCCCGCGAGGACGTGCCTCGGGAACCGCTACGAGCTGAAGCAGCTCCTGGCGACCGGGGGCATGGGCCAGGTCTGGCGCGCCGACGACCAGCTGCTGGGCCGGACGGTCGCGGTCAAGGTGCTGCGCAGCGAGTACACCGGCAACGAGGTGTTCCGCGCCCGGTTCCGCGCCGAGGCGCACCACGCCGCCCTGCTCGGCCACCCCAACATCGCCGCGGTCTACGACTACGGCGAGGAGCAGACCATCGACGGGTCGGGCGAGCACCTCGCCTGGCTGGTGATGGAGCTGGTCGAGGGCCAGCCGCTGTCCGCGGTGCTGGAGCGCGAGGGTGCGCTGCCCCCGGACCAGGTGCTCGACGTGCTGCGGCAGACGGCGTCCGCCCTGGCCGTGGCGCACGAGGCCGGCGTCGTCCACCGGGACGTCAAGCCCGGCAACGTGCTGGTCCGCTGGGACGGCACCGTCAAGATCACCGACTTCGGCATCGCCTGGTCGGCGGGCAGCGTCCCGCTCACCCAGACCGGCCAGGTCGTCGGTACCGCCTCCTACCTCTCGCCGGAGCAGGCCGCCGGCGCGCACGCCACCGCCGCCAGCGACGTCTACTCCCTCGGCATGGTCGGCTACGAGTGCCTGACCGGCCGCAAGGCCTTCGACGGCGACAACTCGGTCGCCGTCGCGCTGCGGCACCTGCGCGACCACCCCGAGCCGCTGCCCGAGGACCTCCCTGAAGGGCTGCGCACGCTCATCGCGCGCGCTCTGCTCAAGGACCCCGCGCAGCGCTACCCCGACGGCGCCGCCTTCGTGGCCGCGATCGACGACGTGCTCGACGGCCGCGCCCTGCCGCCGGTCGAGCACACCGACACGCAGAGCTGGTGGCTGCTGCCCGACGGCGGCACTCCCACCAGCGGCTCGCTGCCCGCGCCCGCGGCGGCGCCGGCCCCGCCGTCCCGCCGGCGCCGGGCCGGGCGCGTCGTGGTGCCGCTGGCCGCGCTGCTGATCGGCGCGGGCACGGCGGCCGTGGTGCTGCAGACCACCCAGCAGACCGGGCCGGCCACCACCGCCTCGGTGGCAGCCGCCGGGCCCAGCGCGCCGAGCACGCCGTCCGGGATCGTGCTGGAGTCCGACAAGTACTCCGGCCGGCCGGTCGGCGCGGTCGAGCAGGAGCTCGCTGCCCTGGGGCTCACCGTGCGGACGACGGCGGTGCGCACCGTCGACGTGGCCGCGCAGGCCGTCATCGACGTCTCCCCGGCCGGCCGTCAGCTGGCGGCCGGCGACGAGGTGACCGTGCGGTACGCGGTCGCCACCTCGCCCGGCGGCTCCACGGAGAAGCGCCGCACCACGGTCGACACCGTGCAGAGCCCGGCCCCGCAGACCTCCACGCCGGCACCGGCCCCCGCGAGCAGCCCGGCGCCGTCCACTCCCGCGCCGTCGACGACGCCGCAGACCACGCCGCCCACCGGTGGGACGACGCCCCCCTCGAGCACGGCCCCGACCGGCTCCTCCGGCGGGACGACGACCTCCCCGGGCACCGGCACCGGCCAGCCGTCGACCGGCGGCGGTACCGGCACCGGCGGCAGTACCGGCACGGGCACCGGCACCCCCGGGACCGGCAGCGGATCCGGCAGTGGGTCGGGCTCCGGCAGCGGGTCGGGCGGGTCGGGCTCAGGCTCCGGCTCGGGCTCCGGCACCCCGGGTGGTGGCCAGGGCTCCAGCGGCGGGGGCAGCGGCAACGGCGGGGGCAACGGCGGCAGCACCGGCGCCGGGAACGGCGGCGGCACCAACGCGGCGCCGGGTGCGGGCACCGGCGCGAAGAACGGCGGCCAGGGGGTCTGACCGCCGGCCCGGCTCAGCGCCGGGCCGCGTGCTCCCCGGGTGCCGTGCCCGCGCGCACCGCGCCGAGCAGGCAGACCGCCGCCGCGGCGAGGGCCAGCCGGCCGGGGGAGGCGGCGAACCCACCGAGCACCGCGCCCAGGACGGCCACGGCCGCGGCAGCCGGCAGCAGCGCCGTCCGGCCGGTGCGCCGGACCAGCACGACCAGCGCCAGGACGGCGACCACCAGCACCCGCGAGGGCTGGGTGAGGCCCGGTGCGCCCGGCGCCCAGGCCAGGCCGAGCGAGGCCGCGGCCAGGAGTCCGGCCGCGGCCAGCCAGCGGCCGGCCGACCCGCTCACGAGCGGGCGGGCCGGCCCGGCGTCACCCACACCGCGGCTGCGGTCGCCGCGGTGCCCAGGGTGAGCAGGAAGCCCCGGTCGCTGGCCACCAGCGGTAGCGCGATCAGCACCCAGAAGCCCACCAGCGCCGCCGCCCCGACCGCACCCGCGCGCCAGCTGGTGTGCTCGCCGAGCGGGTCGCGGTGCAGCACCCGCAGCAGCGCGGGCACCAGCCCGAGCAGCGCGGCCACCGTCGCGAACGCCGACCAGGTGGGCAGCGCCGACCACAGCGACTCGCTGTCGAAGTCCAGCAACAGGCCCAGCTCGGTCAGCGCCAGGCCGACCACGGCGAGCGCCAGGGCGGCCAGCGCGGCGACGTCCCGGGTGCGCCGGGCCGCCGGCGCGGACAGCACGCTGGTCTCGGTGCTGGGGTGCCGCGGCGCGGGGGAGGGACTGGGCGCCGCGCCCTGCGGGGTCACCTGCGGGCCGGGGCGGGTGGCCGGACCGGGCGAGGGCCACGGTGCGCCGCCGCGCGGCGGCGGCAGCGGGGAGGGCTTCGGGGGAACGGCGGCCCCGGCCGCGGTGCTGCCGGTGGCGGGCTCGCCCGGACCGCCGAAGCCGGGTACGAAGTCGACCGGGGTCGTCACCTGGGTCCCGGGGAGGAGCCGGTCCTGCGCGGCGTCCGGGCCCGCGTCGGCCGTGGGCTGCTCGGCGGGCGGCTGCTCGGTCGGTTCCGGCGTGGCGCCGGGCTCGGCCGACGCCTGCTCCCAGCCCGGCGGTGACCAGTCCGGCTGGGGGCCGGTGCGCGGGCCGGGCAGCGGGGGCGGGGCGCCGGCGCCGGGCGAGAACGCCGGGCCGGGGCCCACCTCGGGCCGGAAGTCGGTGCGGTCGGCGGACGTCGCCCCGGCCGGCTCGGCCGGCGCGTGCTCAGGCTCGGGCGCCTCGGGTGCGTCGGGCGCCGGGGCGTCGACGGCGCCCTCGTCGGGCTCGGCAGCGGCCGGCTCGGCGGCGGTGGGTTCGGGAGCAGCGGCCTCCTCGCTGCCCGCGGGTGGCAGCAGGATCGACTGCGTCCGCGGCTCCGCCGGGTCCTCCGGCGTGCGCTCCGGCCGGTAGTCCGGCAGCGGCGGGTGTGGCTGGTTCACGGCTCCTCCTCGTCGCGGGCGGTCACCCGGCACCGGCGTCCGGGTCACCGTAGCCGGGGGTGGACGACGGGCAGCGCGGCCGGGCGGGTCCTAGGGTTCCCGCGTGGCAGTGCGCGCAGGGATCGTCGTCACCGGCACCGAGGTGCTCACCGGGCGGGTGGCCGACCGGAACGGGCCGTGGCTGGCCGAGCAGCTCCGGCAGCTGGGCGTGGACGTCGGGTCGGTGGTGGTCGTCGGCGACCGCGCGGCCGACCTGTACGCCGCGCTGGGGTTCCTGGCCGCCGGCAACGACCTGGTGATCACCACCGGCGGTCTCGGCCCGACCGCCGACGACCTCACCGCCCAGGTGGTCGCCGACCACCAGGGCCGCCCGGTGCACCTGGACCCCGCGCTGGAGCAGCGGATCGCCGGCATCGTGGCCCGGCTGACCGCCGCCCGCGGCTGGGCCACCGAGCCGGAGTCGACCGCGGCCGCCACCGCCAAGCAGGCGCAGGTGCCCGACGGCGCCACCGTGCTCGAGCCGGTCGGCACCGCGCCCGGGCTGGTGGTGCCCCCGGCGGCGGGACGGACCGGTCCGCCGGTCGTCGTCCTGCCCGGGCCGCCGCCCGAGCTGCAGGGCATGTGGCCGGCCGTGCTCGCCGCCGAGCCGGTGCGCCGGGTGCTCGCCGGGGCGGGGGAGCTGCGCCAGGAGACCCTGCGGCTGTGGCGCACGCCGGAGTCCGAGCTGGCCGAGACGCTGCGCCGGGTCGACGACCAGCTCACCGGGCTGGAGGTGACCACCTGCCTGCGCGACGGCGAGCTGGAGATCGTCACCCGGTTCGCCCCCGACGCCGCGCCCGCCTACGACCGGCTGGTCGCCGCGGTGCGCACGGACTTCGGGGCCACCCTGTTCAGCGAGGGCCCGGACGTCGACGCGCTGGTCGCCGGCGCGCTGGCCGACCGCGGGCTGACCCTCGCCGTCGCCGAGGCCGACACCGGCGGCGCCCTGTCGGCGCGGCTCAGCGCCCGGGCCGGCGCCTCCCGCTGGTTCCTCGGCGGCGTCGCCGCCTACGCCGACGCCGCGAAGCGCGAGCTGCTGGGCGTTCCCGCGGGAACGCTCGACACGCACGGCGCGGTCAGCCCGGAGGTCGCCGCGGCGCTCGCCGACGGCGCCCGGGCCCGGTTCGGTGCCGACGTCGGCATCGGGGTCACCGGCATCGCCGGTCCGGGCGGCGGCACGCCGGGCAAGCCGGTGGGCACCGTGCACCTGGTGGCGGTCGGTCCGGACGGCTCGGCAAGCCGGTCGCTGGTGGTCGGTGGCGGCCGGGAGGCCTTCCGGCAGCGGACGACGACGGTGTCGCTGCAGCTGGTCCGGTCGCTGCTGCTCGGCGGGCCGACTGCGTGATGCTCGCAACGAAACCTGTCCGGCCGTAACCTGTCGTGGCCGGGGTCACTCTCGGGGGCGGACCGCGGTGCGCCCGCCCGGGTGTCGGGGGACGCCCGGGCGGGCACCGGGAGCCTCGTGAGTGAGCAGACGCTGACCGCGACCGGGCCGGTCGACCCCGCCGAGGCCTGGGAGCGCTTCATGCAGCCCGCGCGCTGGCCGACCTGGTCGCCGCAGATCACCGGGGTCGACGCCGACGCTCCGCGGCTGGCCGCCGGGGTCTCCGGCACGGTGCGGGCGCCGCTGGGCATCGGCCTGCCGTTCGTCGTCGACGAGGTCGACGAGGCGGCCCGTCGGTGGACCTGGCAGGTGCGCAGCGGCCCGGTGCACCTGCGGCTGGAGCACTGGGTGGAGGCCGCGCCGGGCGGCGGCACCACCACCGGGCTCCGCGTCGACGGCCCGCTGCCGCTGGTCGCCGCGTACGCGCCGCTGGCCAAGGTGGCGCTGGAGAAGCTGGTCCAGCCCTGACCCCTACGGTGCAGGCATGAGCCTCACCCACGAGGTGACCAACCAGCCGCCGCCGCTGGCCGGCCACGACCCGATCGCCGGGGACGCCGCGCTGGCCGAGGCCTGCCTGCGGCACGCGGGCGCCGCGGCGCTGGACTCGCTGGCCGACCTCGGTGCGCTGGCCGGCAGCGAGCAGGCGCGCGAGTGGGGCCGGCTGGCCGACGAGCACCCGCCGCGGCTGCGCACCCACGACCGGTACGGCCACCGGGTCGACGAGGTGGAGTTCCACCCCGCGTGGCACGAGCTCATGCGCACCGCGGTCGGGCACGGCCTGGCCGGCGCGCCGTGGGCGGACCCGAGCCCGCACGCGCACGTCCGCCGCGCGGTGGGCTACCTGGGCTGGACGCAGGTCGAGGCGGGCCACGGCTGCCCGGTGACCATGACGTACGCCGTCGTCCCGGCGCTGCGGGCCGCCCCCGAGCTGGCGGCGGGCCTGCTGCCCGGGCTCACCAGCCGGGAGTACCAGTTCGGCCTGGCCGACCCGTGGGCCAAGCGGGGCCTGGTCGCCGGGATGGGGATGACCGAGAAGCAGGGCGGCTCCGACGTCCGGGCCAACACCACCCGGGCGGTCGAGGCCGGCGACGGCAGCTGGGCGCTGACCGGGCACAAGTGGTTCACCTCGGCGCCGATGAGCGACCTGTTCCTGGTGCTCGCCCAGGCGCCCGAGGGGCTGTCGTGCTTCCTCGTGCCCCGGGTGCTGCCCGGCGGCGAGCGCAACGTGTTCCGGCTGCAGCGGCTCAAGGACAAGCTCGGCGACCGGGCCAACGCCTCGTCCGAGGTCGAGTTCGACGGGACGACGGGCTTCCTGGTCGGCCCGCCCGGCCGCGGGGTGCCCACGATCCTCGAGATGGTCGCCACCACCCGGCTGGACTGCGTGCTCGGCTCGGCCGCGACCACCCGGGCGGCGCTCACCCAGGCGGTGCACCACGCCCGGCACCGGACGGTGTTCGGCGCGCTGCTGGCCGACCAGCCGCTGATGCAGAACGTGCTGGCCGACCTGGCGCTGGAGAGCGAGGCCGCGACCGCGCTCGGCGTCCGGCTGGCCGCCGCGCAGGACGCCGGCGACCGCGACTTCCTGCGGCTGGCGGGCGCGGTCGCCAAGTTCTGGGTGTGCAAGCGGACGCCGACGGCCGTCGCCGAGGCGCTGGAGGTGCTCGGCGGCAACGGCTACGTGGAGGAGTCGGGCATGCCGCGGCTCTACCGGCAGGCGCCGCTGAACTCCATCTGGGAGGGGTCGGGCAACGTCATCGCCCTCGACGTGCTGCGCGCGCTGGGCGCGGGGTCGCCGGCGCTGGCCGCCGTCCGGGCCGAGCTGGACACCGCCCGCGGCGCCGACGCGCGGTACGACGCGGCGCTGGCCGGGCTCGCGGCGGAGCTCGCCGACCCCGACCAGCTGCCGCTGCGGGCCCGGCGGATCGCCGGCCGGCTGGCGCTGCTGCTGCAGGCGTCGCTGCTGGTCCGGTACTCCCCGCCCGCGGTCGCCGACGCGTTCTGCGCGACCCGGCTGGGCGCTGACGGGCTCGGGGTGCTGGGCACGCTCCCGGCCGGGGTGCCGGTCGCGGAGCTGGTCGAGCGGGCGGCCGTCGTCCCCGGTGAGGTGCGCCGGTGACCGTGCGACGCCGCCGGCGCGCCACCGCGCCGAGTGGGCCGCCGGTGCGCGTCGAGCGGCCGGACCGGCAGACTGGGCCGGTGACCGAGGTGCTCGACGGCGAACCCACGTCCGCAGGCGGCTACGACCCGCGGGGGTCCGACGACGCGCGCCCGCCGCTGGACCTGCTGGTGTGGGACGCCCCGAACATCGACATGACGCTGGCCACGGTCATCGGCGCCCGGCCCACCGCGGCGTCCCGCCCGCGGTTCGACGCGATCGCCGCGTGGTTCGTCGACGGCGCGGGGGACCCGTACGCGCCGGAGGCCCCCGAGGTCGAGGCGTGCGTCTTCGCGAACGTGCCGCCGCAGCACGCGATCTCGCTGCAGCGCTGGGTGGAGGCGCTGCGCAGCTTCGGGTACGCGGTGTTCGCCCGGCCGAAGCTGCAGCCCGACGACGACATCGACCAGTCGATGCTCGACCACATCAGCGTCCGGCGGGACAGCCACCAGCTGCGCCGGCTGGTGGTGTTCTCCGGCGACGGCCGCAACTTCGCCGAGCCGCTGGAGGAGCTGGCCCGGGAGGGCACCGAGGTCGTCGTCGTCGCGTTCAGCGAGGTCGCCGGCTACGCGATCAGCTCCGACCTGCTGCACTTCATCGACATCGAGGACGTCCCCGGCGCCTTCGCCGCCCCGCTGGACCGGGTCCGGCTGGACGCGCTGCCGGTGGACGGCGCCTGGCTGCGGCCGACCAAGGACCTCCGCGAGGCCGCGGGGGCCTTCGTCGCCCGCCGCTGACTCGCCCGTGCCCGACGAGCAGCCGGCCCTCGACCCGGTCGAGCTGGCCGCGTACTTCGACCTCGTCGAGGTCACCAGCCTGCTGCGGCACGCGGTGGAGAAGCAGCTGCGCGAGGACGGCGGGCTCAGCTACGTGCAGTTCCAGCTGCTCGCCCGGCTCGGGCTGGACTCGCCGACCGGCAGCGAGCGGATGACCGACCTGGCCGACGGCGTGGTCTACAGCCGCAGCGGGCTCACCTACCAGGCGGGGCTGCTGGAGCAGGCCGGTCTGGTGGTGCGTGCGCCGTCGCCGGACGACGAACGGGGCACCACGGTCACCATCACCGACGCCGGGCGCGCGCTGATCGGCGAGGTGCTGCCCGGGCACATCGCGGTGGTGCGGCAGATGCTCCTGGAGCCGCTGTCCCGCGAGGACGTCGGCACGCTGGCCGGCCTGCTCGCGCCGGTGCGCCGGCACATGCGCGCGGCGCCGCCCCGGTCGGCCGCGCCCCGCCGCCGCAAGAACCCCTAGGCCGCCACGCGGCACTTACCGCGCCATCCCCTGCTCATCACTTGCTTCAAATTCGAAGCTAGTGCTATCTTGCCACCAGCTGCTTCGAACTCGAAGCAACAGCCGCTGAGCAGAGAGCGAGCCAGGCCATGAAGGCAGTCCGTTTCCACGAGTTCGGTGGGCCCGAGGTCCTGCGGGTCGAGGACGTCGAGGTGCCCACCCCCGGCGCCGGCCAGGTGCGCATCCGCGTCGCCGGCACCTCGTTCAACGGGGTCGACGGCAACATCCGCGGCGGGTTCATGCAGGGCCCGATCCCGGTGGCGCTGCCGCACACCCCCGGTATCGACGTCGCCGGCACGGTCGACGCGCTCGGCGAGGGAGTGGACGGCGTGCAGGTCGGCGACGCCGTCGTCGGCTTCCTGCCGATGACCGGCGACGGCGCGGCCGCGGAGTACGTGCTCGCCCCGGCCGACGTGCTGGCGCCGGCCCCCACCACCGTGCCGCTGGCCGACGCCGCCGCGCTGCCGATCGTCGGGCTCACCGCCTGGCAGGCGCTGTTCGACCACGGCGGGCTCGTCGCCGGCCAGCGGGTGCTGGTCAACGGCGCGGGCGGCGCGGTCGGCGGCTACGCCGTCCAGCTGGCGAAGAACGCCGGCGCGCACGTGATCGCCACCGCCAGCCCGCGCAGCAGCGAGCGGGTGCGCACCGACGGCGCCGACGAGGTCGTCGACCACACCGCCACCGACGTGGCCGCGGCGGTGACCGAGCCGGTCGACCTGGTGCTCAACCTCGCGCCGGTGGCCCCCGAGCAGCTGGCCGGGCTGGTCGGGCTGGTCCGCGACGGCGGGCTGCTGGTCAACACCACGGTGTGGATGCCCGCGCCGTCCGACGAGGCGCGCGGGGTGCGGGGCATCGACCTGTTCGTGGACAGCGACGCCGACCAGCTGGCGAAGCTGGTGGCGCTGGTCGACCGGGGTGAGCTGCGGGTCGACGTCGGTGAGCGGGTGCCGCTCACCGGGCTCGCCGACGTGCACGCCCGGGCCGCCGGCGGGGAGCTGCCCGGCAAGGTCGTCGTCGTCCCGACCGTCTGACCACCGGCCCCGGCACCGAGGAGCCCCCGATGCTCGTCGACCCGTCCTCCGACGCCTACGCGGCGGCGACCAGTCCGCACACGTCGTCGGTGGTGCAGCGGCCCGCCCGGGTCGCCGTCGTCACCGCCCCCGGCGACGTCGCGGCCGCGCTGGCCGAGATCGCCGCGCTGGACCGGCAGCTCGAGGTGGTGCCGCAGCCGACCGGCCACGGCGCCGGCGCGCCGGTGGGGGAGGAGGCGGTGCTGCTCGACACGTCGCGGCTCTCCGACGTGTCGGTCGACCCGGACGCCCGGGTCGCGGTGGTCGGCGCGGGCGCGACCTGGGCGGCGGTGAACGCGGCGGCGGAGGAGCACGGGCTGCTGGGGCTCGCCGGCTCGGCGCCGACCGTGTCGGTGTCGGGGTACACGTTCGGCGGCGGCATCGGCTGGCTGGTGCGGCGCGACGGACTGGCCAGCGGGTCGCTGCGCGCGGTGCACTACGTCGACGGCGGCGGGCAGGCGCGCACGGCGGCGGACGACGCCACCGACGAGGTCGACCGGGCGGCGATGTGGGCGTTCCGCGGCGCCGGCGGGGTGGGCATCGCGCACACGCTGGAGTTCGACCTGGTGCCCGCGGCCGACCTGCACGCCGGTGCGCTGCTGTGGCACGCCGAGGCGCTGCCGGAGCTGCTCGCCGCCTGGGCGAGTGTGATCGGGACGCTGGCCGGCAGCGTGTCGACGAGCATCTCGGTGCTGCACGTGCCGCCGCTGCCGCTGTTCCCGGCGGAGCTGCAGGGGCGGGCCGTCGTCCACCTGGCGGTGGCCGACCCGGACGGGCCGGCGGCGGCCGCGCCGCTGCTGGACGCGATGCGGGCCGCGGCGGCGCCGGTGACCGACAGCTGGGGGCCGACCGACGCGGCCGGGCTGGCGCGGATCCGCCTCGACCCGCCGGCGGCGACGCCGGCCGTCGGGGACGCGCGGTGGCTGGACGGGTCGACGCCGGGGATCGCGGCGGACCTGCTCGCGACGGCGGTGCCGGACGACGCCGGCGTGGTGATGCTGGAGCTGCGGCACGTGGCGGGTGCGCCGGTGCGCCGCGCCGGGGCGGTGGTGGCGCCGCCGGGGGAGTTCCTCGTCCACGCGGTCGGGTCGCTGGACGCGTTCCCGCGGGAACGCATCGACGCCGCCTTCGCCCGGGCGCGGGAGGTGTGGTCGGCCGCGGACGCCGGGTCGACGCCGGGCTCGTGGGTGGAAGGCGCGGCGCACGTGCCCGACGCGCTGCCGGCGGACGTGCGCGAGCAGGCCGCCGCGATCGCCGACACCGTCGACCCCGACCGCCGGATCCGCCGCTCCCGCCTGCTCGGCTGACGACGAGTCGGCCGCAGGCCGACAGAAGGTCAGCGCTCAGCTGAACGTCGATCGCATCTGAGCGTGGCTGCCCTGCCTGCAGCATCAGCCACATATCGGCTGTTGATGAGTGATCCCGGAGCCGGCTCGGGTGGGCATCGAGCCGAGAGGGCAGTAGGTGCGTGCTGTTACCAACTTGTGTTCTATCTGGGTATTGCTCTGCGTGACTGCGCGCTGCCACTGTGTGCGCGCTGATCCGCCGGTCCTGACCCTTCCTCGGCTCGGCATCGTCTGCCTGCTGTGGGAGAGGTCCTCGCGTGCGCCCTCGTTCTGCCTTCTCGCCTGTCCGTTCGTGGCGTTCCCGGACACCGGTGGTCGTGGTGCTGTCCGCTGTTCTTGCGGTTGGCGTTCTGGAGGCGGTGCCGGCGCAGGCCAGCCCGTCCTCGTCGTCGAACGTGGGGCAGCCGGTGACCGAGGATTCATCGGCCGTGCAGCAGGCGGCGGAGCGTGCCTCGGCTCGTGCGATGAACGCGCAGGCCGCCCCGGATGCGGTCGAGGCACCCGCGCCGGCCGACCCGCCGGCGGGCGAGGGCTCGGGATCATCGTCTGCGCCTGCCGATGGGAGCCCCACAGAGCCGGCCGATCCCGCGCAGGAGGCACTGGCGGACGCGTCCGCGGAGGCGCGGTCGTCCAAGACGCCGGTGGTCGTGGAGGAAGCGACGACCGCGAGCTCGCAGACGGTCGCGCACCCCGATGGCACGTTCAGCACGTCGGTGAGCGCGCAGCCCGAACGTTTCAAGGATGATGCGGGTGACTGGCGACCGCTGGACCTGTCTCTTCCCTCGGCTGGTGGCCGACGGCAGGCCTCTGCGGCCGATGATTCGTCTGGGCGGGTGGCCGACCGGTCGGGAGCCACGGATGGGTTGATCCAGTCAGGGTCGGCCGGGTCGGTGTTCTCTTGGGGCCCGGTTGGGATGGTCGATGTCGCGATTGCCGGGCGTGCGCCGACGACCAGGCAGACGGGTGAGCCCGTCGCCACGGCCGATCCGACGGTCGCCGCGTACCCGGACGCGCTGTCCGGTGGCCGCGACGTAGTGGTCCGTGTGACCGCCACGGGCGCGGAAGAGTCAGTCATTGTTCCGACGCGGGCAGCACTCGGGTCGCCCACGGGCGCCTACCGCGACGAGTTCACCGTGCCTGCGGGGGTGACCGCGCAGCAGGTCAGTGACGCTGCCGGGATGCCCAGCGGTGTCGAGTTCGTCGACTCCTCCGGTGCCCTCGTGGCCACCTTCGACAAGGGCGCTGCACACGAGACCGTCGGCCCCGCGGGGGCCGACGGTCTTCCGGTTCAGCCCGCCGTGGCGCCGGTGGCCGTCCGGCTGGTGAGCCAGGCCGGCTCGAGGGTGACAGTGGAGATGAGCGTGGCCGCGGACTGGCTGGCCGACCCCGCCCGCATCTATCCGGTCACGATCGACCCCTGGTTCACCCAGGTGACCTCCATCGACCAGGACACCAACGCCACCAAGAGCTACGCCACCTACGACGACGAGGCTTTCCCGAACCAGAACTACTGGTCCTACGACTACAACGGCGACCTGCAGGTCGGACTCCGCCAGGTGACCAACACCGTTTGGGCGCCCGCCGAGGCGCTGCTCTACTTCGACGTTGCCAACACCGGCTTCGTCGGCTCGGAAAACCAGGTCACTTCGGCCAATCTGTCCCTCTACAACTCCCACTCCTCCACATGCCAACCGCGCACCGTCTACATCTCCCCGATTGCCGACGGTTGGTACAAGGACCGGGTCACCTGGACGACTACACCAGGCACGCAAGACCAGAACGTCGCGAAGACCTACTCTCACGGCTACTCGGGTTGCGGCGCGGCATGGGAGTTCCACGACATCAAGCCCATCGCCCAGAGTTGGGCCAACGGTGACCAGGGGTACTACGACGGCTACTCGAACCTTGGTCTGCTGCTGACAGCCGATGAGGGCGACTGGACCAGCTACAAGCGGTTCGGTTCCGGCCACGTCAGGCCCGGTGAGGCTCCCCACCTGAACATCTCGTGGGAGAACTGCACCTACTACAACAACCTCAAGGTGTGCGGGGCGATCCGCAACCTCTACACGTCGTTCGACGGCCCGTGGGGCGCCCTGGGCATGCCCACAGACACAGAGCGAGCCGCCAATGTGGGCGGTGGCTACTACAACGATTTCCAGAACGGGTTCATCTCGTGGAGCCCCGACCCGAGCATTGGCACCCACGCGATCTTGGGCGCCCTGAAGGACAAGTGGCGGGCACTCGGCGGGCTCAACTCGGTGCTCGGCTATCCCATCACCGATGAACTGTGGAGTAACGGAGGGAACCCGTACAACAACTTCAAGGACGCGACACTGATCTGGTCGGCTGCTACCGGTGCGCACTACGTCAAGGGTGCTTTGCGGGACAAGTGGAACGAGTGGGGCTCTGACGGCGGGCGCCTGGGCATGCCCATGACCGACGAGCAGGCCGGCCCCGGCGGGGTGTACTACAACGACTTCCAGCGTGGGTCGGTGTACTGGCGGTCTGGCATCGGCGCGCACGCGGTGCTGGGCACGATCTGGCAGACCTACGCCGCCAACGGCGGATACCCCGGCTGGCTGGGCATGCCCACCAGCGAGGAGCGCCAGCTGGGCAACGGCGACTACCAGCAAGACTTCGAGGGCGGCCGGATCATCTACGACCCGACCACGCGGGCCGCCAACGCTGAGGCCAACGGGGTGCAGCTGACCCAGCCGGCCCGCAACCAGCGCGCCGGCCGACGGATCCCGATCGCGGTCGCGGTCGACTCGGCCTGGGTCAGCAGGCGCACCAAGCCGCAGCTGCAGTACCGCCGCGGCGCGGCCGACTCGTGGAAGCCGATCAACCTCGCCACCGTGTACGACAAGAACGGCACCCCGCTGTGCAGCAGCAACTGCACCAGCGCGCCCATGCCGATGACCGCCGACGGCACCAAGTTCGCCGCGACCGGCAACGTCGTCTACTGGGATGCCGGCCTGCAGCTGGACGGTGTCGGCGGCGTGCTGGATGCCCGGGTGCTGTTCACCGACACCACCGGGCAGCAGGCCCCGACCGCGCCCGTGTTCGGGGTGACCTATGACCCGAACTCCGGTCAGTCCGGCACCGCTGCCGCTGGCCCCGGCACGGTCAATCTGCTCACCGGTGAGCTGAGCTTGTCCGACACCGACGCTTCGGCGTTCGGGGTGTCCATCTCGCGGGATTACGGGTCCCGCTCCACCGACGCCGGCAGCCGGGACAAGGCCGATGAGGCGTTCGGCCCGCAGTGGCGGATGGGTGGGGTCGCCGAGACCGCCGATGCGGACTACACGCAGGTGAAGAGAACCTCGCCCACGTCCCGGGACGTGGTGATGACCGACGGGTCGACGATCTCCTACACCCGCAGCGCCGACAACGCGTCCTGGATCCCCGAGCCCGGCGCGGAGGCGTTCAAGCTGAGCGCCGACTCCGCCGACACCGTCTACACCCTCACCGACACCGCCTCGGGCGTGGTCACCAGCTTCGCGCAGGTGGCCGGCAGCCCGACCGACGTGTGGACGGTGTCGGAGGTCAACCCGGTCACCAGTGGCGCGACCGGCGGCAAGACCCGCTACCAGTACCAGAGCGTGAACGGGAAGCTGCGACTGACTCGGGTTGCCGCACTCAACCCCGCGCTGAACGACGCGACCGCCACCCGCTGCGTCACCGATCCGATCGGGTCGCTGCCGGCCGGCTGCCGGGTGCTCGCCCCCGTTTGGTCGGACACCGTGTCGACCACCGACGCCAGCGGCGCCACCAAGAACGTGTCCCGGGTGGTGCGGATCGACCTGTACGCCACCGACCCGGCCACCCCGATGGGGGCCCCGGTGGCCACCCAGCTGGCCACCTACACCTACGACAAGGCCGGGTACCTGACCCAAGTGTCGGACCCGCGGCCGGGGATCACCGGCGGCAGCTACCCCGGACAGACCGCGCTCACCACCACCTACACCTACGAGTCTCCAGTCCCCTACCCCAACGCCCTGGTGCTGGACGCCAACACCGGGAACGTGACCACCAAGTCGGTCACCCGCCCCGGCCGGCTGGCCACCGTCGCCGACATCAGCCGCCAGCCCTGGACGTTCACCTACGCCCGCAGCGGCCCGGCGTTCGAGGTCAACCAGCCCGGCGCGGACGGGCGAATCGTCACCGTCGCCCGCCCCACCCTCACCCCCGGCAGCGTCGATGACCGCAACGGCACCGCCTCGACCAACATCGTCTACGGGGTGCCGCTGACTAAGGCCGCTGGCGGCGCGCAGGACCTCAGCTACGCCGTGACCCGCTGGTGGGGGCAGGAGATGCCGCCCACCGACGCCACCGCGGTCTTCCCCACCAACGCGCCCTCCGCGGCGTCGGTGGGTGACCACTGGGCCAGCGATGACACCGTGGTCCGGGACTGGGCCAGCGCCACCGTCTCCTACCTCGACGTCAACGGTCGCACCGTCAACACCGCCACCCCGGTCGCCGGCGGCATCCCGGCGATCGACGTCACCCAGTACAGCCCGGGCGGCAACCCGACCTTCGCTCTCACCGAGGGCAACCGAGCCATCGTCATGGGTCAGGACGACCCGGCCGTCGTGGCCGGCGGCGGTCAGCGCGCCACCGACACCTGGGGCGCCCTGGGCCTGCCAACCACCGCACTGCCCGCCGACCTCACCGCCAGCGGTAACGATCAGGCACTGGCTGATGCCCACACCCGCGCCGACGCG